>VXOS01000124.1:0-28709 GCA_009839925.1 Chloroflexota bacterium
GTGTGGCTGCGCATCGGGTAGACCTTGGAGACCATCGCGATGTCGAGGTCGGGGTAGGCCTCGGCTGCGGCGATGACGGCGCGCAGGCCGGCTCCGCCGCCGCCAACGATGAGCAGGTCGTGCTGGAGATCGTCGGCCACTGCGCCTCGCATTCCGGTCGGCCGTGCCGTCGCACGGCGGCTGCCGACGCGGCAGCGTTCACTATTCCCGCGGCCGGGGTCATGGTCAAGCGGGCGGATTAGCTCCTGGCGTCATCGTCCTCGCGCAGGTGCAGCCCGTAGAGGTGGCGCGCGATGATCGTCTTCGCGTCCTCGACTCGCCCCTCGCCAATCGCGGCGTCCAGCTCGTCGAGCGTGACCGGGATCGGCGCACCCAGATCCTCCTCGTCGCCCGTGTCGAGGGGCGCCTCGAAGAGCCCGGTCGCGAGGTAGAAGTCGATGTACTCGCTCGTGAAGCCCGGCGCCATCCAGGCGCCCCCGAGGCGGACGATCGACTCGGCGTCGTAGCCGGTCTCCTCGCGCAGCTCGCGGCGCGCGGTGACCGCCGGCGGCTCGCCCGGCTCGCGCGTCCCCGCCGGCACCTCGAGCAGGCGCTGCCTCGCCCCGTGGCGGTACTGCTCGACGAGCAGCAGCCGGCCGTCGTCGAGCCGTGCGAGGAGCGCGACCGCGCCCGGGTGCACGACGGTCTCCCTCGCCCCCTCGGAACCGTCGGGGAAGCGCAGCCGCGCCTCGTCGACGGCGAAGAGCGCGCCCTCGTAGGCGCGCTCGTTGCTCAGGACTTTGGGCAGCGCTTCGCTCACGCGGGGCTCAGGCCGTAACCGCCGAGGGCAGGTCGAGCGTCATCGCGATCTCGTTGCAGCCCGGGAACTTCGGGCAGCGGTAGCACTCGTTCCAGACCTTGCGGGGCAGCTCCATCACGTCGGCCTGCGCGAAGCCGAGGCGCTCGAAGAACTCGGGGCGGTAGGTGAGCGCAAAGACGCGTTCGAGGCCGAGCCGGCCGGCCTCGTCGATGCAAGCCCGCACCAGCAGCTGGCCGTAGCCCTGGCCCTGCCGCTCCTCGGAGACGGCGAGCGACTTCACCTCGGCGATGTCGGCCCAGACGATGTGCAGCGCGCCGCAGGCGACGACCTCCTCGCCCTCGCGGACGACGAAGAAGTCGCGCAGGTTTTCGTAGGTCTCGCCCTTGGTGCGCGGCAGCATGTCGCCGCGGGCGGCCCAGAAGTTCACGAGCGCGTGGATCCCGTCCACGTCGTGGATCGTCGCGCGCTCGACCGTCGTGGGGAGAGCCGGGGCCGTCATGCTTCTAGGATAGTCCCGCGTGAGGCAATCGGGCGATGGGGGGCGCGAGGGCGGTGCGCTGCGCGTGCATCGTCAGTCTCGCTCGAGCTCGCCGAGCTGGTGGTCGAGGCGCAGCCAGCCGAGGCGCTGCGCGAGGTTGGCGTAGAACTGACCCTCGCCTCCGAGGCGCACGAATCGCGCCCGCCGCGGCGAGCGCGTGATGCGCACCATGCTCCCGGACCGGACCTCGATCTCGTGGTGGCCGTCGACGGTCATCACCGCCTCGTGGCCGCGCGCGACCTCCAGCGTGACCTCCGCGCCGTCGCGCAGCACGAGCGCGTTGCCGTAGGAGAGGTGCGGCGCGACCGCCGCGACGATCAGCTCGGTCGAGGTCGGGTAGAGGATCGGCCCGTGGATCGCGAGGGCGTACCCCGTCGAGCCGGTCGCCGTCGCGACAATCACCGCGTCGGTGCGGTACTCGGCGAGCACCACGCCGTCGACATGGACGCCGACCGAGACTGTGCGCCCGAGGCGGTGCCGTCCGATCACCACGTCGTTGAGTGCGTGCAGCGGCTCCTCGTCGCCGAGCACGGCCTGCGCCATCGTGCGCTCCTCGATTCGGCCGCCGCCGCCGAGAATCAGGCGCAGCGCCGCCTCCGCCTCGCTCTCGGTCGACTCGGCGAGAAAGCCGAGGCGGCCCATGCGCACGCCGAAGATTGGGACGTTGAGGGCCGATGCGATGCCCGAGGCCTGGAGCACGGTGCCGTCGCCGCCGACGCAGACCAGCAGGTCCGAGCCGGGCAGCTGCGCATCGACCGGCCCCTCGCCGCCCGCCGGACCATCGCGCTCCAGCGGCGCGCTCCAGCTCTCGATCCCGGCCTTGACGACCTGCGCGTGCAGCCGCTCGGCGAGCGCCCGCGCGCCGTGCACGTCGGGGTGATAGCAGACCCCGCAGCGCGCGATCCCACCGAGGGCGTCCCCCGTGCTCACGCGTCACCTCGCGACGTGGCGGCCGCGGGTGTGCGCAGCCAGAGGAAGAACTCACGGTTCCCGGCGGGGCCGGTCAGCGGCGAGCGGTAGACGCCCCGCACGCGCACTCCTCGTTCGAGGGCCCAGGCCGCGACCTTGCCGACCACCTCGGCGTGCACGAGCGGGTCGTGCACCACTCCGCCGCGCTGCACCTGCTCGCGCCGCGCCTCGAACTGCGGCTTGACCAGCGCCAGTATGTCGCCGCCCGGCTGCAGTGAGCGCAGCACGGCGGGCAGCACCGCGGTCAGCGAGATGAACGAGACGTCGACGACGGCCAGGTCGACGGGCGGGTCGAGCGGATCGAGGTCGCGCGCGTTGGTGCGCTCGCGGACCTCGACGCGTGGGTCGTCGCGCAGCGGTTGCGCGAGCTGCCCGTAGCCGCTGTCGACGGCAACGACCTCGCGCGCGCCGCGCTGCAGCAGGCAGTCGCTGAAGCCCCCGGTCGAGGCGCCGACATCCAGGCAGCGCAGCCCGCGCACCTCGAGTCCCGTGCGGTCGAGCGCATGGGCGAGCTTGTCGCCCCCGCGGCTGACGTAGCGCGGCCGCTCGCGCAACTCGAGCGCCACGCCAGGCGCCATGACCTCGGCCGGCCGGGTCGCCACCGCGCCCTCGACGCGCACCTCGCGAGCGAGCACGAGCGCGCGCGCGCGCTCCGCGTCGGGCGCCAGCCCGCGCTCGACGAGCAGCTCGTCGAGTCGCAGTCGCACGCGCGATCGGCGTCGGGCGGTGGTTGTCATAGAGATCGAGGATACCCCGCAGCAGCCGCGGACGCTGCGCCCCGTGGGAACCGTTCGGGTAGTCGGAGCGTATTGTCAGGTAGCGACCGGAGCGAAGCCTTTGAGTCTCGGACACCTCCGGCCAGCACTTCTCGCCGCCCTCGCGGCGCTCCTGCTTGCGGCGGGGGCGCTGGCGCTCGCCTGTGACGCCACGGACTCGACACCCCGGGCGCCGGCGCCTCCGACTGCGACTTCCGGGACCGCGACTCCCGAGGCCGCGACTCCCGAGGGTGCAACTGCCGAGTCCGGGACCCGCGATCCCGGGACGGTCACGATCGTGCTGCAGCCGGGCTGGAACGCGGTCGGCTGGGTGGGGCCCGACGCCCCCCTATCCGAGTTGCTCGGTGCGTTCCCGAGGCTCCAGAGACTCGCGTCCTGGGACGCGACGACAGGGGAGTACCACTACGCGCGGCCGGGTCGGACCAACGGGTTTCCGGCTCTGACGACCGGCGCCGGGCTCTGGCTCTACCTCAGCGGCGACTCACCCCTGCGTTGGACGCGCCCTGCGGCGACGGATGGCGTGGTGCTCCGGCTTGGTACTGGTCGGCAGCTGGTCGGCATCGTGGCCGACGGCGCACTCAATCCACCCGACGACGCCGAGGCGCGCGCGTGGCGCTGGGATCCCGCCGAGCAGGGCTACGAGCCGTACCGCTTCGGGGACGCGATCCTCAGCGGAGGCGAAGCGGTCTGGATCGAGGCTGCGGCGCCGTTCAACCTCTGGCAGCCGGGCACCGCGAAGCCGCCGTTCGTCTTCCTCGGCGACATTCCAGACTCCCGCCGGCAGGTCCTGCTCACCGAGTACGCGAAGGTTCGCCGGTTCTTTGCCGAGGACTTCGCGGTCGCGACGAGGAGTCGTCCTCACTACATCGGCGCAGACGTGGAAGCGGTGCGCGAGATCTACATGGAGGTCTACGAGGAGGCACCGCGAAGGGGATTCTGCGGCCGGACCAACAGGGAGATCGACATCAGCGTGCTGCGCTGTATCGGCCCTCCCGAGGGGACACCGGACTGGGACTATGTCGATGCGCTGCTGCTGCAGATTCCCGGCAAAGGGGTGAGCTGGCGTGGCGTCCCCACGCTCGACCCGCGAGGACCCGGCTGGTTGGTCGCCGGCGCCCGTCAGTACGCCCTCGAAGAGTACCGTGGCGGCCCCTCGACCTGGCAGCAGCTCAACCTGGAGAACGGCGCCAGGCGGATCTCGCTACCGCTCAGCCACTTCGAGGTGACCGAGAATCGTGACGGCGACACGAACTTCTCTGAGCGCGCGCTGGGCTTCTTCGCCGTGGAGTGGTTGGCGGACCGCGCCGGCAACGCCGCTGTCTTCGACTACTTCAAGCTGATGCGGACCTCCACGGACTGGCACGCAGCATTCGCGACCGCCTTCGGCATTGATGTTCAGGACTTCTACCGCGAGTTCGCGGAGTACCGGGCGGCGGTGCTCACCGCACTCCCGCACCTCACCGATGATCTCGCGGAACCAGTGCTGGTGTTCCTCGGTGGCGTGCCGGATGAGACCGCAACGGACATCCGCACCGAGTTCGAGGAGGTGCGCCGCTTCTTCGCCGATCGATTTGGTGTGGAGGCGACAGAGTTCACGCTCTACATCGCGCTCGATGACCAGACGGTGCACCGCACCCTGCCGGTCCTTGGGAACGTCTCTTGCAGTGTGGAGCCGTTTCAGGGACGCGCAGTCCTCATTCTGGAGCAATGCGGCAGTTCGCTCAGGCTGGACGAGATCTACAGGGGCGCCGTCGTGCAGGAGCTCGCCCCTCTGGAGATGCTCGACAGGCCCGGAATCTACAACAGCAGTGACGTCGCTCCCCAGTGGCTGTCCCACGGTCTCACCGAGTTCACCAGGGTTGCGTACGGCTCCGCGATGGGACGCCTGAATCTCGAGGCGTACTGGGGCCCCCGGGTCAACATGTCCCGGACCACCGAAGCATCGTTGCGGGATCTGGCGACGGACAGCGGTGGGCGAGCGCGTGCGCTTGGCTTCCTGGCGGTCAGCTGGCTCGCCGAGTACGCCGGCGAGCCCGCCATCTTCGAGTACTACCGCGTGCTGCCGTCCTCGTTGAGCCGCGAGGCCGCCTTCGAGCAGGCCTTCGGGCTGACCCTCGACGACTTCTACGATCGGTTCGAGGCCTACCGCGCCAAGCTGGCGACACCGTGATGCCCGACGTCCGCCATCGCGGAAGGCTGCCGCTGAGGGCGAGACACATTAGCCCTGCCCTCCTCGCCGCCCTCGCAGCGCTGCTGCTCGCCGCGGGGCTGGCGCCTTCGATCCCCTCGGAGGCCTCGGACGAGGCTTCCGAGGGCGAGACGATCACCACGGTGCTGCATCCGGGCTGGAACATGGCCGGCTGGGTTGGGCCGGCTGCGCCGACCTCGGAGCTGTTTGACGCGATCCCCGCCTTGCGCCAGGTCTCGGCCTGGGATGCGGAGGCGAAGGCGTACCAGCGCGCCACTCGTAACCGGTACGCCGAACTGCCGACCCTCGCACCCGGAATGGGGTTGTGGCTGCGCCTGGGCGGTGACACGACCGTCGAGTGGAGCCGACAAGTCAGGCCGGACGGTTTTGTGGTTCGCATGGAGCCTGGAGCCAACATGGTCGCGATCGCCGCGGACGGGGGCGTCACCTCCGTGAGACGCGTAGCCACGTCCGCCCATCGCTGGAACCCGGCCATGCAACGGTTCGAATCTTACGAGTTCGGCGACGCGACGCTCGGCATCGGCGACGCGCTGTGGATTCGGGCGCCCGCGGCGGTGAACTGGCGGCAGCCCGGCACGCCCGACCACGCGCTCGTCTTCCTCGGGGACGTTCCAGTTGAGACGCGTGCGGCGATCCTTGCCCAGTACGAGCGCGTAAAGGACTTCTTCGTCGAGCGGTTCGGCATCGTCACACCGGGTCCGCTCCAGTACATCGCGCCGGACGTCGAACTGCTCCGGAATGTCTACGTCCCTGAACTCGACTTCGCCTTCAGCAGCACGGGTACCTACTGCCACACGAGTATCAGTAGTCGCGTGAGTAAGCGCGTCCTCGCGTGTACGTACCCGAATACGTCGTCGGGCAGAGATGTGTTCGGGCCGGAGTTCTCTCTGGTACCCGAGTTCGCGGAGAATCTTCGCTTCCATCTCCCCAGCGCATGGCGCTGGCTCGGCAGCTTGCCCGCCGTGCCAATGCCGCACTGGCTCGTGGGAGCCGCCGGGCTCTACGCCGAGACCGCCTATGCCGAGGCCAGCGAACCGTTGGACAGACGGTGGCGAGCGAACGCTCTCGTGGACGGACGCCGCGTCACCGTAGCGCTGAGCGAACTTGAGACCGTGGAAACGTCGGGCGTGATCATACCGCTGTCGCCCGAAGAGAGGAGAGTCGCGTTCTTCGCGATCGAGCACCTGCTCAGGATCGGCGGGGAACCCGCGTTATTCGAGTACTTGCGGCAGCTTCGCCAGACAGCCGACTGGCGGGGCACGTTCGCAACCGTCTTCGGCATAGCGGTTGAAGACTTCTATGCCTCCTTCGAGGCCTATCGCGCTGAGGCCTTCCCGCCGCTCCCTCACCTTGTCGACGATCTCGAAGAACCCGTCCTCGTCATGCTTGACGGCGTGCCGAAGCAAGATGGCGAAGCTATCCGCGAGGAATTCGAAGCGGTCCGCCGGTTCTTCGCCAGCCGCTTTGAGGCGACGACCGAATTCACGATGTTCGTCGCACCCAACGCCGAGAGCATTCAGGCCGAACTGGTCAGGCCGTACGTGCCGACAGATTGTTGGTTGGCTCCGTCCTGGGGCGTCGTGGACCTCCCGCTGGATCTGTGCACCGACGCCCCCGGAGGCTTCGACTACATGTACTACCTCGGCGTTCGAAATGAACTCTCGATCCACCACGTCACCTCGGTTCCCCGATGGTTCAATGAGGGATCGGAACTGTACGTACGCGCCGCGTACGCAGCCCACACCGGCCGAACGTCGTACATCGATTACCGGGACCGGGCTGTCTCGGCTGCAGGACGATCCCTCGATCCCCTGGAGACCGCGACTATCTTTGACTCGATTGCGTTCCCCGGAGGTGCACTGGGCTTCCTTGCCGTCGAGTGGCTCGCCGAGTACGCCGGCGAGCCAGCCCTGTTCGAGTACTACCGCGTGCTGCCGTCCTCGACCAGCCACGACGACGCCTTCGAGCAGGCCTTCGGACTGACGATCGAGGACTTCTACGAGCGGTTCGAGGCGTACCGCGCGACCTTGCAGTAGCGAGGCGTCAGGCCGACTCGGAGACCTCGAGGGCGTCGCCCGGTGAGGCGTCGCCGACGACGGCGCCGGACTCGGTGACCAGCAGCGGGCGCGTGCGGTTGCGCACCGTCTCGGCCGAGACCACGCACTTGCGGATCTCGGGCATCGAGGGCGCGTCGTACATCACGTCAAGCAGCAGCTGCTCGACGACGGTGCGGAGGCCGCGCGCGCCGGTCTTCTGCTCAATCGCGTCCTCGGCGATGGCCTGCAGCGCGTCGTCGGTGAACGCGAGCTCGACATCGTCCATCTTGAAGAGCCGCTGGAACTGCTTCGCGATCGCGTTCTTCGGCTCCGTCAGGATCGAGACCATCGTCTCCACATCGAGCGGATCGAGGACGGAGACAACGGGCAAGCGGCCGACGAACTCCGGGATCAGTCCGTACTGCAAGAGGTCGTCGTGCGTGACGTGCTGGAGGATGCGTGCACGGTCGGCCTCGCTCGGCCGCTCCGAGCCGAAGCCGAGGCTGCGCGCGCCAATGCCGGTGCGCCGCGAGACGATGTCCTCGAGGCCCTCGAACGCGCCGCCGACGATGAACAGCACGTTGGCGGTGTTGATCTGGATGAAGTCCTGGTGTGGGTGCTTGCGGCCGCCCTGCGGCGGCACGCTGGCGACCGTGCCCTCGATGATCTTGAGCAGCGCCTGTTGCACGCCCTCGCCGGAGACATCGCGCGTGATCGAGGGGTTGTCCGCCTTGCGCGCGATCTTGTCGATCTCGTCGATGTAGACGATGCCGCGCTCGCCGCGCTGCACGTCGAACTCCGCCGCCTGAATGAGGTGCAGCAGGATGTTCTCGACGTCCTCGCCGACGTAGCCGGCCTCCGTCAGCGCCGTCGCGTCGGCGATCGAGAACGGCACATCGAGGACCTTCGCGAGCGTGCGTGCGAGCGCGGTCTTGCCGGTGCCCGTCGGCCCGATCAGCAGGATGTTCGACTTCTCGAGCTCCACGTCCGTCTGGATCGGGGCGTCGATGCGCTTGAAGTGGTTGTAGACGGCGACGGAGAGCACGCGCTTGGTGCGGTCCTGCGCGACGATGTACTCGTCCAGCTGCTCGACCAGCTCGCGAGGAGTGCGCGTGGGCCTGGTGGCCGGCGCCGTGACGCCGTCGCCGCCTTCCTCGGTGATGATCTCGCGGCAGAGGTCGACGCACTCGTCGCAGATGTAGACGGCGCCGGGGCCGGCGATCAGGCGCTTGACCTGGTCCTGGTTCTTGCCGCAGAACGAGCAGTGGTACTGGACCCACGCGCCGCGCTTCGAGGAGTTCGCCACCGCTCCGGCTCCCGTTCTCCCCGCCCCGCTGGTCCCGCCGTCCGCTCTCCCGAGGTTACTCGTCCCCGCCCGGGCTCGCGAGGATCTCGTCGATCATCCCGTACTCGAGGGCCTGTTCGGCGTTGAGATAGTAGTCGCGGTCGGTGTCGGCGCGGATGCGGTCGATCGGCTGGCCGGTCCGCTCGGCGAGGATGTTCCGGATGATCTCGTTGTTACGCAGGATCTCGCGCGCCGCGATCTCGATGTCCGCCGCCTGACCGCGCGCGCCGCCCATCGCCTGGTGCATGTGCACGGTGGCGTTCGGCAGCGCGTAGCGCTTGCTGTCGGCCCCGGCCGCCAGCAGCACCGTGGCCATCGAGGCGGTCGCGCCGACCGCGATCGTCGAGACGTCCGAGCGGATCAGATTCATCGTGTCGTAGATCGCGAGGCCGGCCGTGATCACGCCGCCCGGCGAGTGGATGTACATGTTGATGTCGCGGTCGGGGTCTTCGCGCTCCAGGTAGAGCAGCTGGGCGACGATCATGTTGGCGACGTGGTCGTCGATAGGCGTGCCCAGGAAGATGATCCGCTCCTTCAGGAGCAGCGAGTAGATGTCGTACGCGCGCTCGCCCCGGGCGGTCGTCTCGACCACCATCGGCACGACGTTGCTCGGAGGAATCGCGCCCGGCCGCATCGTCATATCACCCGTCTTCCCCGCCGCCGCCGGCTCCCCGGCGTGCATGTTGCTCTCGTTCCATTGGACCACGGGCGGGCTCCGAGCGCCGCCCTAGGACTCGCTGTCCTCGTCGCCGGAGCCGCCCCCGGCGTCGCTCTCCGCCTCCGCCGAGGGCTCCTCGGCAGCCTCGATCTCGTCCGCCGCCTCGTCGCCCTCGTCGTCCGCGGCGGCCCGTGAGCCGCGACGGCGGCGGCCGCGACGGCGCGGCGAGCGCGGTTCGAGCTCCTCGTCCTCCTGCGAGGCGATCTCGATCAGCCGCTCGAGTGCGCGCTCCGAGATCAGGCGCTCGCGCAGCGAGGCCCGCATCTGCTCGGTGTCGAACATGCCGCGCACCCGCGCGCGCTGCTCGAGGTCTGTCGTCCCCGCCGAGGCTTGCTCGACGATCTCGTCCACCCGCTCGCCGATCTCCTCGTCGGAGGCCGCGATCTCCTCGCGGACGGCGAACTCGGAGAGCACGAGGCCGCGCCGGACGATCAGGTCGGCCTGCTCGCGCAGCGCGTCCCGCACCTCTTCCTCGGTACGGCCGATCGCCTGCAACCAGCGCTCGAAGTCCTCGCGTTCGTGGGAGGCGTGCTGTGACTGCTCATCCACGAGGCGGTCGATCTCGCGCTCGACGAGCACCTCCGGGTAGTCCAGTTCAGCGGTCGCGAGGAGCAGGTCGACCACCTCCTCGCGATAGTTCATTGCGTGGACCGCCTCGATCTGCTCCTGCACGCCCTCGCTCACGCGCGCCTGCAGCTCTTCGAGGTTTTCGATCCCTTCCTCGTCGAGCGAGCGGGCGAAGTCGTCGTCGAGCTCCGGCAGCACCTCCTGCTTCACCTCGAGCAGCTGGACGCTGTAGCTGGCGGTCTTCCCCGCCAGCTCCTCGGCCTGGTAGTCCTCGGGCAGGTCGAACGAGAACTCGTGCGGGCCGCCGCGCTCGAGGCCGATCAACTCGTCGAGGAAGCCGGGCAGCGAGACGATGCCGCCCTCGGTGACGGCGAACTCGGCGCCCTCCTCGACGTGCGGCTCAGCCTGGCCCTCAACCGATACGCTCATGTCGATGCGCACGGTGTCGTTCCACTCGACCGGGCGGTCGACGGGCTCGAGGGTGGCGTAGCGCCGCCGCAGCTCCGTCAGCGCCTCTTCGGTCTCCGCCTCGCCGACGGACGGCTCCTCGCGAGGCACGCGCAGCGCCTGGTAAGCGCCGATCTCGATCGTCGGGCGGACCGGCACGGTCGCCTGGACGACCAGCGGCTCGGTCGACTTGAGCTCGATCTCCGGCTGGTCGATCGCCTCGATCTCCTCGGTCTCGAGGGCCTCGTTGTAGACGCTCGGGAGCAGGTCCTCGATCGCCTCCTGGAGCAGCAACGGCTGCCCCACGGTGCGCTCGACGATCTCACGAGGGGCCTTGCCGGGGCGGAAGCCGGGGATGCGGACCTGCTGCGAGACCTTGTTGATCACCTTCTTCATCGACGCCTCGAGGCGGTCCGGTTCGACCTCGATCTCGAGCGAGACGAGGGAGCGCGGGAGGCGTTCAGCGGTTACGCCCAAGGCTGGCCCCTTCTCCGTGGCGGGACTGCGCGTGGCAGGCCATTTCGCAACGGGACTTCCTCGCGGCGGCGGGGTCCGAGGACCACCGGTAACGCGCGGGAGCGTAGTGGATCGAGTATATCAACGGCTCCCGTTTCGGTCCCGCGGACGTCGTCCGTGCCCTCGGAGTCCTTTGCGAAGTTCCCACAAGCCCGATCCGGCTCCCTCTCCCTGGGGAGAGGGCGGGGGTGAGGGGAGGACTTCCGCGCGCCTCGGACAGCCCCGATGGCGCAACGCAATTCCGAAGGGCGGACCCTCCCTCACCCTAACCCTCTCCCTCGGGGAGAGGGGACCGGAAGGGATGCGCGCGCTGCGCTGAGGAAAGGGCTACGCCGCGGTCCCCTTCGGCGGAGCCGCTAGCGCGCCCGCACGGCGTCGTTGAGCGCGTCCCCGAAGAGCGCGAAGGCAAAGAGCAGCGAGACGACGAAGAACGAGGGAACGAGCAGCAGGTGCGGGCTCGCCTGGAACGTGCGGACGCTGCCGGCCTCGAAGATCATCGCGCCGAACGAAGGCGCCGGCGGCTGGATGCCGACGCCGAACCAGGTCAGGAACAGCTCCGAGCCCGCCACCGCCCCGAGGGCCGTCGAGGCGCCAAGGATGAGCAGGAAGGAGACGTTGGGCAGCAGGTGGCGCCAGATCACGTGGCTCGTGGTCGCGCCCATCGCCTGCGCCGCAAGCACGAAGTCCCGCTCCCGGATCTGCAGCGTCTGCGCGCGAATGATGCGCATGCTGCCCACCCAGAAGAACAGCGAGAGCGCGCCGAACACCGTCAGGTACGAGGGCACGCCGTTCTGGACCAGCCCGCTGAGCAGCGAATTCTCCTCGAGCCAACCCGTCGCCTCGATCACGCGTGGAGCGAGCGAGGCGTTGATCAGGATCAGCATCGGCAGCCCCGGCAGGGCGATGAAGATGTCGCCGACGCGGCCGATCACGCCATCGACCCAGCCGCCGCGGTAGCCGGAGAGGAGGCCGAGCGTCGGCCCGATCACCATGCCGCCGGTGACGATCACGGTGAGGGTGATGATCACCGTCGTGCGGGCGGAGTACATCACGCGGCTCAACATGTCGCGCCCGAGCCGGTCCGTGCCGAGGAAATGGTCCGCGCTCGGGCCCTCGAGGCCGCGCGTCAGGTCCTGCTCGCGGTACGAGTACGGAGCCGTCCACTGCGCGGTGATGCCCATCAGGTAGATCACGAGCACCACGGCGAGGCCGATCATCGCGATCCGCTTGCGGCGCAGCCGGCGCCAGAGCTGCAGCCACGGTCCGGCGGGCCGCCCTGGCGTGGCCTCGGCGTCTTCCAGCCCGACGGCGGCGGCGCTCACGCGTTCACCGCCTCGCCGAGCCGCACGCGCGGGTCAATGAAGGTGTAGCTGATCTCGATCACGAGGTTCGCGATCAGGAAGGCCGTCGCGATGATCACCGTGATCGCGAGGATCACGTCGTAGTCCCGGCTTTGCACCGCCTCGATCGAGAAGCGTCCGATCCCCGGAATGCCGAGCAGCGTCTCGGTGAAGAACGCTCCTTCGAGGATCCCGACCAGCGCGAAGCCGATCACGGTGACGACCGGCAGCAGCGAGTTGGGGAGGACGTGGCGGAGGGCCACCGCCGCCTCCGTGATCCCCTTCGCGCGCGCGGTGCGCACGTAGTCCTCGGTAAGCACCTCGAGCGCGGTGATCCGCACGAGGCGCGCGACGCCGGCGATCCCGCCGATCGAGAGCACGAACACGGGCATGTAAAGGTGCGGATCGGGGATCGGCACGGCGATCACGCCGCCGATCCACCAGACGTCGAAGATGCCCGCGAAGCCGTCACCGCCCCAGCCGCCGGCGGGCAGGATGTCGAGCTTGAGCGCGAACAGCCAGAGCATCGGCGGGATGATCACCAGCACGGGCAGTGCCGTGAGGAAGAGCAGGCTGCTGATCACGAAGGGGTCGATCCAGGTGCCGCTGAAGCGTGCGGTGAGCAACCCGAGCGGAATACCCGTGCCGAATACAACGACCAGCGCGAGGAAGCCCAGTTGCGCCGAGATCAGCATGCGCTTGCGGATCAGCTCGTTGACCGTGAAGCCGCGCTGGATGAACGACTCGCCGAAGTCCCCGCGGATCGAGCCGCCGCCCGAGCCGCCCGGGTAGAGGTCGCCGAACAGCCAGCGGCCGTACTGCTCGAAGATCGAGCCATCGAGGCCCCGCTCGGCACGGATGCGCTCGAGCACCTCGGGGTCGCGGTACTGCCCGGCGGCGACGCTCACCGGATCACCCGGGCCGAAGCGAGCGATCGAGAAGGTCGCGAACGAAACCACGAACAGCACGACCGGCAGCCAGAGCAGGCGGCGGATGATGTATCCAGCCATCGCCGGCCGCCTCCGTTTCGGCTAGCGGTTCACGGTGATGTGGCGCAGCCGCGGGATCACCATCGGCGGCTCGAACCAGCCCTCGACGTCCGCGTTCACCACGACGTGCACGCGGGAGAAGTAGAGCGGCAGCCACGCCGCGTCCTCGACGATCAGGCGCTCCGCCTCCTGGTAGAGCGCGAGCCGCGCCGCGGTGTCCTGCTCCGTACGGGCGCGGTCGAGAATCGCATCGACCTCGGCGTTGGAGTAGCCGACGTCGTTGAGCTCGGAGTCGGAGTGGAACTTGAGATCGAGGATGTCCTCGGGGTCCGGGTAATCCATGATCCAGCCGGCGTTGAACATCTGCAGGCGGCCAGAGTCCTGGTCGTCCAGGAACGTCGCGAAATCGGTCTGCTGGATGCGAACCTCGATCCCAAGCTCCTCGCGCCACTGCTCGATAAAGGCCTGCGTGTCGATCCGCGCCTCCGCGCCGCCGCCGACCTCGGTGATGACGATCGGCGGGAGGTTCTCGGCGGATCCGTACTTCGACTCCGCCAGCAGCCGGCGCGCCTCGTCCGGATCGAACTGGAAGGTCTTGTCCTCCGGGGTGTAGCCCGGCAACTGCGGCATCAGGATGCCGGTGGCCGGTGCGATCATGTTCTTGAACGTCACCTCGGCAATCAGGTTGCGGTCGATCGACAGCCCGAGGGCCCGCCGCACGTTGACGTCGTCGAACGGCGGCACCTGCGTGTTGAACGCCAGGTAGGAGATCGTGAACTGGCTGAACTCCTGGTAGAGCGGCCCGATGTCGCTGTTCGGGTCGCGCGCCCGATCGATGTCGTTCACGGAGATGAAGGCGACGTCCAGCTCGCCGTTCTCGAACCGCGTCAGCGTCGAGCCGCCCGCCAGCTCGTAGAGCACCTCGCGCACCGACGGCTCGCCGAAGTGGTAGCGCGGGTTGGCGCGCAGCACGATCCGCTCGCCGATGCGCCACTCCTGCAGGCGGTACGGCCCGGTGCCGACCGGGCGGCGCGTCCAGCCACGCGGGTTGCTCTCGATCTGCTGCTGATCGACGACGAACGCCGTCGGGTAGCTGAGCTTGGCGAGGAAATACGGCTTCGGCGCGTCGATCGTGAAGCGAACCGTGCGGTCGTCGATCACCTCGACGCCCTCGATCGTTTCGGCAAGCCCGTAGAAGTGCTCGCGGACCCCGATGATGTCGCCGAGGTAGGCGAGCGCCGTGGGCGAGGCGAGTTCCGGCGAGGCGGCGCGCTCGATCGACCAGCGCACGTCCTCGGCGGTCACGCGGCGGCCGTTGTGGAAGAGGATGTCGTCACGCAGCGTGAACGTGTACTGCAGTCCGTCCGGGCTGATCTCGACCGACTCGGCGAGGTCGAGCACGATCTCGAGATCCGGCGAGATCGTGACGAGGCCGTTGAACACCTCGACGATGTACTCGGCCGAGCCCGAGTCGCCGGCGATGTGCGGGTCGAGCGTGACCGGGTCGCTGCCCGGGAGACGCAGCCGGCCGGAGGCGGCGGCGCTGCCGCCGCTGTCGCCACCGTTCCCACTGCCGCCATCGTCTCCATCGTCGCTGCTGGCGCCACCGGTATCGGTGGTGATGCCGGCTGCGGCGGTCGGCTCGGCGGCGTCATCGTCGCCTCCCCCACCGAGCAAGAGCACGGCGGACAGTCCGCCGATGACCAGGACGAGGGCCGCGAGGACCCCGAGCATGATGACGATGATGCGGTTCTGTCCGCCCACGGAGCCCTCCGCCCGCTTGCAGAACCCGCTAGCGCCGGTGAGCCAGCGGGTCTGCCGAGATCAAGATCATACGTCAGTCGCGCCGCCCGACGCCTGCGCCTCCGGTGTCAGAGCGACGTGCACATCGGCAAGTTGCTGCGCCTCGACTGCGCTCGGCGCGCCGGTCATCGGGTCGGAGGCGGTCTTCGTCTTTGGGAAGGCGATCACCTCGCGGATGTCCCGCTCGCCCGCCAGCAGCGCCGCCGTGCGGTCGATGCCGAGCGCGATGCCTCCGTGGGGCGGCGCGCCGAAGGTGAACGCCTGCAGCATGTGCCCGAAGCGCTCCTCCGCCTCCGACTCGTCCAGGTCGAGGGCGCGCAGTACGCGCATCAGCCGCTCGCGGCGGTGGATCCGGATCGACCCCGATCCGATCTCCTGGCCGTTGCAGATCAGGTCGTAGGCGCGCGAGCGGACCCGGCCGGGGTCCGTCTCCAGCAGCTCGTCGTCCTCCTCGTAGGGCGAGGTGAACAGGTGGTGGACCGCGCTCCAGCGCGTATCGGCGGCGTCGCGCTCGAACATCGGGAAGTCCGTGATCAGCGCGAAGGCGAGCACGTTCGGGTCGGCGAGTTCGCGCTGCTCGGCGACGTGGCGCATCAGCCCGTCCAGCACTCGCGAGGTCACCTCGTCGCGGTCGGCGACAATCAGCAGCATGTCGCCGCGGCTTGCGCCGCAGGCAGCGCCGAGCGCGGCCAGCGTTTCGCCGTCGATGAAGCGCTTCGCCGGGGATCGCGTCTGCTCGTGCAGTTCCTCGGGCGAGACGCTGCCGAGGTCGCCTTCGCCGTCGAAAGCGATCCAGATCAGGCCGCCGGCGCCGAGTTCCTGCGCGAGCTCGACCAGCGCGTCGGCGCCGCGTCGGGGGGTGTCTGAGCCGCCGGGGACCGCGAAGCCGCGCACGCGCCCACCGCCGGCGATCGCGTTGCGGAAGACGCCGAACTCGGAGTCCTCAACGAGCGAGCTGAGGTCGCGGATCTCGATGCCGATGCGGAGGTCCGGCTTGTCGGAGCCGTAGCGCTCCATCGCCTCCGCCCAGGTCATGCGGGGGAACGGGGTGGGCGTCTGGAAGCGCCCGCCCTCGGTCAGCGCCAGCTCGCTGTAGAGGCCCTCGATCAAGTCGAGCACGTCGTCCTGCTCGACGAACGCCAGCTCGAGATCGAGCTGGGTGAATTCGGGCTGGCGGTCGGCGCGCAGATCCTCATCGCGGTAGCAGCGCGCGATCTGGAAGTAGCGCTCCTGCCCGGCCACCACCAGCAGCTGCTTCCACTGCTGCGGCGACTGCGGCAGTGCGTAGAAGCGCCCGGGGTGGATGCGGCTGGGCACCAGATAGTCGCGCGCGCCCTCCGGCGTCGCGAGGCCGAGCACCGGCGTCTCGATCTCGACGAAGTCGCGGTCGCCAAGGTAGTTGCGGATGAAACGCACCACGCGATGGCGCAGCACGATGTTGGCG
This sequence comes from Chloroflexota bacterium, assembly GCA_009839925.1. GTDB lineage: Bacteria > Chloroflexota > Dehalococcoidia > UBA2979 > UBA2979 > VXMT01. The sequence goes on from VXOS01000124.1 coordinate 16,497, forward strand.
GTCATGCGCTCGCGGCGCAGGTCCAGGTAGCGGTAGCGCAGGCGCGTCGCCTCGTCGACCGGCGTGTCCTGGTTGATCGGGAAGGGCGGGGTCTCCGCCTCGTTGAGCACCCTCGCCTCGCGCACCGCGACCTCGACGCCGCCCGTCGAGAGGTCCGGGTTCACCGTCTCCGGCGTGCGCTCGACGACCTGGCCGGCGATCTGCACCACGTACTCGCTACGCAGCGCGGAGGCGACCTCGAAGGCAGCGGGCGCGTCCTCGGGGTGGAAGACAGCCTGCACGATGCCGCTGAAGTCACGCAGGTCGATGAAGACCAGCCCGCCATGGTCGCGGCGGCGGTGGACCCAGCCCGCGAGGACCACGTCCTGGCCTGCGTGCCCGGGTCGGAGTAGTCCTGCCTCGAAGTCGCGCAGCATCGTGTGTCGAGTCTCGCACGGAGCCCGTGGGCGGGCCAGCGCACGAGCTGACCTCGCGTCCCGCGTTCCCCTCGCCAGAGCGCCCCTGTACGCTGGCCGCGAGGCGCCGGCGGCGCCGGGGAGCAGGCAGAGGCATGACGCAGGCGCTCTCGCTCTATCTGCACATCCCGTTCTGCACCGCGAAATGCGGCTACTGCGACTTCAACTCCTACGAGGGCCTCGACCACCTCGTGCCGGACTACACGCCCGCGCTGGTGCGCGAGCTCGGCCTCTGGGCGCCCGCCGCCCGCGAGTTCGAGGTGCGCACGATCTTCTTCGGCGGCGGTACGCCCAGCCTCAGCTCCCTCGACGACATGCGCACGCTCGCCGGGGCGATCCGTGAGCGCTACGCGGTGGCGCCCGACGCCGAGTGGACGCTCGAGGCGAACCCCACGGACCTCACCCGCGAGCACCTCGAGGGCCTGCGCGAGATCGGGTTCAACCGGCTCTCGATCGGCATCCAGTCCCTGCACGCGGACGAGCTCGAGCTGCTCGACCGCCAACACTCGGGCGAGCGCGCCCTCGAGGCGCTGCGAGACGCGCGCGCGGCGGGCTTCGAGAACGTCAACGCCGACCTGATCTTCGGACTGATCGAGCAACCGCTGAGCCGCTGGCAGGCAACGCTCGAGGGCGTCCTCACGGCGCGCCCGGAGCACATCTCCTGCTACGCGCTCACCGTCGAGCCGGGCACGGCCCTCTACTACCAGGTGCAGAAGGGCCAGCTGCCGGAGCCCGACCCGGACGTGGTCGCCGACCAGTACGAGTGGACGCGTGACCGGCTCGCCGGCGAGGGCTACGAGCAGTACGAGATCTCGAACTGGGCGCGGCCCGGGCTGGCCTGCCGTCACAACCTCGTCTACTGGCGCGCGCAGCCCTACCTCGGCATCGGCGCGGGCGCGCACTCCTTCTTCGCCGGACAGCGGCTCGCCAACGTCGACTCACCCGCCCGCTACGTCGAGCTCGTCAACGCCTCCCACGAGGAGCGCGAGCAGCACGGGCGCGGGGCGCTGCAGCAGATCGCCGGCGGCGAGACGCCGGACGCGGCGACGCTGCGGGCGGACGCGCTGATCCTCGGATTGCGGCTGCTCGAGGGCGTCGACGGCACCGAGTTCGCCTCGCGGTTCGGCGTCTCGCTGCGCGAGTCGTTCGGGCCGGCGATCGAGCGGCACACCGCGATCGGTCTGCTCGAGTGGGAGGGCGACCGGCTGCGCCTGAGCGACGGCGGCCTGCTGCTGGCGAACGAGGTCTTCGTCGACCTGCTGCCGGAGTCGGAGGCCGCGGCCGCCGTCGCGCCCGGCTAGCGGCGGCGACCCCACATGGCCATCGAGGTCTACCGCTGCTCGCACTGCGGCCGCGAGGTGCTGGTGCGCCCGCCGGGCCCGCTCAGCCGCTCGGAGGCCGCCCGCCGCGTCGAGGAGGAGCTGCGCGCCGCGGCGCGCGGCCCGCGCGGACGCCTCAGCCCGCACTTCCGCCTGCGCGACGACATCTGGCTCGGCGTCTCACAGCTGCGCGGCGAAGTGCCGCGCCGCGAGCTGCCGGAGTGCTGCCCGGCCTGCTCCCGCGTCGACACCCTCGAGGAATCGCGGACGATCGAGTAGCCCGAGTCCTCAGTCGAGGCAGGCAGCCGCACGCGCCGCGGCGATCACCGCATCGATCTCGCTCACGAGCTCGGGCCGCCCCGCCCCCTGCTCCGGGTCCGGCGTCGGCTCCTCGCCGAGCAGCAGCTCGCAGAGGGCCTGCGCGCAGCAGGCGAGCGCGTGCTCGTCATAGCCGCCCTCGAGGACGGCGACGAGGCGGCCGCCGCAGAGCCGCTCCGCGGCGGCGAGGATGAACTTCGCGACCGCCGTGTAGCCCTCGGTCGAGACGGCGAGCGCGCCCAGCGGATCGCGCGCGTGGGAGTCCCAGCCGCAGGAGACGAGCACCAGCTCGGGCTCGAACGCCTCAAGGGCGGGAAGGGCTACCTGCCGGTAGGCGGCCAGGAACGCACGGTCGCCCGCGCCATGCGGCAGCGGGATGTTGATCTTCGTGCCGGCGGCCTCGCCGCTCCCGCGCTCGGCGACGGCGCCGGTGCCGGGGTAGTAGGGGTAGGCGTGGGTGCTGACGTAGAGCACGCGCGGGTCGGCGTCGAAGATCGCCTGCGTGCCGTTGCCGTGGTGCAGATCCCAGTCGACAACCGCGACCCGCTCGATACCGCTCGCGAGGGCGTCCGCAGCAGCGACGGCAACCTGGTTGTAGAGGCAAAACCCCATCGAACGGTCGCGCGTCGCGTGGTGCCCGGGCGGCCGGGCGGCGACAAAGGCGCTCCGCGCCGAGCCATCGAGGACGGCGCCCGTCGCGGCGAGGGTGGCCCCGGCGGCGCGCCCCGCCGCCGCCGGCGAGGACTCCCCGATGAACGTATCGGCGTCGATCCAGCCGCCACCCACTGCGTGGCGCGCCTCGACGGTTTCGAGGACGCCCCGGTCGTGGACCGCGAGCAGCTCCTCGTCGCTCGCGTCGCGGTCCGGCAGACGTTCCATGCGCGCGATCAGGCCCGTCGCCTCGAGGCGCTCGACGATCGCGGCGAGTCGCGCCGGGCGCTCGGGGTGCGGGAAATCGCCGGGAGGCTGGTGGGAGAGATAGAGCTGGTCGGTGCTGAAGGCGACGGTCACCGCGGCTCGGCGTCGAACTCCTCGGCGTCGTCCGGCGCGTCCAGTTCGTCCAGCTCGTCGGGTTCGTCCATCTCCCCGCCATCGTCGATCTCGTCCGGCCCGTCCGGGTCGTCCGCGTCGTCCGCATCCTCGGAGAGCGGGAGCCGGATCGCCGCAGTCGGGAATTCGGGATTGTTCGGGTTCTCGACCTGGTAGACGTCGACGATTCCGCTGTCGACCATCAGGTCCATCAGGGAGCGCAGTTCGCCCTGCCTGATCTCGCCGACGACCTGCGGCAGCAACTGGTCCCGGTAGTACTTCAAACCGACGAACGGGAGACTCGACTCCAGCGATTCGATCTGGTCCGCGATGTCCTCCTGATGGCGTTCGAGCAGGTCCCGGAGGTCCGTACGCGGCTCCACGCGCCGGGGGGGCTTCTCGCTCGCCCACCCGCGTCGGGGCGGCTCGTCCCCCACGAGCGCACGTCGGGGCGGCTCGTCCCCCACGAGCGCGCGTCGAGGTGGCTCGTCTCTCGCCAGCTCGCGGCGCGAAGGCAGGTCGTCATCGGGCTCGCCTTCGAGCCTCGCCAGCGCCTCGATCGCGTCTTCGAGCTGTGCGATGCGAGCGTCGAGCCGGTCGCGTTCCTCGAATGCTTCCACGAGCTCCTGACGGAGAGAGTCAAGTGAAACCATAAAGTCAACTCCAATGTTTATGTTGATTTTCTACTCCACTCAGGCTGGCCTCTGGCGGTGAAGATGTCAAGGCCCACGGGCGATTCTGCGCCCGTGTACCGGTAGACTCCGGCCATGTACGTCATCGGCACCGCCGGCCACGTCGACCACGGAAAGTCCGCCCTCGTCGAGGCGCTGACGGGCATCCACCCGGACCGTCTGCGCGAGGAGCGTGAACGCGGGCTCACCATCGAGCTCGGCTTCGCCTGGATGACGCTCCCCTCCGGCCGCGAGGTCTCAATCGTCGACGTACCCGGGCACGTGCGCTTCGTCCGCCACATGCTCGCCGGCGTCGGCGCGATCGACCTCGCGCTGCTCGTCGTCGCCGCCGACGAGGGCGTGATGCCTCAGACGCGCGAGCACCTCGAGATCCTCGACCTGCTGGAGCTGCGGCGCGGCGTCGTGGCGCTCACCAAGCTCGACCTCGTCGAGGAGGAGGAGTGGGCGGAGCTTGTCGAGGAGGAGCTGCGCGAGCTGCTCGCCGACACCTCGCTCGCCGGATCGCCGATCGTCCGCACATCCGCGCTGAGCGGCGGCGGGCTCGATGAGCTTCGCGCCACCCTCGACGAGGCGCTGGCGGTCACCCCCGAGCCACGCGATGTGGGCCGGCCGCGCTTCGGCATCGACCGCGTGTTCACGATGGCCGGCTTTGGCACGGTGGTGACCGGCACGCTGCTCGACGGGCGGCTGCGCACTGGCGAGGCGGTCGAGGCCGTCCCCGGTGGCCCCGAGGCCCGGATCCGCGGGTTGCAGACGCACCAGCAGGCGATCGACGAGGCGCTGCCCGGCACCCGCGTCGCCGTCAATCTCGCGGGCGTCGGCACGGACCAACTCAGCCGCGGGCAGGTGCTGGCGCGTCCCGGCGAGCTCCGCCCGGCGACGACGATCGAGGTGCGCGTGCGCGCCCTCGCGCGGCGCGCGCTGCGGCACAACCTGCGCGTGACCGTGCACCTCGGCGCTGCCGAGACGCAGGGCCGGCTGCGCGTGCTCGGAGCCGACGAGGTGGCCCCCGGCGCCGAGGGCTGGTGTCAGATCCAGCTCGCGCCCGCCCTCGCCGCCTCGCCCGGCGATCTCTTCGTGCTGCGCGTTTCCGACCAGACGGTCGGCGGCGGGCGCGTGCTGGAAGTCAACAGCGGGCGGCGCCGCCGCACCGACCCGGCGGTCGTCGAACGCTTGCAGCGCCTCGCCGAAGGCTCGCCCGAGGGCGAGACGCTGGCCGCGCTCGAGGGCGTCGAACCGGCGACACTCGCGCGGATCGCCGCAGTCGCCGATCTCGACGGCGACGCCCTCGCAGCGGCGATCGAGGCGCTGATCGCCGCGGGCGACGCGGTTGCGATCGAGAACCCCGACGGGACGCCGCGCTACGTCAGCGCAGCCGGCCTCGAGCGGCTCCGCACGCGCATCGAGCGCGCGCTCGAGGACTACGAGCGCGCATACCCGCTGCGGCTCGCCATGCCCGCCGGAGAGCTGCGCGCGCGCGTGCGGCTGGAGCCGGACGCGCTGACGGCGCTGCTCGGCGCACTCGTCCCGCAGATCGAGGCGCGGGGGGCGGGCGTAGCGCGGGCGGGCTGGTCGCCGCAACCGACGGCGGCGCAGCGGCGTGCGGCGGACGAGGCGATCGCCGCCCTGAGCGCGGCGGGCCTGAGCCCGCCCCGCCTTGACCTCGATGCGGAGCTGCTCGGCTACCTCGGCGCCACGGGCCTTGTCGTCGACTGCGGCGACGGCGTGGTCTTCGCGGCCGAGCGCTTCGCCGAGGCACGCGCGGCGATCGTCGCGCTGATCGAGCACGAGGGCAGCGTGACGCTCGCCGGCGCGCGGGACGCCCTCGGCACCAACCGCCGCACCGCGCAGGCCCTGCTCGAACGCCTCGATCGCGACGGCGTCACGACGCGGCGGGGCGACGAGCGGGTGCTCGCGGAGCCTCGCACGTGACGGCGCTCCTACCCGTCGCACTTGCGTTCGCGATCGGCGTGGGCGGGGCGCTCCAGGTCGCGATGCTCGGAGCGCTGGAGCGCCAGCGCGCGCCGCTCGAGGCGGCATGGATCTCGGGCGCGGGCACCGTGCTCGCGCTTGCCCTGATCCTCGGCGTGAGGGGCCTGCGCGGAGACGGTCCGGACCTGCCCGCGCCGCTTGATCGGCCCTGGCCGTTCTTGCTCGTCGCCGCGCCCCTGGCGATGTCGCTGATCGCGTCCGCGCGAGGCGTGCCGCCACACCTCCTGCTGAGCGGGCTCCTCGGCGGCATGTTCATCACCGGGGCGGCGTTCCTGGCGCCGCGCATCGGCGTGGCGCTGCTCTTCAGCGCGTTCACCGCGGGGACGCTGAGCGGCGGGCTTGTGCTCGACCACATCGGGGCGTTCGGCGCAAGCGCCGAGCGCGCGACCGTGATGCGCCTGCTCGGCCTGCTGATCGTCTTCGTCGGCGTGTTGATCGTGCGGTCGAGGTAACGCGCACCAGCGAGGTTACGAGGTGGACGCGGCGTCCCCCCGGCGGAAGCGGGCGAGCAGCCTCGGCAGGTCGCGCTCCTCCCACGCCACCAGCACCTGGGCAGCGATCGCGATGCTCGAGTAGGCGCCGGCGATCACGCCGACGAGCAGCACCAGCAGGAAGGCCTCGATCGTCGATCCGCCCAGCCAGTACAGCGCGAGGATAGTGAACAGCAGCGTGATCGAGGTGTTCAGCGAGCGCCCGAGCGTCTGCACGAGCGCCGCGTTGACGTTCTCGGCGAGTGGCGCCGTGGGCGCGCGCTGCACGTTCTCGCGCACGCGGTCGAAGATCACGATCGTGTCGTGCACGGAGAAGCCGATGATCGTCAGCAGCCCGGTCACGAACATCAGGTTGATCTCGATCCCGAAGATCTTTCCGAACAGCGAGAAGGCGCCGACCACGATCGCCACGTCGTGCAGCAACGCGATGATCGCGGCCATCGCGTAGCGGAAGGGGTGCGGCATGCTGGAGAACGCGAACACGATGTAGCCCATGATGAACAGCGAGGCGATCACCACCGCCACCGCCGCGTTGCGCACCGCCTGCTTGGAGACCACCGCCGAGACCGAGGCGAACTCCAGCACCTCGAAGGATCCGAAGCGCTTCCCCAGCTCGTCCTCGATCACGCCGCGCTCGCCCAGCTCCTCGGCGCTGAGTTGCGGCTCGCTCCCGGCGGCCGCATCGAGGGGGCGTGTGTCGGCGGGGGCGACGAAGCCGGTTAGCACCGCGCCGTCGTCGCCATCCACCTGGACGCGGTAGGCGAGCAGCTCGGCCTCCGGCTCTTCGCCGTCCTCGGTGGCGCCATCGGCATCGTCGCCGTCGCCACCCTCGGCGTCGCCGTCCGCGCCCGCTGTGTCGCCGCCCTCGCTCGCCGCGTCGTCGCTCTCGCTCTCGGCGTCCTCGGCGGGCTGCTCGCAGCCACGGACCTCCTCGAGGATGCGCGCCTCGGTAGCCGCGGGGACGGAGGCGATCTCGTCGCCGAAGTCACAGGCGTCGCCGGACCGGAAGACGCGCAGCGCGATCTCGCCCTCGGCGCCCTCGCCACCGAGCAGCACCGAGCCAAGGCCGGAGTCTTCGGGCTCGACCGCGCTGGCGTCCGGGGCCACCTCGATCAGCGCCGTGTCGGGGACGTCCAGCTTGCTCGTGCGGATCAGGTACTCGTTCAGGCCGGTGGACTGGATGCGCGCCTCCGGGTGGCCGAGGTCGGCGTAGGCGGCGCGTAGTGCGGCCTGGTCGACGCTGCGCTCGAAGCGCAGCAGCGTCGTCGTGCCCGAGGTGAACTCGATGCCCGGCCGCAGCGTCGGCGGAATCGCCAGCAACACCAGCGCGATCGCGACCAACGCTCCACTCAAGACGAAGAAGCGCCGGCGCGTCGAAACGAGGTCGAGCGTCCTCACGCCTCACCGCCCATCGAGGCGGTCTCGGCGGCGCCGGGTTCGGTCTGGATGCCGGGCCCGAGCAGGTCCGGGTTACGCGCGATGCGGGTGCCGACGAGCACCTTGAGCAGGCTGCGCGTGACGGTGATGGCGGAGAACATCGAGACCAGCACGCCAATCGCCAGCGTGACCGCGAAGCCCTGCACCAGGGGCGCATCGAAGGCGCCGAAGCCGGGCAGTTCGATCCCGCCGCCGAGCGCGAAGAGGATGCCGCAGGTGATCAGCGTCGTGACGTTGGAGTCGCGGATCGAGGACCAGGCGCGCGCGAAACCGGCATCGAGGGCGGTGTGGAAGGCGCGGCCGGAGCGCAGCTCCTCCTTCATCCGCTCGAAGATCAAGATGTTCGCGTCTACCGCCATACCAACCGAGAGGACGAACGCCGCGATGCCGGACAGCGTCAGCGTGACCGGAATCAGCTTGAAGAGCGCCAGCGTGACCACCGTGTAGACGACCAGCGCGACCGAGGCGAGGATGCCCGGCACCCGGTAGTAGAGCACCATGAAGAGCATCACGATCAGCAGGCCGATTTCGCCGGCCAGCACGGAGCGGCGCACGGAGTCCTCGCCCAGCGTCGCGTCCACCTCCTGCTCCTGCAGGACGGTGAGCTGCACCGGCAACGCACCGGAGTTGAGCTGGATCACCAGCTCCTGGGCGCGCTCGAAGGTGAGCCCACTGATCGTGCCGTTGTCGACGATGACGCCCTGCACCGTAGGCGCGGACAGCAGCTCGTTGTCGAGGAAGATCGCGAGCGGCTGACCGAGCAGGCGACGTGTGATCTGCTCGGACAGCGTCGCGCCCTCGCCGGTCCACTCGAACTGCACGAGCGGGTTGCCGAGCGGGTCAGAGCCGACGAAGGCGTTCGCCCGCAGGAAGCGCCCGGTCAGCGCCACCGATTCGCCATCGAGCACGGCCAGGGACTGCACCCACTGCCCGTCGTCGCCGCAGGGCGCGCCTCCGCCGAGTCCCGTGGGCGCCTCGCAGAACTGCAGCAGCGCCGTGCGTCCGAGCAGCTGGCGGGCCTCGTCCGGTGCGAGGCCGGGGATCTGGATCGTGATGCTGTCGACCCCCTGGCGGGTGACCTCCGCCTCCGAGAGCCCCGCGGCGTTGACGCGCCGCTCGAGGACGCGCACGGAGCCCTCGAGCGCGTCCTCGAGGTCGCCTTCCGTGCCTTCGGGGAGGCTGCCCTGGAGCAACAGTCGGGTACCGCCCTGCAGATCGAGGCCGAGGCGCATCGTGTCACGCTCGAAGCCGCCGATCGAGACGCCCTGCCCCTCCGGCCAAGGCACCGCGCCCGGCAGCCACTTGTCCGGCTCGGACGGCCAGATCGTGTAGACCGAGGCGATCGTCAGCAGCACCACGCCGATCAGCGGCAGCCAGCGCCTCATCTAGCGAGCGTCCGTCTCATCGGTGGCGTCGCGGGCGCCGTCGGGTTCCGCATCGGCGGCGGAGCTGGTCACGATCTGGATCGCCTCGGCGGTGGCCCGCAGCTCCACGCCCGGGGCGACCTCGAGCAGGATCTCGAGCGGGCCGTCCTCGCGCGTGCGGATCGCGCGCACGGTGGCGTAGAAGCCGCCGCTGGTCAGCACCTCGTCGCCGACGGCGAGCTTGCTGAGGTCTCGGCGGCGGCGGCGCTGCTGGCTGAGCACCGGGCGCAGCAGGATCAGGTAGAAGGCGACGACGACGAAGAGCAGCGGCCAGAGCAGTTCCACGCCGCGCTCCCTAGCCCGCGTCCGCCGCCGGGTGGGCGTCCGCGGCCTCCGCGGGTACCCAGCTGTCGCCTTCGAGCTTCATCAGGTCTTCCATGCTATCGAGGCGGTCGACGTAGAGGATGCCGTTGACGTGGTCCACCTCGTGCTCCAGCGCCTGCGCCAGCAGGTTGTCCTCGGCGCGGATTCGCACCTCGCGGCCGTCGAGGTCCATCGCCTTCACGACCACGCGCTGCGAGCGCGTCAACTCGCCGCGGTAGCCGGGCACCGAGAGGCAGCCCTCGCCCTCCATGCGGCGCTCGCCGGAGCGCTTCACGACCACCGGGTTGAGCAGCGCGAACGGCTCCTCGTCCGGCATGCCGATCACCACGACGCGCAGACCGACGCCGATCTGCGGCGCCGCCAGGCCGACGCCCTGCGCGGCGACCATCGACTCGATCATGTCGTCGACGAGCCGGCGAATCGAATCGTCGGGGCGGCGCACCTTCTTCGCCTGGCGGCGCAGGACGGGGTCGCCGAGGTAGCGGATCGGTCGGACGGTCAGGGTTTGCTCCCGCTGCGGCGTCGCTGGCTGGCGCGCGGCGCCACGCGCCGGGCGCGTCGAGTGTAGCCCACGACGTGCGCAGCGTCCGCGCCGCTAGCCAAGCGTGAGCGGATCAATGTCGACGACCCAGCCGGAGGGGAACTCGACGCCACGGAGCAGCTCGGCAGGGTCGGGCGCGCGCACGAGCAGCGCCCAGCGATGACGCCCCCGGACGCGCGCGAGCGGCGGCGGGGCGGGGCCCAGCACCTCGATGTTCGGCAGCCCGGCGGCGACGCGCTCCAGCTCGGCGCTCATGCGCCGCGCCTCCTCGGCGGCGTAGTCGCCGCGCGCGTGCGAGAAGACCAGCCGCGCGAGGCGCTGGAACGGCGGGTAGCCGTACTCCGCGCGCCAGGTCAGCTCGTCCTCGAAGAAGCCGTCCACGTCGTGGGTCTGGAGGGCCTCGATCGCGGGGTCCTCCGGAGAGAGTGTCTGCACGATCACGCGGCCCTGACGGTCGGCGCGACCGGCGCGGCCGGCGACCTGTTCCAGCAACTGGAAGGTGCGCTCGCGCGCCCGGAAGTCGCCACTGTGCAGGCCGTAGTCCGCGAGCACCACGCCGACGAGCGTAACGAGCGGTAGATCGAGGCCCTTCGCGATCATCTGCGTCCCGACCAGCACATCGATCTCGTGGCGCTGCATGCGGCCGAAAATCTCCTCGTGCTGCTCGCGGCGGCGTGCGGTGTCGCGGTCCCAGCGCTCGACCCGCGCGGTCGGGTAGAGGTTGCGCACCTCGCGCTGCACGGCCTGCGTGCCGGCACGGGCGCGGCGCAGCGGCCCCTCGCACTCCGGGCAGCGGGGCGGCACGGGGCGCGAGCGACTGCACTGGTGGCAGACCAGCCGGCCGGGCGGGTCATGCAGCGTCAGCGAGACATCGCAGCTGGCGCAGGCGGGCGAGTGCCCGCGCGGGCAGAGCAGGAAGCCGGCGAGGCCACGGCGGTTGAGGAAGAGCAGCGCCTGCTCCTCGCAGTCCAGCGTCTCGCCGAGAGCCTGTGCGAGCTCGCCGGAGAACAGCGAGCGCTGTCCCCGCACGTCGATGATCTCCACCTCGGGCAGGCCCTCGTCCGGCCAGACCTGCGTGGTCCCGTCGGGCTGCCGCACGGCGCGCATCCGCCGAGGCAGATCGAGGCGGCGGAGGCTGCCCTCGGCGGCGGCGTGCCAGCGCTCGGCGTCCGGCGTGGCAGTGCCGAAGACCAGCGCCGCGCCGCTCAGCTCCGCGATCCGTTCGGCGACCGTGCGCGCGTCGTAGCGCGGCGCGGGGTCCGCCTGCTTGTAGGTCCACTCGTGCGCCTCGTCGATCACGATCAGCCCGAGGTCCGGCTGCGGCGCGAAGATCGCCGAACGCGAGCCGATCACCACGTCGTAGGCGCCCCCGGCGATCGCGTGCCACTCGTCGTAGCGCTCGCCCTCGCTGAGGCCGGAGTGCAGGACGCCGACGCGGCCGGGGAAGCGCTCCGCGAAGCGCGAGACGGTGGGGACCGTGAGCGCGATCTCGGGCACGAGCACGATCCCGCGCTTGCCCTGCTCCACTGCGTGCTGCAGCGCCGCGAGATAGACCTCGGTCTTCCCGCTGCCCGAGACGCCCACGAGGAGCAGCGCCTCGCCCTGCGCGCGATCGATCGCCTCGGTGATCGCTCGTGCCGCGGGGCGCTGCTCGCCGATCAGCTCCGGCGGGGGGCGGGTCGCGATCTCGAGGCTGCGCAACGGGTCGCGACGGTCGAGCACCTCCTCGACGGTCAGCAGTTCCTCCTCACGCAGCATCGCCAGCGCGTCGCGGGCGGCGGCGCCGAACTCACGCGCGAGTTCGCCGAGGGGCAGCGACAGCTCCGGCTCGGCAGCGAAGCGCTCGAGCATCCGCGCGGCTGCGTCCTGCGCGCGCGTGCGCGTCCACTCGCGAATGCGGTCGACCGCCTCCTGCGGCGATAGCGTGAGGCTGACGAGGCCGCGCCCGTCGATCTCGACGTCGCCGTCCTCGATCAGCGTCTCCACCGCGGGCCTGCCCCGCGCGATCCGCGCGAGCTCATCGATCGCGACCGGCCCAGCGGCATCCAGCAGCGCCTGGACCGCGCGCGCGCGCCGTGGGGGGCCGCCCCCCCCCCCGCCCGGCGCCGACCCCCCCCCCGCCCCCCGCGCGGCGGCGGGGCGGCCCCCCGCGGCCACCCGGGGGGGGGCCGGCGGGCGGCGCGGGGGGGGG
>VXOS01000124.1:28719-29670 GCA_009839925.1 Chloroflexota bacterium
CGCCCCCCCCAGCCCTATCCCCCCTTCTGCTGTGGCCCCCCGTTATTTTGTTTAAATCCCCCCGCCGCGGGGCCCGGGGCCCGCGGGCGGGGGCCGGGCGCCGCCACGGCCCTCGATGCCGTGCGCAAAGCGCCGCGCCTCCCCCGGTTCGACGGCGAGACGCACGACCTCGACGACGCGTGGGCGGCCGCTGGGCCGGCTCAGTTCGTAGCGCCGCTCGGCGAGGCCGCGCCGCACGAGCGCCCCGAGGGCGGCCTCGAAGGCCCGCGCCGCGACCCGGCCGGGCAGCGCCGCGCGCAACCGGCCGGCCTCGCGCGGAGTCTCGTCGAGCCGGTCGTAGATCTGCTGCTGGCGCTCGGAGAGGGCCTCGGGTGGCTTGGCGCTTCCGCGCACCAGGAGCCGCTGCGGCCGCTCGCCCGCGCCGGGGGGCAGCATCAACGCGTGCGCCTCCCACTGCGGCGCGAGGTACTCGTGCGCGATCCAGCGGGCCAGTTCGAGCTGGAGGTCGTTGAGCCGTGGAGCGCCCTCGACGGGCGGATCGAGGTCGCGGATGTCGCCGTGGTAGCCGCTGAAGCCGGTTGGCGCTTCGACCACGATGCCCTGAAGGGTGCGCTGCCCCCAGGGGACGTGCACCACCTCCCCCCCCGCGACCGCGCGGCCCGGCGGGACACGGTAGGAGAAGGTCATGTGCGTGGGACGCCCGGCGTTGACGGCGACCTGCACGTAGCGGGCGCGCGCCTGCAACGGCGCTTGGGATGCCATGCCTCGATGATACGGGCGCGGGCGGCTCAATCAGGAGAGGATCTAGGTCCGACGCGCCTCGCGGACCCGGGCGGCGCGGCCGGTGCGGCCGCGCAGGTAGTACAGCTTCGCCCCGCGCGCGCCGCCCCCCCCCCCAGACCGCCCCCGCAACGAGGGCGTATGCGTGAGAGGGGAGAGTGGCTTATAAAA
>VXOS01000124.1:29680-31119 GCA_009839925.1 Chloroflexota bacterium
TTTATACGATCCTGGTAGCTCGGCCCGACGCGCCGCGCGGCCCGGGGCGGGGGGGCGGGTGCGGCCGCGCTGTTATTCGAGCCGCGTGCGGCGTACGCGGCCGCGCCGCGTCACCTGCACGCTCTCGATGCGCTTGCCGTTGAGCGGGAAGGTGCGCTCGACGCCGACGCCCGAGGCCATCCGCCGCACGGTGAAGCTGCCGTTCGGGCCCTTGCGGACGCGCAGCACGACGCCCTCGAAGGCCTGGATGCGCTCACGCTCGCCCTCGACGACTCTCACGCTGACGCTGACGGTGTCACCCGCCTTGAAGTCGGGAATGGTCTCGTTGCGCGGCGAGGCGAGTTCGCGCAGATCGATTGACATGTCGGTCCCCGGAAGCTGCGAGCGGGCTCCAGCGGAGCCCTCCAACACAGTCTAGCGTCTCGGCCGGTAGCGTCGAGGGAGCCGGGCGGCCTCGTCATGCGCGGCACAATAGCAGCCGAGCCGGGCGGATCGGCCGACTGAAGCTACGCGGGCGGTCCGCCCGCGGATTCGAGGCGGTCGCGCTCCTCGGGCGTCAGATCGGCCTCGGAGAGCAGGTCCGGGCGCCGATCGAGGGTGCGCTGCAGGCGCTGCGCGCGCCGCCAGCGCTCGATCTCGGCGTGGTGGCCGGAGAGCAGCACGTCCGGCACGCTCCAGCCCCGGAACTCGGATGGGCGCGTGTACTGCGGGTACTCCAGCAGGCCGCCCTCGAAACTCTCCTCGGCCAGCGAGGCCTCCCCGCCCAGCACCCCGGGAATGCGCCGCACCAGCGCATCGAGCAGCAGCAGCGCCGGCAGCTCTCCGCCCGAGAGCACCACATCGGCGACCGAGACCTCGATGTCCACGAGGCGCTCGCGCACGCGCTCGTCGACGCCCTCGTAGCGGCCGCAGATCAGCAGCAGGCGGGGCAGCGCCGCGAGCTCGGCGACCAGGTCGCGATCGAGGCGGCGGCCCTGCGGCGTCAGCAGGACGACGCTCGCGGGCGGCTCGGCGAGCGGCTGGATCGCCTCTACGGCCTCGAAGATCGGCTCCGGCTTCAACACCATCCCCGGGCCGCCGCCGAACGGGTAGTCGTCGACGGTGCGATGGCGGTCATGCGTCCAGTCGCGCAGGTCGTGCAGCGCGATCTCGACGAGGTCGGCGTCGAGCGCACGGCGCAGGATCGTCTCGTCCAGCGGGCCCCGGAAGATCCCGGGGAAGATCGTGAGGACGTCGTAGCGCCTGGCCGCGTCGGCGCTCATCGCGGTCCGCCCGCCCCGATCAGCCGGCGTGGGTGCCGGCCGGCGGGCGCTCCTCGGGAGCCTCGCGCAGCTGGGCGACGGCGTGCGCCAGCACCGGCAGCACCACCTCCAGGTTCTCGGTGGCGCCGCGCTCGCTGCCCGGCAGGTTGAGGATAAGCGTCCGCCCGCGCACCCCCG
>VXOS01000057.1 GCA_009839925.1 Chloroflexota bacterium
CCGGCCGCATGCGCACCGTCTTCATCACCGACCCGATGGAGCAGCTGCAGGGCCGCGCGGGTGAACGCCAGGTGGCGATCAAGGCCGAGACCGCGGTCACGATCGGCGTGCTGCCGATCAACGCCGGCGCGCTGGCCTTCAGCACGGTCCCCGACTAGTAACCGGGGGCTCGCCGGCGGCAAGCCGGGCCGCAGCGTTGCGGCCCGGCGGATCGTGGCAGGATGTCGTGGCATGAGCACCTGACGCCGGCGCGGCGAAGACCACTCGACGCGTAGGGCCTGGCAGGAAGGCACGAGTCATGGCGCACGCGATTCACTGGGAGCGCAACGAGGATCCGGTCGGCATCTGGGAGCACCGCGGCAAGGTCGTGCTCGCCGGCCGCGGCCACTCGAAGAACACCGACCGCCGCTGGGACGGCGTCAGCATGGACAAGACGCTCGGCGCCTACGTCATCGAGGCCGCCCGCGCCGCCATGGACGACGCCGGCATCAGCCCCGAGGACGTCGACGGCATCGTCACTTCGGCGGGTGGGCAGCCCAACCACGCGAGCCTCGGCGGACACTGGGGCCCGACCCGGCCCTACTTCGACGCGCCGTACGACACGGAAGACGGGCTCACCTTCGTCACGGCCGAGTGGCTGCGCAGGACGATGAACCTCCCGAACGTGAAGTACCTGAACTCGCACGGCTCGACCCTCTGGAACCTGATCGGCCTCGCCGCCCAGGTGGTCGGCGACGGGCGCTGCGAGGTCTGCCTCGTGCCCTACCCGAACGGGAACATCGAGGGCCGCTACCACCAGAACCCGGCGCTCGAGGCGCCCGGGCCGGCGCAGTGGAACTTCCCCTACGGCTGGGGGCAGTCCGTGCACGGCTACGTCTTCGAGCAGTACGCCCGCAAGTACGGGACCAACCACGACCGGATGGCGCCGTTCATCGTCCAGGAGCACGCCAACGGACTGCTCTGGCCGCACAGCTACTACGCGCAGCACGAGCCCGAGCCGTTCACGGCCGAGGACTACCTCAACGGGCGCTGGATCGCGCAGAACCTCAGCATCTTCGACTGCGACCGGCCCGTGCAGGCGGGCGCCTGCTACGTGATCACCACCGCCGAGCGCGCGCAGGACATGAAGCAGAAGCCGGTCTACATCCTCGACCACACCGAGACAGCGTTTACCCCGCGCAGCCTGACGCAGACGCTCGACGACACCGAGGAGTGGACGAGCACGCAGGCGCGGCGCTCCTACGCCGGATCCGGGCTGCAGCCGGACGACATCGACGTCTTCGCGCCGTACGACGGCTTCGCCGTGTTCACGCAGTACTTCCTCGAGGCCTTCGGCTGGCGAGGCGTGAAGCGCGGCGAGGCGCACGACTTCTACGCCGGGGACATCTCGCTCAAGGGGCCGAACCCGATCAACTCGGGCGGCGGCAACATGGGCACCGGGCGTATGCGGACGGTCTTCATCACCGACCCGATGGAGCAGCTGCAGGGGCGCGCCGGCGAGCGGCAGATTGCCACCAAGGCCGAGATCGCGGTCACGATCGGGGTGCTGCCGATCTCGGCCGGGGCGCTCGCGTTCAGCACGGTCCCCGACTAGCAACCGGGGTTACGCAGGAAGGCACGAGTCATGGCGCACGCGATTCACTGGGAGCGCAACGAGGATCCGGTCGGCATCTGGGAGCACCGCGGCAAGGTCGTGCTCGCCGGCCGCGGCCACTCGAAGAACACCGACCGCCGCTGGGACGGCGTCAGCATGGACAAGACGCTCGGCGCCTACGTCATCGAGGCCGCCCGCGCCGCCATGGACGACGCCGGCATCAGCCCCGAGGACGTCGACGGCATCGTCACTTCGGCGGGTGGGCAGCCCAACCACGCGAGCCTCGGCGGACACTGGGGCCCGACCCGGCCCTACTTCGACGCGCCGTACGACACGGAAGACGGGCTCACCTTCGTCACGGCCGAGTGGCTGCGCAGGACGATGAACCTCCCGAACGTGAAGTACCTGAACTCGCACGGCTCGACCCTCTGGAACCTGATCGGCCTCGCCGCCCAGGTGGTCGGCGACGGGCGCTGCGAGGTCTGCCTCGTGCCCTACCCGAACGGGAACATCGAGGGCCGCTACCACCAGAACCCCACCCTCGACGCGCCCGGAGCGACCCAGTGGACCTACCCCTACGGCTGGGGGCTGTCCGGCCAGGGTTACGTCTTCGAGCAGTACGCGCGGAAGTACGGGACGAACCACGACCGGCTCGCGCCGTTCATCGTCCAGGAGCACAACAACGGGCTGCTCTGGCCGTACAGCTACTACGCCCAGCACGAGCCCGAGCCGTTCACCGAGGAAGACTACCTGAACGGCCGCTGGATCGCCCAGAACCTGAGCATCTTCGACTGCGACCGGCCGGTGCAGGCGGGCGCCTGCTACATCATCACCACGGCCGAGCGCGCGAAGGACATGAAGCAGAAGCCCGTCTACATCCTCGACCACACGGAGAGCGAGTTCGCCCCCCGCAGCCTCGTCGAGACCCTCAACGACACCGAGGAGTGGACGAGCACGCAGGCGCGGCGCTCGTACGCCGGCTCCGGCCTGCGGCCCGAGGACATCGACGTCTTCGCGCCGTACGACGGCTTCGCCGTGTTCACGCAGTACTTCCTCGAGGCCTTCGGCTGGCGTGGCGTGAAGCGCGGCGAGGCGCACGACTTCTACGCAGGCGATATCTCGCTCAAGGGGCCGAACCCGATCAACTCGGGCGGCGGCAACATGGGTACCGGGCGCATGCGGACAGTCTTCATCACCGACCCGATGGAGCAGTTGCAAGGGCGCGCGGGCGAGCGTCAGGTGGCGATCAAGGCCGAGGTCGCGGTCACCATCGGGGTGCTCCCGTTCCGGGCCGCCGCGCTGGCGTTCAGCTCGGTCCCCGACTAGCAATCGGCGCTGCGCCGGCTCTCAGGCGCCGACCCCGTTGCGGCCTAGCGGTTTGCTGGCGATACTCCCCGGCGTACACGGAGCCGGGAGGGTAGTGCGTGGCGATCCTATTGAGCTTTGACATCGACGGAACTCTCGAGCTGGGCGATCCGCCGGGCGGCGTGACGGTCGAGATGGTACGGCGTGCGATCGACCACGGCTTTATCGTCGGCAGTTGCTCGGACCGGCCGCTCAGCAGCCAGCGCCGCATGTGGGAGGCACTGGAGATCGAGCCGGACTTCGTCGCCTCCAAGCACCAGCTTGGCCAGGTCAAGGAGAAGTTCGACGACGCCGACGCCTACTACCACATGGGCGACCGCAACACGGACGAGGAGGCCGCCCGCGATCACGACTTCGGCTTCTGGTGGCACCATGAGGCCGAGCTCGAGCCGTGGCTGGAGCTGACCAACTCCGACTGACCGCGAGGGTTCAACGACACCGCGCAAGGCCCGCCTCCGGCGGGCCTTCGTCATGCAGCGGCCCGGAGCGCCATCGACGGACCCTACAAACCCATCGAGAACCGTCATTCCGGCGAAAGTCGGAATCCAGGCGCGCCCACCCACCGCCGCGCCCCCGTGAGCGCCGATGGCGCAACGTGGCCGGTGGGCGCAACGACCCATCGAGCCGGGAGCAGCGCTGGCGAGCCCCCTCACCC
>VXOS01000046.1 GCA_009839925.1 Chloroflexota bacterium
TGGGCGTGCGCCGCTTCATCTACACCGACATCACCCGCGACGGCACCCTCACCTCCCCAAACTTCTCAGCCGTGAGCGACATGGTGCTGCGAGCGGAAGCCGCAGGCGGCGCGCGCGTCATCGCCTCCGGCGGCATCGCGGAGATCGACCACCTCCGCACGCTCGCCAGCATCGGTGCGGAGGGTGCCATCATCGGGGTCGCCATCTACCACGGCACGCTCGACCTCGCGGCAGCAATCGCAGAACTGGGCTAGCATCCCCGCACCCGTGCCGCGCCGTGATAATCTAGCCGTTACGCACATAACGTATCGCGGAGGATGATTGCACATGGCCGCTCCCCTGGTTGATTCCACACCTGCATTCGTCGAGGAGGCGTACCGGAAGATGGAGCAGCGGCTCGAGGCCGTGCGCGCACGCCTCGGACGACCGCTCACCTACGCCGAGAAGGTCCTGCTCGGACACCTCGACGACCCCGGTGACGCCGACCTCCTCCCCGGCGAGAGCTACCTCAACCTCCGCCCGGACCGTGTCGGCCTGCAGGACGTCACCGGCCAGATGGCCATCCTCCAGTTCATGCAGGCGGGCAAGCCCACCACCGCCGTCCCCTCCACCGTCCACTGCGACCACCTCATCACCGCCTTCGAGGGCGCGCTCGCCGACACCAATCTCGCCAAGAGCGAGAGCAGCGAGGTCTACGACTTCCTCCGCTCCTCCGCCGCGAAGTACGGCCTCGGCTTCTGGGGGCCCGGCTCCGGCATCATCCACCAGGTCATCCTGGAGAACTACGCCTTCCCCGGCCTCATGATCATCGGCACCGACTCCCACACGCCTAACGCGGGCGGGCTGGGCGCGTTCGCATCCGGCGTCGGCGGCGCTGACGCTGTCGACGTGATGGCGGGCTTCCCGTGGGAGGTGCTCTACCCGCGCCTCATCGGCGTGAAGCTCACCGGCTCCATGAGCGGCTGGACGGCCCCCAAGGACGTCATCCTCAAGCTTGCCGGCATCCTCACCGTCTCCGGAGGCACCAACGCCGTCGTCGAGTACTTCGGCCCCGGCGTCCGCTCCATCAGCGCCACCGGCAAGGCCACCATCTGCAACATGGGTGCGGAGCTCGGCGCGACCACCTCCATCTTCCCCTACGACGACCACGCCGCCGCCTACCTCCGCGCGACCGGACGCCCCGAGCTCGCCGACCTCGCCGACAGGTACGCCCACCTCCTCGCCGCCGACGCCGAGGTCGAGGCCGAGCCGGAGAAGTACTTCGACCGCATCGTCGAGATCGACCTGGACACACTGGAGCCGCACGTCGTCGGCCCGCACACGCCGGACCTCGCGCGCCCTATCTCCGAGCTCGCCGACGCCGTCATCAAGGAGAACTACCCTGACCGGCTCTCCGCGACGCTCATCGGCTCCTGCACCAACTCCTCGTACGAGGACGTCTCCCGTGCCGCGAACGTCGCCCGGCAGGCCGCCGAGCACGGCGTCGCCGCGGCGGTCGACTTCCTCGTCACACCCGGCTCGGAGGCCGTCAACGCCACGATCCAGCGCGACGGCCAGATGGCCGCGCTCGAATCGGTCGGCGCCAGCGTCATGGCCAACGCCTGCGGCCCCTGCATCGGCCAGTGGAAGCGTCCCACCATCAACCCCGGCGACGTCAACTCCATCGTCACGTCGTTCAACCGCAACTTCCCCGCCCGCAACGACGCCAACCCTTCAACGATGAACTTCATCGCCAGCCCGGAGATCGTCACCGCGTTCGCCCTTGCCGGACGCCTCTCGTTCAACCCCATGACCGACACCCTCACCGGCGCCGACGGCCAGCCCTTCAGGCTCAACCCGCCCGGCGAGGCGCCCGAGGTCCCTGAGGACGGCTTCGCGGGGCGTGGCTTCGGCTACGAGCCGCCCGCCGACGACGGCAGCGCCATCGTCGTGAACGTCGACCCCGAGTCCTCCCGCCTGCAGGTGCTCTCGCCGTTCCCGCGATGGGACGGCAGCGACTTCGAGCGCGTGCAGGTGCTCGTGAAGGCGAAGGGCAAGTGCACGACCGACCACATCTCCCCCGCGGGGCCGTGGCTGCGCTTCCGAGGACACCTGGAGCGGCTGAGCGACAACGCCTTCCTCGGCGCGGTCAACGCCTTCACGGACGAGCGCGGCGAGGGCCTGAACCAGGTCACCGGCGAGCGCGCCCCCTTCCCCCAGGTCGCCCGCTACTACAAGGAGCACGGCCTCGGCTGGGTCGCCGTCGGCGACTTCAACTACGGCGAGGGCAGCTCCCGCGAGCACGCTGCGATGTCCCCGCGCCTGCTTGGCGCCAGGGCTGTCATCGTGCGCAGCTTCGCCCGCATCCACGAGACGAACCTGAAGAAGCAGGGCATCCTCCCCCTCACCTTCGCTGACCCGGACGACTACGACAAGATCTTCGAGGCCGACACCATCAGCATCACCGGCCTGGACGAGATCGCGCCCGGCAAGCCGGTCCGCGCCGTCATCCACCACTTCGAGGGCGGCGACGAGGAGATTGAGCTCACCCACACCATGAGCGGGGAGCAGCTCGAATGGTTCCGCGCCGGCGCCGCGCTCAACATCCTGGGCAAGTAGGAGATGGACCGCGTTCCGTCATTCCCGCACCGGCGGGAACCCAGCGTGCGCGGGCAGCGCACACGGTGGAGTGGGGCGCGTGCCGGGATCTAACCCCAACCTGCGCTTCGGCATCGCCATACCCCAGCGGTTCCCCGGCGAGATCGACGTCGCCGTGCTGCCGCCCTTCTTCGCGGCGGTCGAGGAACTGGGCTACCACAGCTGCTGGGTTGTGGAGCAGGCCATCAACGCGCAGAACGACCTCGCCCCCATCCCCCTGCTCTCCTATGCCGCCGCCCTTACGAGCAACGTGCGCCTCGGCAGCTCCGTCCTCATCAGCGTCCTGCGCAACCCCATCAACCTCGCCAAGAGCCTCGCGACCCTCGACCGCCTCTCGAACGGACGCCTCATCGCGGGCGTCGGCATGGGAAACGCGACCGGTGCGCCCTTCTCCGAGGCGTTCGGCGCTCCGGCGGCGGGGAAGGCGTCACGCTTCGAGGAGGGGCTCGTACTGATGCAGCGACTCTGGACCGGCGAGCGCATCACCTTCGACGGGCGCTTCTGGCAGTTGGACGACGCCTTCATCAGTCCCACGCCCGTCCAGCAGCGCATCCCGCTCTGGTTCGGCGGGCACGCGCCCGCCGCGCTCGACCGCGCCGCACGGCTCGGCGACGGCTGGATGGGCGCGGGCGCAACGTCCACGGCCCGCTTCCGCGACGAGCAGGAGGCGATGCGCGCCTGCCTCGACGCCCACGGACGCGACCCGGAGACGTTCACTACGTCGAAGCGCGTCTTCATCGGCGTGGAGGACGACGCGGAGACGGCGCTGCGTCGGATGCAGCCCTGGTTCACGATGCACTCGGGAAGCGGACAGCGCGCTGAGCGCGTCGGCGTCTACGGCACGCCCGAGCAGTGCGCCGAGGGCCTCGCCGCGATCGCCGATACGGGCCTGGGCCTCATCGCCCTCAACCCCCTCTACGACCACGAGCGGCAGGCCCGCCGCCTCG
>VXOS01000140.1:0-1630 GCA_009839925.1 Chloroflexota bacterium
GGCGGTTCGCGCTGCGCTGCGACACCGAGCGCGGCGCTGTGCTTGCGATGGGGGTCTCCTATTGCTGGCGGCGGAGCGTCGCGGGCCCTTTCTGCGCGGCGGGGCGCGCGGACGGCGGCGGCTCGCTGCGGCCGCACGCGCGCTACCACCATCGAGGGCTGCCGCTGCTCGACGAGCTGCGGATGGTTTCCGCCGAGCGGGCGGAGTCGCTCGACGCCGCCTTCGAGAGCGGCGCGCTCGACCTCAACATGCTCGATCAGCCGGACAGCGTCGTCCGCGCGGAGCAGCGAGCCGGTGCGCGCACACTGACGCGCTCCACCCGGCGTGCGCGCGGCCTCGGCCTCTCGCTTGTCGGTACGAAGGCCGGGAAGCGCGTGCGCTTCCACCCGGCGTTCCAGGACGAGCGGGTCCGGCGCGCGCTCTTCCTTGCCCTCGACCACCGGCGAATCGCTCTGCGGGAGGGCGCCGGGGCCGAGTCCCCGACGGGTCCGGTCGGCCCAGCGTTCGCCGCCGACGCCCTCCCCCGCTACGAGCTCGCCGCGCATCCGCTGTTCGCCCACGACCCTGCCGAGGCCCGGAAGCTGCTCGCCGCGGCGGGCGCCTCGAACCTCGCGTTCGCGCTGGAGGCGCCGGACCGGGCGCCCTTCACCATCCTGGTCCGCGCGCTGGTCCAGCAGCTGCAGGAGGGCGGCTTCAGCCCGAGGTTGAGCACCGTGAGCGACGAGCAATGGCGGCGGGACCTGAGCGGAGGCGACTTCGAGGCGATCCTGTTCGAACTGGAGCCGGTGCGCACGCCCGATGTCGGACTGCGGCTGCACACCTCCTCGGGACTCAGCGACTTCTCGCCGTGGGGCTACTCGAACCCGCTCTACGACCTCGCGGTCGAGGAGGCGCTGACCGCGTTCGATCCCGCCGAGCGGGGCCGCCTCGCGCGCGACGCGCAGCGACTGCTGCTCGACGACGTGCCCGCGCTGATCCCGCTCACCGAGCCGATCGAGCGGGTAGCCGTCTCGGCCCGCATCGCCGGCTACTCGTGGGACGCCCACGAGTTCAACGAGACCTGGCAGGCCGCCCGCTGGCGGATTCGCGACGCCGCAGCGCGCGGCGTGCCGGACAGGGCCGCCGCCCCGGTGGGCGCGCTGTGAGCGTCACACCGCCGACGGAGCTGCGCGACGCCCTCGAGGACGCGGTGCGCGCCGCCGGCGAGGCGATCAGCGCGATCGTCGCCGGCGGCAGGGTGCGCGTCGGCATGAAGTGGGGCGAGGGCCCCGTCACCGAGGCCGACCACGCCGCCGACGAGGTGCTGCACGAGCGTCTGATGCCGCTGATCGAGGGCGCGCACTGGCTCTCCGAGGAGTCCGAACAGTCCGCGCCGATCGTTCCCGGCGAACCGACCTGGGTGGTCGACCCGCTGGACGGCACGCGCGAGTTCCTGCTCGGGTTGCCCGAGTTCGGGGTCTCGGTCGGGCTCTTCCGGGAGGATCGGCTGGCGCTCGGCGCGGTCGCGCTGCCGCCGCCCGCGGGGGGGGGGGGGGGGGGGGGGGGGTGGGGGCGGCGCGGGGGGGGCGGGGGGGGGGGCCGGCGGGGGGGGGGGGGGGGTGGGGCGGGGGGGGCGCGGCCGGGCGGCGGG
>VXOS01000140.1:1640-3572 GCA_009839925.1 Chloroflexota bacterium
GAGTTCCTGCTGGGGTGGCCCGAGTTGGGGGGCGCGGGCGGGCCCCGCCGGGGCGGTCGGGGGGGCCGCGGCGGGGGCGCGCCGCCGCCGCCGGGGGGCGGCGGCGAGTGGATGGTGCTCTCGGGCCTCCTCGAGGGCGAACGTGGCGTCGCCCGCCGGGACGGCGAGGGGCTTCCGCCGATCGAGGACGGTCCGGACGTCGGGCGTGTCGTGGTCTCGCGGCACGACTTCGAGCGGCGCCGGCTGCAGTACCACATTCCGTTCGACGTCCACCCCGCGGGATCCGCGGTGCTGAAGCTCGCCCAGGTGGTGCTGGGTTCGGCAGGCGTCTACCTCTCGACGGGGCCGCGCTCGGTGTGGGACGTGGCGGGCGGCGCGGCCGTGGTCGAGGCCGCCGGAGGCGCGCTACTCGACGCGCGAGGCGAACCGCTGCGGCTCTCGCCCCAGCGGATCGGCATCCCGCCCTTCGCCGCCGGCGCGCCGGGCCGGGGGCTCGCGCTGCTGCGGGCGATCGGCGCGGGTCCGCGCTGACGGGGCCAGCACGGGCTAGTGCGAGGCGCGATCCCTCGAGGCCGCGCTGCGGACGCCGGCCGCGGTGTGGCGGCGGCTGCCCGGCTCGGCGGTCGGCACGCTGGCGCCGATCACGGTGCGACGGAAGCGCCGGGCGAAAATCAGGATGGCGAGCGCGCCGACGATCACGAGCGTGGCATAGAGGATCTGCGCGCGCTGCACGCCGATCGCCTCGGCGATCGCGCCGCCCGCCGCAGCGCCCATCAGCATCGTGGCGCGGTCGAAGGCGAGCAGGCCCATCAGGCGGCCGCGCATCTGGTCCGGCGCGGCGTCCAGCACCACCACCTGGACGAGCGCGAAGATGCCGGACTGGAACAGCCCCACGCCGAACACCAGCACCAGCGGCAGCACCAGCCAGGGACGCCCGAGGGCGTCCGGCACGTAGCTGCTGAGCGAGAAGGCAATCAGCAGCGCGCCCATCGAGGCCATCATCAGCGGCAGCAGCTGCCCGAGGTTGCGCGGCGAGCGCGAGGCGATGATCAGCGCCCCGGTCAGCGACCCGAGCCCCGTGATCGACATCATGATCCCGAACCCGAAGGGGCCGATGTCCAGCACCTCGAGGGCGAACAGCGCCGCGAAGAGGTGCAGGAAGGAGAGCCCGAACGCGAAGTGGATCAGCGCGAGCGAGATCGCCCCGCGAATCGCGGGCGTGCCGATCGCGTAGCGCATCGCGTCGCCGAGGCCGGCGAGCATCGCGCCCGCGCCGCTCTCCTCGGGACGGGCGTGCGTCGCCACGCGCAGCAGCGCCGTGGAGACCACCGCGCCGACGTAGATCAGCGCGATCGCGACGAACGCCCCGGTCACGCCGATCACGGCGATGGTGAAACCGGCGACCGCCGTGCCGAAGATGCGCATCGAGTTCTGCGTGGCGCTCAGCAGCGCAATCGCGTTGGTGACGCGGTCCGCGGGCACGACCGCGGGCACCAGCGCCTGACGCGCCGGCTGATCGAACGCCATCGTGGCGCCGCGGACGGAGGCGGCCGCGTAGATGTGCCACAGCTCCAGCAGGTCGAAGATCAGCAGCGCGGCGAAGACCACGTTGAGCAGCAGCGCGCCGTACTGCGAGAGCTGCAGCACCAGCTTGCGATCGAACCAGTCGATCATCACCCCGGCGAGGATGCCGAAACCGAACTGCGGCAGCGTCCGCGCAACGATCACGCCACCCAGCTGGAGCGGCGACTCGGTCAGCTCGTAGATCAGGTAGGGGCGGGCGATCTGCTCCATCCAGAGCGCCAGCGCATGACTGACGATCCCGAACCAGAGCAGCCGGAAGTTACGGATCCGCAGCGAGGAGAAGACGCCGTCGCCGGGGTCGGGCGTGGCGGGGCCGGGCGCCTCCCCGTCCCTGGGGCTTATACACAT
>VXOS01000014.1 GCA_009839925.1 Chloroflexota bacterium
TATTCTCCCCCACTCCCACTCCCTCCTTTCCTTCTCCGTGTGGTGGGCGGTTTTTTTTTTATCCTCGACTGCCCGCGGGGCGGGGGGGCCGCGCGCCGGGGTCTCCCTCACCCTCACCCTCTCCCTCGGGGAGAGGGGACAGAGGTGGTTGCTCCGCTAGCGGCCCACCCAGTGCGGCGTGCGCTTCTCGGCGAAGGCGGTCGGGCCCTCCTTCGAGTCTTCCGAGCTGAACACCTTGTCGGCGATCCACTGGTAGAGCCGGAAGCTGTTGGCGAGGTCGGCCGTCGACCAGTGCTGGATCTGCGCCTTCGTCGCCGCCACGGAGAGCGGCGCGTTGCTCGCGATCATCTGCGCCAGCTCGATCGCCCGAGGCATCAACTGGTCCGGCTCCACCACCTCGGTGACGATGCCCCATTGCAGGGCCTGCTCCGGATCCACGCGATCGGCGGTGAGCAGCAGCTGGCTGGCGCCGGAGAGGCCGATCAGCCGCGGCAGCAGGTGCAGCCCCGGGCCGGGGATGATCCCGCGCTTCGCCTCGTAGAGCCCCACGTAGGCGTCGGTCGACATGATGCGGATGTCGCAGCCGAGCGCCGTCTCGAGGCCGCCGCCGACGGCAAGGCCGTTGATCGCGGCGATGAACGGCTTGGGGTTGGAGCCGTAGGGGTGCGGCATGATCTGGCCGTCGAAGGCCGTCCCGGCCGCGCTCTGGCCTCCGGACACCCGCTCCGCTGCCTCCTTCAGGTCCATGCCCGCGCTGAAGGCGCGCCCCGCTCCGGTCACGATGCCGACGCGCATCTCCACGTCGGCGGTGAAGTCGTTCAGCGCCTCGGCCTGCTCGGCGCGCAGACTCCCGCCGAGGGCGTTGAGCCGCTCCGGGCGGTTCATCGTGAATACCGCGTAGTGGTCGAACTTCTCGTACAGCAGGTCTGGCATCGCGCGCCCCCTTGCGCCGTCGTCGCGTTGCGGCGGGATTGTACCCGTTGCGGCGAGCGTTCGCGGGATTTCCGCCGCGCATGCCTCGCCCCGGCGGGCTATCATCGGCGCGCGACGGGCGCTTGGCAGCGCGCCGGACAGTGCGGAGGAGCCGATGGATCAGCTCGCGGGACGGGTCGCGGTGATCACCGGCGCGGGGCGCGGCGTCGGCCGCGCGCTGGCGCTCGAGTGCGCGCGCGAGGGTATGCGTCTCGCCCTCGCCGACCTCGACGGCGAGCGCATCGAGCAGGTCGCCGGGGAGGCGCGAGCACTCGGCGTCGAGGCCTTCGCGATGGCCGTCGACGTCTCCGAGCGCGACGAGGTGGAGGCGCTCGCCGAGCGCAGCTACGCCGAGTACGGCGAGGCGAACCTGCTGCTGAACCACGCCGGCGTCTCCGTGCGCGGTCCCACCGTCGACGCCAGCGAGGTCGACTGGGAGTGGACGTTCGCGGTGAACCTGCGAGGGGTGCTGAACGGCATCCGCGCCTTTGTCCCGCGCATGCGTGGGCAGGACGGCCCCGCCCAGATCGTCAACACCGCCTCGCTGTCCGGGCTGGTGGCGCGGGCGAACGAGCACGGCGTCTACACGGCCTCGAAGCACGCGGTGGTCGGCATGACCAACGTGCTGCGCGACGAGCTGGAGCCGGAGGGCATCGGCGTCTCCTGCTGGTGCCCGGGCGGGATGGCGACGAACCAGACGAACTCCAACGAGTACCGCCCGGAGAAGTTCGGCGGCTACTACGAGTTCGCCGCCCCCAGTCTGGGCAAGCTGCCCAACCCGATGCAGCCCGAGGACGTGGCCCCGCGCGTGCTGGCCGGGGCGCGCGAGAACCGGCGCTACATCATCACCCACCCGCACCGGCTCTCCGACGTGACCGACTACTACGACCGGATGTTTGCCGACTACGAGGCCGGCGCTCGCATCGCCGAGGAACTGGCGAGCGCCGGCGAGAAGGGACTGTCGCGATGACGCTCACGCTCGAGGACCGCGAGGCGATCCGTGACCTCTTCGCACGGCAGAACCTCGCCTACGACCGCCGCGAGGCGGAGCGCACGGCCGCGATGTTCACCGAGGACGGCGTGCTGGAGCTGATGGGAAGCGATCTCAGGTTCGAGGGTCGCGATTCGATCCGGAGCTACATGGGGCGGCTGCTGGAAGTGACGGGCGACGACTACCGGCACTGGACGAACAGCCTCGCAATCGAGGCCGTCGAGGGCGCACCGGACGAGGCGCGCGTCGAGTGCTACATCGCCGCCTTCGGCATGAACGACGGCGCCCTGCGGCTGGCCGGGCGCTACTTTGATCACCTCCGCAAGGTCGACGGCGAGTGGCTGTTCGCTCATCGTCGCTACGAGCGCGAATACAACCTCGGCACGCACAGCGCCGCCTCCTCGAGGCTGCGCGAGTAGCGGCGCCTCCCGCCGCACGCGGCGGGACCCCCGACGGCGTCGGCGGCGCCGCGAATGCGATGCTATGCTTCCGCCGTCTGGCAGCTGAATTGCGTGACGAAAGGACTCCCCATGGCGAACACGACAGACGTAGGAGGCGTGAGCATCGAGTACCCGGCCGAGGGCGTCGGCCTGGTGGAGATCAACAACCCGCCGATGAACATGTGGTACCTCGGCCTCGCCAAGAAGATGGCCGACGCGATGGACGAAGTCCGGGAGTCCGGCGCAAAGGTGCTGATCCTCGCCTCCGGCACGCCCGGCTACTTCCTCGCTCACATGTCCCTGCAGGACAGCATCGACATTGCCGAGGGTCGCGAGCCGACCGGCGACTTCGGCGGGATGGCCCGCTGCGGCGCCGAGCTGCGCCTTGGTCCGATGGTCTCGATCGCCGTCAACAACGGCCAGTGCTGGGGAGGCGGCTGCGAGCTCTTCTCGACCGCCAACCTGCGCGTCGCCGGTGAGTCGGCCACGTTCGGCCAGCCCGAGGTGATCATGGGCTCGATGGCGGCCGGCGCCGGCACCTCGCGCATCCCGCGCGTGATCGGCGAGGCGCGGGCGATGGAGCTGCTGCTCGACGGCCGCCCGATCTCGGCGCGCAAGGCGCTGCACTGGGGCTTCGTCAACCGCGTCTTCCCGGACGACACGCTCCGCGAGGAGACGATCAAGTGGGCGGCGCTGATCGCGTCCCGCCCGGGCTACACGCTGCAGGCGATCAAGCGGTCGATCGGCAAGGGCCTCGACCTCGCCTCGCACAAGGAGGCCTTCGCCAACGAGTACCAGGTGAACCGCGACATGATCGACCCGCACGCGGACGAGAACATGGTGCTGCGCAAGGCGATCCAGGAGCGCTACAACGAAGGCGCGGACTCCTGGGACGCCTGGCAGATCGAGCGCGAGGTCATCGACTGGGACGACTAGCCTCGCATACAAGCCGGGCCCGCTCGCGGGCCCTGGTACGAGCGTAAACGTTGCGGCCCGCCATCACGGCGGGGCCCAACCCGGGTGGGGGGAGGCCGCAGCACCGCCACCCGAACAGCAAAGATAAAAAGGGCGTCAGCCACGAGGGCGGGCGCCCGGTGGACGA
>VXOS01000211.1:0-258 GCA_009839925.1 Chloroflexota bacterium
GGGTCGCGCAGGTCGGGCGGGGCGAGCACGAGCCCGGCGGCCGCGGCCGACTCGATCAGCGCCGTCGGCGGACCACCGCCGGCGGCCGGCAGCAGCGCGTAGCGCGCCTCGACGGGATCGCCGAGGGGGCCGGTCACCTCGGTGCTGACGAGCTCGCCACCGGTCGCGGGGGGGGCGGGCGCCGCGGGGCGGGGGGCGCGCGCCGGGGGGGGGGGCGGGGCGCCGGCGGGGGCGGGGCGGGGGCGGCGCCGGGGGGGG
>VXOS01000211.1:268-3469 GCA_009839925.1 Chloroflexota bacterium
CACCGCCGCGGGGCCCGGCCACCGCGGTGCGGACGACCGCGCCACCGGTCGCCGCGGCGACGATCGCCGCGGTGCCGGGGCCGCCATCGGCGAGGGGGAGCGCGCGGACGGCGGAGACGGCGGAGGCGCGGCGAGCGCCCTCGGCGATCGCGGCGGCGGCCTCGGGCGCGGTCAGGGAGCCCTTGAACTCCTGCGGGCAGACGAGCAGCCGCACGCGCTCAGGTGCCCCAGCCGAAGAGCAGGCGCAGCGCCGAGCCGATCAGGATCGCGGCGACATAGGCGTAGCCGAGGGTGCGCGCGTGCTTCCCTAGGAGACGCAACCGCCGCGGCTGCATGAGCGCCAGCCAGGCGATCGCGACCGCGCTCAAGAGAAGGATCAAGAAGAGAACGCGCGCCATGCCCGAATCCTAGCCGAGTGCGTCGCCAAGCACCCGTGCACGTGGGGCTTCGCGCTTGACTAGCACACGCGTTCTTGCGATACTTGCTGCGGAACGCATGTTCGCTACGGGATGCCGAGATGGTTACCACGCTTGCTCCAGTTAATCAGCCGGTCGGGGAGCGTGCGGGCGGCGCGGCGCGGGGCGCGGGCGACCCGGCGCCGGTGCGGCGGCTGCGCCGGATGCCCTCCTTCGGGCCGCGCTGCCCGGACTGCGCCGGTCCCCTCGCCTTCGGCGAGGGCTGCTCGCTCTGCCCCGTCTGCGGCTACTCCGCCTGCGCCACGTAGCCTCGCCCTCCCGCTAACGTGGCGCGGCGGCCGGACCGGCCGCGTGCACAGCCGGGAGGCGGACGGCGATGAAGATCGACATCTTTTCAGAGATGCAGCACCCGAAGGAGCTCTGGGGCGACGACGGGCAGTACGAGCACCGGCTCTTCGAGCAGACCCTCGAGCAGGCCCGGCTCGCCGACGAGATGGGCTACGGCTGCTGGTGGGAGGTCGAGCACCACACGGCGGTCGAGTTCAGCTTCAGCTCCGCGCCGGAGCTGATGCTGACGGCCATCGCCCAGCACACCAACCAGATCGACGTCGGCCACGCCGCGGTGCTGGCGCCCTCGCGGTTCAACCACGCGATCCGCATCGCCGAGCGCGCGGCCTTCCTCGACCACCTCAGCAACGGGCGCCTGCAGATGGGGCTGGCGCGCAGCACGGTCCCGGAGTGGCGCACCTTCAACATCGACGCGGACTCGACGCGGGACCAGCTCCAGCAGACCTTCGAGATGGTCCCGAAGATGTGGACGCAGGACAGGTTCTCCTGGAAGAGCGACCAGTACGAGATCAACGACGTCTCGATCATCCCGAAGCCGTACCAGAAGCCGCACCCGCCGCTGTGGCAGGCCTGTAGCTCCATTCCCTCCTTCGAGCAGGCAGGGCGCAACGGCGTCGGGGCGCTCGGCGTCACGCTCTGGGCCTCGCACGAGGAGGTGCAGGGCATGGTCGACATCTACCGCAAGGCCTCGGCGGAGTGCGAGAACCCCGTCGGCGAGTTCCAGAACAACCAGATCGCCTTCTTCACCTTCGTGCACGGGGCGGAGAGCCAGGCGGAGGCCCTGGCGAACGGCGCGGCAGGCGCCGCCGCCTGGTACACCAACGAGGCGTTCTCCTTCTTCGAGGTGCGCGAGAGCTTCATCGAGGTCGCGCGCGAGATGGAGGCGGCCGCGAGCGATCCCGCCGGGGGCGGCCTCGTGGGCCAGTACGCCCGCGACCACGCCGACCCGAGCGAGGCGGCGATCATGATCGGGCGGATCATGGAGGGCGAGCAGGTCGGCGAGGACGAGATGTTCGAAGTGCTCAGCCGCCAGGAGTCGCTCATCGTCGGCGACCAGGACAAGATCCGGGAGGGCTTCAAGTTCTACGAGGAGGTCGGCATCGATCGCCTCATGACCCTGCACCAGGTAGGCCCGCTCTCGCACGACAAGATCATGAAGAGCATCCGCCTGGTCGGCGAGGTGATTCCGGAGTTCGATCGCCCCTGACCGGCTCTGCCGGCGACACTCCGTAGCGCCTCGATCCATCGAAGCGCAGCCGCCGCGCGCCGCGCGTGGACCGTGCGGATTGCGCGTGCGTATACTCGCGCCACGCCCTGCGATCGCAGGGTCTCCCCGATACGCAGGGGCGCGATGGTCACCGATACACAGCGCGGTCCCGATGGGACCAGTTTCGCCACTGACGACGCCGATCTCGATGCGCTGATCCGGCGCATCCGCCAGCACATCGTGCGCATGGTCTTCGAGGCCAGCTCCGGCCACATCGGCGGCTCCATGTCCGCCGCCGAGATCATGTCCGTGCTCTACACGCGGATCATGCGCCACGACCCGCAGCGGCCGGACTGGCCGGAGCGCGACCGCTTCGTGATGAGCAAGGGCCACGCCACGCCCGTGCAGTACGCGCTGCTCGCCGAGCTCGGCTACTTCCCCGTCGAGGAGCTGGAGACGTTCCGCGCGAAGGGCACGCGGCTGCAGGGGCACTCCGTGCTCGGCAAGCCGCCGGGGGTGGAGAACAGCGCCGGGTCGCTGGGCATGGGGCTCTCGTTCGGCCTCGGGATGCGGCTCTCGGCGCGTCTCGCCGGCGCGGACACGCGCGTCTGGGTGCTGATGGGCGACGGCGAGCAGAACGAGGGCCAGGTCTGGGAGGCCGCGATGGCCGCCTCGCACCACGCCGCCGAGGGCCTGATCGCCCTGATCGACAAGAACGGCATCCAGAACGACGACCACACCGCCTCGACGATGGTGACCGAGCCGCTGGACAGCAAGTACGAGTCCTTCGGCTGGGCCGTGCGCAGCGGCGTGGACGGACACG
Organism: Chloroflexota bacterium; assembly: GCA_009839925.1. GTDB lineage: Bacteria > Chloroflexota > Dehalococcoidia > UBA2979 > UBA2979 > VXMT01. The sequence continues at coordinate 3,063 of VXOS01000211.1, forward strand.
ACACGGGCGCCGTCGAGGAGGCGCTGCGCTGGGCCAGCGAGGTGCGCGGCCAACCCGCCTGCGTGATCTTCGACACCGTGAAGGGCCGCGGCGTCTCCTTCATGGAGGGCAACCCCGGCTTCCACGGCGCGCCGCCCTCGCCGGAGCAGTACGAGCAGGCGCTCGCCGAGCTGGGTGTGACGCCGGAGGCGCAGCAATGACCACCGCACCAGCGCCCGCCGCAACTCGCGAGGCGACCGGCCCGACGCTGATCCGGCTGCACGAGGAAGGCCACGACATCGTCGTGGGCGGCGCCCCCCCCCGGGAGGGGGGCGGCGCGCGGGGGGTGGGGGGCCGCGGGGCCGCGGGGGGGAGCGGGGGGGCGGTGGGGGGCCACAAGAAGATGAAAGCGGGGGGGGGGCTGGGGG
>VXOS01000166.1:0-19031 GCA_009839925.1 Chloroflexota bacterium
CCCCCGCGCGCCGCGGCCGGCCCCCTGCCGCGGGCGGCGCGCATGTATTCGCGGCCGGGCACCGTGCCCGCCGCGGGCGGCGGGCCGCGCCGCGCGGCGGCGGCGGGGGCGGGCGCGGCGCTGGTGAACCAGGCCTCGTTCGTCGCCAGCGGATCGCTCCGCGGAGACGCGTTGACGGCCGCGAGCAGGCGGTCCAGCCCGGCGACGACGAAGGCCGAACCAGCCGGGAACGTCGGGAAGCCATCGAGCGCGCCCGCCAGCTGGGCGCGCAGGGCTTCGCCGCCAACCGTGAGCGTCAGCTCCTCGCCCGGCTCGATCGCGAGCTCCTCGACCGCGGCCCGCGAGGCGTAGACCAGCACGGGCGCGCCGTCCGTCTTCTGCCGCAGTCCGCGCATCGCGGACGCAGCGGGCTGGGCGGAGACGCCCCAGTCGAGGTGCTGCGCCCCGCGGATGCCCGGCGGGGAAGCGAGCGTGTTGCGCGCGATCACCTGCGCGCCGCCGGCCGCGAAGCCCGTCATCGGTTCGAGGTCGTCGAGGCTCGCCATGTCATGGATGATCGAGCGCTGCCCGAACGCTTCTTCGGCGCCCTCGAGGCGGTCGACGCGGTCGCGCGGCGTGGCCGGCGCGTCCTGGGTGGCGAGCACCGGTCCGAGCAGCGTGCTGCCGGGCGCCGCGGCGGCGGCGTCGCCGAGCAGCAGGTAATAGCCGTGCAGCGTGAGCGGCCCGGCGAGAGAGGCGCCCGGGATCGCGGCGCCGCTCGGGTCGAGCGGAGTCGCAAGATCGGCCGCATGGAACCTCCAGCGCCCGAGGCCAGGGTCGGCGTCCGTGACGCCCAGCATCAGCTGCGTGTAGCGCCCCTCGGCGTTGCGGAGCGAGAGCGCGATGCGCACCTCGCCGCTCGTGTCGGTGAGCCTGACCCAGGCGCCGAGCTGGCGGGTGTTCGGTGGGACGGGACGGCCCTCGAGGGCGGCTGCGTTCGCGCTGAGGGCGGAGAGAATGGCCGGCAGCGTGTCCGGGGTGAGGTCGGGGCGCACGTTCGCCACGGCCCCGAAGCTGGCCGGGTCGATGCCCAGCACCTCGACGGGCATGCTCGCGCCTTCGTGGCCGAGCTCGCCACTCGCGCGTACCAGTGGCGAGGCCGCGTCCATGCCCGCCCCGGCGATCGCCGACCGGCGCTCCGCCTCACCCGCGTCATCGAGGCCCGCGAGGCTGCTCGTCCGCACGTCACCTCCGGCGGCGTGCGCCGCGCGATCGGCGGACGAGCGCTCGAGCGTGCCCGGCAACGTCGCGAGCAGCAACGCGGCCGCCGCCGCAAGCAGCACGAGCGGGAAGGCGACTCCCGCGGGCCGCCGCGCGACGGCTCGCAGGCCGCCGATCAGCGCGATCCCCCGAGTGAGCGCCGCCGGCCGGGCGAGCAGCCGGGCAATCAGCGGGACGAACCGCCACGCCAGGAGCGCCGCCGGGGCCAGCAGTGCCGCGGGCGCGAGCAGGAGCGCATAGCGAGTCTCCCCGCCCTCGAACAGCGTCTCGTGGCGCGTGAGCGCCCAGAACAGCGCGCCCGCGCCGACGGCCGCCGCCGTCAGCCAGACGCCGCGACGGGACGCCGCGCGGTCCGCGAGGGCGGACGCCGCGATCCCGAGGCTGAGCACCGCCAGCGCGCCCGCTCCGGCCCACGGCAGGTCGCGCTGGATCGTCATCGTGAACGAGCTGCCGAGCGCCTCGAACCCCTCGAGGCGGCCAATGATGGCGACGGTCAGCGCCGCGACCGGCGCTCCACCCACGAGGGCCAGCAGCGCCGCGGGCAGGGCGGCGATCATCTCGACCGCGGCGATCTGGCGGTGCGACGAGCCCGTCAGCCGCAGCCCGGCGCGCACTCGCCCGCGCCGCTGCGCCAGCAACGAGGCGGCGCCGAAGACGAGCGCTCCGAGCGCCGCCGCGATCTGCCCGAAGCGCAGCGCAAGCGCCGGCAGGTCGAAGCCTGGCAGGTCGGCCGCGTTCTCGATTGCCTGCGGGAGGGTGCTCTCGACCTCGGCGCCCCCGAGGGCGGCGAGCTGCTTCGGCAGTTCGCGCACGCGCGCGGCGATCTCGGTCACGTCGCCGGTCTGGACGCCGGCCGGGTCTACGGCGTAGGTGGACTCGAAGGCGGCGCTCGCTCCGGTCAGCAGGTCGGGCAGGGCGCCGAAGAAGGTCGTTTCAGGCACGAGCAGGGCGAAGGCGCCGCTCGTCGTGCGCTCGAGCACGCCGGGCCGCCCGCTCCAGTAGGAGCTTGTTGGGTCGCGGGGCTCGGCGATGCCGGCGATCACGATCGGGAACCTCGCAGCGAGCGACGAGCGGGGTATCAGCACCAGCCGCTGCCCCGGCGTCAGGCCCGCCTCGCGCGCGCTGCCGGGCGCGACGAGCACCGGCACGGGATCGCCGATGCCGCGCGGGAGCGCCTCGGGGAAGCGCCCCTCCAGCAGCGTGACGTGCGCCTCGAGGTCCGAGCGGAAGCGCAGCGCGGCCTGCCCGAGCGTGTCGTCGATCGCATCGGGGAACGGGCCGTCGCCGCCGCGCACGGTTGCGAGCGCGAGCACGCCCGTCGCGCCGCTGCGCGTCTGCCCGCCGATCGCGTCGCCGAGCGCGTCGGCGACCGCCTGGTCGAGGGCGGCCTGCGCGTCGAGGTAGGCGACGCGGTCGAGGGCGACGCCGTCGCGGCTGACGCGCAGTTCGAGTGCGCCGGGCGGGGCCGTCGCCAGCGAATCGCGCAGCGCGACGTCCCGCAAGCGCTCGTGTGTGATCGGGACCGCCGCGAGCGCTGCGCTCAGCAGCAGCGCGCCGAGGAGCAGCGCGAGCGTGATACGCCACTGCTCGCGGAGACTGCCCAGCGCCAGGGCGGCCAGTGGTCCAATCGGCAGCACGCTTCGATCCTATGCGATGGCGCCTCGGCGCGCGGTCGCCGCCGAGGCGGCGTGCGCCGTCAGAACGTCCCCGGGAAGTCGTGGCGGAGGGTGCGGCTGGCGAATCGCCAGCCCTCGGCGGTGCGGCGCCACTCGTCGTAGTAGACGCCGCTGCTCGGCGGCTCGCCGTCCGGCCCGACGCGTGAGGTCAGCAGCATCGTGCGCGTGCGCGCGCGATCGCCGTCCAGCTCCTCGAAGAGCGTGCCGCTCTGGTGGTGCCGCACCTGCACGCCGGGCGCGCGCGCGTCCATGCGCTCCCTCGCCCATGCACGGATCGCCTCGTGGCCATGCGCGTCCACGCTCGGCCCACCCGGCAGTTCCGGGTCGACCACGAATGCGGCCCCCTCCGCGAAGAGCGCGACGTACGCCTCGAGGTCGCGGTCGTCCCAGGCGTAGGAGTAGCGCGCGATCTGCTCGAGGATCGCGAGCCGGTCGGCGGTCTGCGTCTCAGCCTCCATCACAGGGTCCTCTCCTGTTGCGTGCGTGTCAGCGGTGGCCGAGGCGGCGCTTTCGGAAACGCCAGCCGTTGGCCGTCCGTACCAGCTCGTCGTGGTAGACGCCGAAGTGTGCCGCGCGCGGCCCGTCCCGCAGCTCGATCACGAGCAGGTAGAGCGTCATGCTCGCGCTGTCTCCCGAGCCCTCGATGACGATGTTGTTCGTCCAGTGGACGGCGGGCAGGTCGCGCGCGATCAGGCGCTCCATGAACGCGACCAACTCCGCCCGCCCGCTGGCCTGCAGCCTGGGGCCGCCCTCGAACACGCCGTCGGGCGTGAAGCACTCCGCCCAGCCCTCGGCGTCGCGCCCGTCCATGAGGTGGTTGTAGCGTGCAGCGAGATCGAGGATCTCGAGCCGATCGGCTGCAGATAGCGCCATGCCGCACCCCGTTCCACCGCGAATGGTAGCGCTCCCGCGGGGATGAGGCAGCGCGTCGCGTTGACCATCCCTCGATGCGTGCGCGAACCTCGGCGCGCGAGGGGAGCGGCGATGTCACAGCTCGGGATGGTGCTGCACCACGGCATCGAGGACGGCGCGCAGCTGCGCGGCTACGGGGAGCTCACGGAGCGCCTCGGCTACGACTCGCTGTGGGTCACCGAGCGCTACTTCCACGAGGAAACCGCCGCACTGCTCGGCTTCCTCGCGGCCGGGACGGAGCGCACCGATCTCGGCGTGGGCGTCGTCAACCCCTACACCCGTCCGCCCGCGCTGCTCGCGATGGCGGCGGCCACGCTCGATCGCCTCTCCGGCGGCCGCCTGATCCTCGGCCTCGGCCGCAGCGAGCGCGAGGTGATCGAGGGCGCGCTCGGCATTCCCTACGGCCGCCCGCGCGAGCGCCTGCGCGAGGCCGTCGAGGCGGTGCGCGCGCTGCTCTCCGGCGAGACCGTCGAGGGCGTGCGGCTGGCGCTGAGGCCAAGCCGCGAGCGTGTCCCGATCTACGTCGCCGCGATCGGCCCTCGGGCGCTGCGCCTCGCGGGGGCCGTCGCCGACGGCGTGGTGCTCAACGCCTACGCTCCGGCCGCCTACGTGCGACGCGCCGTCGCCGAGGTGCGCGCCGCGGCCAGCGATGCGGGACGCGACCCCGACGCCGTGCGCATCGCCTGCATGCTGGTCGTGCGCCTCACGGACCGGCCCGACGACCTGCTCCCGCAGCTCCGCGAGCGGCTCGCGAGCCTGCTTGCCGAGCCGCACACAGGCGAGGTGCTGCTCGAGTGGGGCGGCTTCGACGCCTCGCTGCCCGCGCGCCTGCGCGAGACGCTCGCCTCCGCAGGCCCGTCCGAGGCCGCGCGCCTCGTCGACGACGCGCTCGTCGAGGCTCTCGTGCTGCTCGGTCCTGCCGAGCGCTGCCGGGAGCGGATCGAGGAGTACCACGCGGCCGGCGTGGAAGAGGTGCTGCTGCTGCCGCGCCTTCCGGACTTCGAGCGGGTCGCACGAGCGCTCGCGCCCTCGGGCGCCTAGTCGCGGAGCTGGATGCGGCGGAAGACGACGAGCAGGGCGGCGTCGTAGCCGGCCTTGAGCGCGCCGCCGACGAGCAGCGGCAGGCCCCACGGCCCCACCGCGAGTAAGGCCCCGCCGAGCGCCGGGCTCGCCGCCGCGGAGAGCGTGCGCACCACGTTCGTGACGCTCGCCGCGGGCGCGCGCTCCTCGGGCGAGACGACCGAGACGATCAACGTCGTGCGCGGGGCGATGTCGATCGGCGAGAGCGCCTGGCGCACGAACAGCGCGACGAGCACCAGCGGCAGCGTCGGCATCAGCGGGGCGACCATCAGCGCGATATTCGCCGGCAGGTGCGCGTAGGCCATCGTCTCGATGATCCCGATGCGCGCGGTGATTGGCGGCGCGAGCAGCAGCGAGAACGTGCTGAGCAGCCGCGCGGCGAAGAAGATCACCGCCGCCTCCTCGATCGAGATGCCGAAGCGCTCGAACAGCCAGACCGCCATCACCGCCTGCACGGCGAGCCCGCCCCCGAAGGCGTCGATTGCGAAGAGACCGGAGAGGCGGAACACCGTGCCTCGCGACTCTCGCAGCCGGCCGCGCGGCGCCGTGTCGCTGGTCTCCAGTTCGACGGCCGGGCTGAGCGGGCGGTAGGTCGCGAGCATCGCGATGCCGGTCAGCCCGTAGAGCGCGAAGGCCCAGCGCAGCGTCGTGGCGAGCTCCACGCCGGTGATGTCGGCGACCGGCCCCGCCGCGCCGCTGGCGAGCGAGCCGAGGGCGAAGGCGAGCGAGCCGAACAGCGTGTAGCGGGCGTAGACCCAGGTGCGCCGCGCTGTCTCGGTGGTCGTCGCCAGTGCCGCCTGTTCGACCGGCTGGAACAGCGAGAAGTCGCCCGCGCTCGGGCTCATCGTGCCGACGAAGGCGACGACCAGCAGCAGCCAGTACGGCTCGGCGAGGGCGAACGCGACCCCGCTCGCGCTGACCAGCAGCGACCCGGCCATCAGCGTGCGCCGCCGCCCGAAACGGTCGACGACGAAGCCCGCAATCAGCGTTGCGACGGACTTGCCGAAGAGCGCGACGGTGACGAGCGCGCCGATCTCGAAGGCGTTGAAGCCGCGCTCGCTCAGGTAGGCCGCGAGCGCGACGCTGGCGAAGCCGTCGCCGAGGGAACGAATCGCCCTCGTCGCGACCATCCGCCGCGCGTCGGCGTCGACGCCAGGAAGCAGTGCATTCGTCACGCTCATCGCCGCCAAGGGAAGCACGCGGCGCGCCTGACCGCGACAGCGCGCGTGACTCGCGCTGAAGCAGTCGCTATAGTGCGACTATGAACCGGCGGAACTACGACCTCCGGCGAATGCTCGCCGGAGCCGGAAACGTCAGGTCGCGAGACCTCCGCCGAGCGCTTGAGGAGCGGGGCTGGGTCCACGTCCGAACGGAGGGTGGGCATCACTACTACAAGAACGGCCCGCACAGGCTGTCCGTCCCACAGAGACTTCGCGGCACGGGAACGGTTCGGAGGCTGATCAGGACGGCACTGCAGGTGGAGGAGCAGAGCGATGGCTAGAGTCACGAAGGCGATGCGTGAACAGGCGGGGCAACTCGCGGAGCGCCCCTATACGTTCACCGCGGTGCGCGGCGAGGACGGGATCTGGACATCCGGCGTACTTGAGATGAGCGGAGTGATCTCCGAGGGCGACGACCCCGGCGAGGCCATTGAGATGGCGGGTGAGGCGCTGCGCGGAATCATCCTGACAATGCTTGAGGACGGGCAACTGATCCCCGAGCCGTTCGAGACGCGGGAGTACTCGGGCCAGATGTACCTGCGGATCGGTCCCGACATCCATCAGAGGGCGGCCATGCTCGCGGCCGAGAAGGGGATGAGCCTCAACCGCTGGCTGGCGGCAGCCGTGGCCCGCGAAACGGGTCTGGCAGAGCGGGTCGCCGGCTAGCCCGTTCCCATGTCCCGCCAGTCTTGCCTCAGCGCTGCGGGCGCGGCGGGATGTCGAGGTGGAGCGCGCGGCGGGTGATGCGCCAGCCGTCCGCCTCGCGTACCCAGTCGTCCGTGTAGACGCCCTGCGTCCAGGGCCTCGGGATCTGCCGGTCGGGCAGCATGCGCGACTCAAGCAGCATCGTGCGCGTGCGCGCCGTGTCCGCCGTGAGCTCGTCGAAGACCGTGCAGCACTGGTTGTGCCGCGTCTGCGCGTCGCCCCAGCGCTCCATCGTTGGGCGGACCCACTCGAGGACGCCCTCGTGGCCCTCGGCGTGGATGAACGGCTCCGGATGCGCGACCGAGGTGACCTCGAAGACGCCGCGTATGCTGAACAGCGCCGCGTACGCCTCGGCGTCGCGGCTGTCGACGGCGTACGAGTAGCGCTGGATCGCCTCGATGATCGCGAGCCGGTCGTCGGCGCTCATGGCGCAAGCCTCGCCGCCCCGCCGCGAGAAGGCAAGGGGCGTCCGCCAGTGGCCATCGAGGGAGGCCCGCGATGCCCGTTGTCCAGAGCAGTGACCTGAACGACTTCATCGTGCGGATGTTCCTCGCGGTCGGCTCCCCCGAGCACGACGCGCGCGAGCTGGCCGCTCACCTGGTCGACTCCAACCTCGCGGGGCACGACTCGCACGGCGTGATCCGCGCGCCGCAGTATCTCGGGCAAATCGAGACCGGGCTGATCGTGCCCGGCGCCACCTCCGAGGTGGTGCGCGAGACGGAGACGACGACGCTGCTGCGCGGAAACTGGAACTACGGCCAGGTCGTGGGGCGCGAGGCGATGGACCTGGCGATCGAGAAGGCGCGCGCCGGGGGCATCGGTATTACGGTCGCCTGGGAGATCTCGCACACCGGGCGGATGGGAATCTACGGCGAGCAGGCGGCGCGCGCTGGGATGCTCGCGATCGCGGTGGTGCAGGGTCAGGGCCGCAGCGTGGCGCCCTTCGGCGGCGCAACGGGCCGGCTCGGCACCAACCCGATCGTCGTCGCCGCGCCGACCCCGGACCCGGAGCAGCCGTTCGTGCTGGACATGGCCACCTCGGTGACCGCGGGCGGCAAGGTGAAGGTTGCCGACGCCGCCGGCTACCAGCTGCCCCCGGACTCGGTGCTCGACGCGGAGGGCCGTCCCACGCGCGACCCGTCGGCGATCGAGGCGGGCGGGGCGATCCTGCCTCTCGGCGGGCCGGCCGGGCACAAGGGCTTTGGCCTGTCGCTGGCGGTGACGGCGCTGGCGGGCGCGCTCGCGCCGCAGGCCCGGTTGGGCAAGCACACGGGCAGCGCCACCACGATGATCGCCGTGGACATCGAGCGGTTCCGCGAGCCGACGGAGTACGCCAGCGTGTTCGGCGCCTTCCTCGACTACGTCCGGGAGACGCCGCGCCAGGAGGGCGTCGAGGAGATCGTGGCGCCGGGCGAGCTGGAGCGCCGCAACCGCGAGCGCCGCCGCCGCGACGGCATCGACCTCGACGACGGCACCTGGCAGCGCCTCGCGGACGCCGCGGTGCAGACGGGGATCGAGCCGCTGCCGGGGATGGGTGGCGCGTAGGGCCTGAGCCCCACTCAGGGGCTCATATGGTATAGTCGCTCAGGTATGGCACGATCGATCGGATGTGCCATACTGTGATCGAGGTGCCACATGGAACAGACTGCGACAAAGGTCGACCGGCACGGCCGGGTAGTCATCCCCGCCGAGTACCGGCGAGCCCTCGGGCTTCGCGAGGGAGATCCGGTCATGGTCCAGCTTGATGATGGTGAGTTGCGAGTGCTTACGCGCGCCCAGGCGATCCGGCGGGCGCAAGAGATCCTTGCTCCATATCTGGCCGGATCGGGGTCGCTCGCTGACGAGTTGATCGCCGAGCGCCGGGCCGAAGCTGCCCGTGAGTAGTTGGGTTCTGGACGCCTCGGCGCTGCTGGCCTTCATCAAGAGCGAGCCCGGCGTCGAGCGTGTAGCGGGCGCACTCATGACCGGTGCTGCGATGAGTGCCGTCAACCTGTCAGAAGTAATCGCGAAGCTGGCGGACGAAGGTGTTCCGGGGTCCGCAATCCGTCACTCGATCGAGACGGTGGGGCTGGACATCGCCGAGTTCGATGCGGACGACGCCCTCGTCGCCGGCCTGCTCCGGCCCTCTACCCGAGGTGCTGGCCTGTCGCTGGGCGATCGTGCGTGCCTGGCCCTCGCACAAGGGAGCGGAGCCCCCGTGCTCACGACTGACAGGGCATGGGCGAGCCTCGATCTCGACGGGATCGAGGTCGAACTCGTCCGCTAGGCCGCCACCACACCTACAGCGCGGGCAGCACGTCGTCGCGGAGCAGCTCGAGGTGGCGGAGTTGGCCGGCGCCCCAGGCGAACCAGACCTTGTCGACGCCTCGTGATTGCAGCTCGCGGAGGCGGGCGGCGAAGGCCGGCGGATCTCCGACGACGCCGTAGCGCTCGTAGAAGTACTCGGTGAGGCCGGACTCCTCCATACGCCGCACGTTGTCGCCGTGCGCGAACTGGTGCTGCGTCGTGTCGTAACCGGCGACGAAGCGCTCGAGCTGCGGGGCCAGCTCCGGCGGGACGTTCTTGCCCTCGAAGCCGAAGCGCATCGAGTGGTTGCCAGCGGAGGAGATGCTGCCCTTCGCCGCCTCGATCGCCTCGTCCATCGTCCGCTCCAGCGACGGACGCGCCGTCCACCAGATGTCGAGATCGTCGAGCGTGCGGCCGGACTCCTTCGCGCCCGCCTCGATGCGTTCGAGGGCGTCCGCGATCGTCTCCGGGAGCAGGCCGGAGCCGATCACGACGCCGTCCCCGATGCGGCCCGCGAGGCGCAGCATGCGCGGGCCCTCGGCGAGGATGTAAATCATCGCCTCAGGCCGATACGACCACTGCGACCAGCGCACCACCTGCTCGCGGCCCTGGTAGGTCGCGCGGCCCGAGCGGATCAGGTCACGCATGCACTGCACGTAGTCCTCGATCACCGCGCGCCGGCCGGGCTTGAGCCCGGCGTTGTAGGCGGCCGTGTCGCCAGAGGCCATGACGAGGCAGGCGCGCCCCTTCGAGAGCGAGTCGAGACCGGCCAGCACCGAGGCCATCACGCTTGGCTCGCGCGTCACCGGGTTCGTCGGCGAGATGCCGACCATCGCCTGCTCGGTCTGCTCCGCCATCAGCGTGGCGACGATCACGGCGTCGAAGTGCGACCACTGCGAATCGCCGATTGCGATGCGCGAGATGCCAACCTCCTCGGCGATGCCGAGCATCGCGCTCAGTCGCGCGCGCTCCGCATCCTCGAGGTCGTCGACGCGGAAGGAGATACCGAGCTGCGGCCTCCCGCCGGAGCCGAACGTCACGCCGGCTAGCTTGCCTGCGCGACGCCGACGGGGCAGCTCACGCCCAGGCCCCCGATGCCGCAGTAGCCGTTCGGGTTCTTCGCGAGGTACTGCTGGTGCGGGTGCTCGGCGTAGTAGAACTCGGGCGCATCCAGGATCTCGGTCGTGATAGTGCCGTAGCGGTCCGGGATGACCTCCTGGTACATCGTGCGGCTGCGCTCGGCGGCCTCGCGCTGCGCCTCGTTGTAGACGTAGATGCCGGAGCGGTACTGCGTGCCGACGTCGTTGCCCTGGCGCATGCCCTGCGTCGGGTCGTGGCCCTCCCAGAAGGCGCGCAGCAGCTCGTCGTAGCTGATCTGCTCGGGGTCGAAGACCACGAGGACCACCTCGTTGTGGCCGGTCAGGCTGCTGCAGACCTCGCGGTAGGTGGGGTTCGGCGTGAGCCCGGCGGCGTAGCCGACGGCGGTGGTGTAGACGCCGGCGAGCTGCCAGAAGACGCGTTCCGCGCCCCAGAAGCAGCCCATCCCGAACATCGCCAGCTCGCTGCCCTCGGGGAACGGTCCCTCGAGGGGCCGGCCGTGTACGAAGTGCGCGTCGGGCACGGGCATGCGCTCGGAGCGGCCCGGCAGGGCCTCCTCCGCCGTCGGAAGCTCCATCTTCTTGCCGAAGAACCAGGACATCGCTGCGCCTCTCGGATATGTGCGTGTGCTGCGCGTCGCGGCCGGACAGGTCCGTCCTCGATCCGGGGGCGCCCCGCCGCCGCTCCATCCATGGTACGCGACCGGGCGAGGCTGCGTGTTGGACGGGTGTCCGCTAGGCTGCGCCGCTGGAACACGACAGCACGTCGGGAAGGCGCGGACATGAAGATCGACATCTTTTGCGAGGTCCAGAAGGCTCAGGAGTCCTGGGGCGAGGATCACGAGCACGTCCTGATCCAGGAGACGCTGGAGCAGGCGCGGCTCGCCGACGAGCTCGGCTACGGCTGCTGGTGGGAGGTGGAGCACCACGCCGCCGGCATCTTCAGCCACAGCTCGGCGCCCGAGATCATGCTCACGACGATCGCGAACCAGACGAAGAACCTGCGTGTCGGTCATGCCGCCGTCCTCGCGCCGTTCAACTTCAACCACCCGGTGCGCGTCGCCGAGCGCGCCGCCTTCCTCGATCACGTCAGCGAGGGCCGCCTCGAGGTGGGCCTCGCGCGCTCGACCGCGCCGGAGTGGCGGCTGTTCGACATCGATCCCGACGACGCCCGGAACCAGATGCAGGAAGCCTTCGAGATGCTGCCGGCGATCTGGACGGAGGAGGAGTTCTCCTGGAACAGCGAGAGCTTCCAGATCGACCGCCGCAACATCGTCCCCAAGCCCTATCAGAAGCCGCACCCGCGGCTCTGGCAGGCGGTCGGCACCGCCGGAGGCTTCCAGCAGGCCGGGCGCAACGGCGTCGGCGTGCTGCTCACGACCGTCAACTTCCCGATCGAGGCGGTCGCCTCGATGCTTTCGATCTACCGCGAGGAGATCAAGAACTGCGACCCGGTCGGCAAGTTCGTGAACGACCAGGTGGCGCTGTTCACCTTCGTGCACTGCGCCGAGACCGAGCAGGAGGCGATCGACAACGGCGCCGCCGCGGCGGCCGCCTGGTACGTCAACACCGTCTCCGACTTCTTCGAGGTGCGGGAGTTCATGCTGCGGGCCGGCGACGAGCTCGCCGCCGCCGTGGCCGCCAACCCCGGCAGCGCGCTCGCCGACTGGGCCGCCATGCAGGAGGAGGCAGCCGCACAGGTCGAGGAGACCGAGTTCACGCGGCTGCTCAACCGCATGGTCTCCGGCGAGCACATCAGCAACGAGGAGGCCTACGAGATCCTCAACGAGCAGGACACGGTGATCATCGGCGACGTCGACACCTGCCGGAAGAAGATGCAGCGCTACCGCGACATCGGCCTCGACCGCCTGATGTGTTTCCAGCAGGTCGGCAACCTCACTCCGGAGGCGATCAAGAAGAGCATGCGCCTGGTCGGCGAGCAGCTGATCCCGGAGTTCGACCCGGAGGCGACGCCGGCCGGCGCCTCGTAGCCACGCCCGAGGCGGATGAGCCGCGCGGGCGCCGCCCGATGCGGTGGCGGCTTGCTATGCTGCGCCCGCGTCGGGCCGCCGGAGCGGCCCGGGAAGGAGTGCGGTCATGCCGCTGCCCGTCGAGGACCACCTCGCCATCCTCAACCTCGCCTACCGCTACGCGCAGGCCTTCGACTTCATCCAGCCGGACGACTACGCGAACTGCTTCACGCCGGACGGCGTCTTCGACGCGCGGCCCGTCGGCCTCTTCGAGGGCCACGACGCGCTGAGGGCCTTCTCGGCAGGGGCGGGCGAGCGCGGCGGCGACACCGGCAGCCGCCACTGGATGGGCAACCCCGTCATCGAGGGCGACGGCGACGAGGCGTCGATGACCACCATGCTGATGATGGTGAACACCGGCGCGGCCTCCAGCACGGGCGTGACCGGCGTCTACCGCGACAAGCTGGTCAAGGTCGACGGCGAGTGGAAGATCAAGCACCGCCACCTGACGTTCGAGGAGCCGCCGGAAGGCTTCGAGGAATAACGCACTGCCCGGTGGGGCGATCCACCAGGCCAACTGACCGCGCTTGGGCTGTTGTTCGCCCTCGCGCCCTCGCGTACGATCCACGCGCGCGCCGAGGTAGCTCAGTTGGTAGAGCACGCGACTGAAAATCGCGGTGTCGGCAGTTCAAATCTGCCCCTCGGCACCACCATGCCGGGCGCGAGGCCACAGGGGAGGGACGTGACGAGGATGCCGCCATGCCGCTGATCCTCGTCGCCGGGTCCGCCGAGGCCGGCGCGAGCACCGTCGCCGCCGGGTTGGCGCACCGGCTCGCCGCCGCCGGACGGCCGGCGCGCCTCGAACGCCTCGCCGGAGACGCACGCGCCGAGGCCGACGCAACCGCCTTCGCCGCCCTCGAGTTCGCCCGCGCCGTCGGATCGCCCGTCGAGGCGTCCGCGCTGTCCGCCGAGGGCGACGAGGTCGTGATCGCCGAGGCGCCCGTGGGCGCCGACGGCGCGGCGCTCGCCGCCGAACTCGGCGCGCGGCTCGTCACCGTCGCTCGCGAGGACGCAGGCGATGCGGGAGCTTCGAACGGCGCGATCGTCCTCGCCACGCACGCACGCGCGGGCGGCCCGCTCGCCCTGCCCGAGGACCGACTGCTCGCCGCTCCGACCGTGGGCACGCTGATCGCGGCGAGCGGGGCGCAGGTGCTCGCGCGCTCGACCGAGGGCGACGCCGCCATCTGCGAGCACATCGTCGTTGGGCCGATCGCCTCGGACGCCGGGGACGCCTACTTCGGCCGCTTCGAGCGCAGCGCCGTCGTGACGCGCGCCGAGAAGGTCGACGTCGCCCTTGCCGCGCTGCGCGTGGACCCGGAATGCCTGATCCTCAGCGGCGGCGGCGAGCCGAGCCCCTACCTGCTGGACCGCGTCGCCTCCTCCCGCCGCACGACGCTGCTGCTCACCCCCGAGGGCACGGTCGAGACCGTGCGCGACATCGAGGGCAGCTTCGGCCGCTCCGCCTTCGCCGGCGAGGCCAAGGCCGAGCGCGCGGGCGAGCTGATGGCCGCTGCCATCGACGACGAGACGCTCGCGAGCCTGCTCGCGGACTGACGCTCCCCGCTACGGAGCAGGCTCGCTCGCCGGCTCGGCCGGCTCCGGCTCGACGGCCTCACCGAAGCTCGACGTCAGATCGCGCAGGTAGCCGTCCATGGTGCGCGTGTGGCCGATCACGAAGCGGCTGACGACGCGAAACAGCGGGTGCTTCACCTCGCCGTGCTCGGTCACGGTGACGACCGCGCCGCTCGCGCCCACGCCCGCGACCTCGATGGTCCACGAGCCGCCGAAGGGCAGCTTCTCGTCCGCGATGCGGCGTACGAGCTTGCGCGGTGGGTCGGCCTCGATGGTTTCGAAGGTCAGGGCGGAGCGGCCGCTGATCTCCTTCCAGCGTTCGCGCCCGCCCTCGTCGGGCAGGCGCTCGACGTGATCGAGCTTCGATCGCCAGCCCGGCTCGGCTGCGTGGTCGCGGATGCGCGCCCACACCTCCTCCGGCGGCCGCTGCAGGCGCACGCGCCGCGCCGCGACGTGCCCGCGAGGCAGCGCGAGTCCGAGGCCGATCAGCGTCAGCAGGACGGCGACGAGGGCCGCGAGCGGCGCGACAATCCAGGCCATGCAGGACCTCCGCCTCGGGGCTTAGGCGCGCGGCTCAAGGGGGGCGATGGATAACAAGAACTTCTTCACGCCCTTGTCCTCGAAGGCGACCGTCACTTGCTGGTCGCCGCGCAGCAGCTCACAGGAGACGACGACACCGGGGCCGAACGTCGCGTGCTCCACCTTGTCGCCGGGAGCGTAGCGCGGCTCATCGACGGCGCCGTCGTCCCCCTGGTCCTGGTCCGCGCTCCGCCACTGCGCGATCTCGGCGCGGCGCTCGCGGGCGCTGCGCGTGGGCCGGGTGCGAGCGCGGCCACCGCTCGCGCTCATCGTCACGCTCTCCGGGAGATCCTCGAGGAAGCGCGAGGGCAGGGCGGGCTGGTAGCGCCCCTGGCGCTGCCGCCGTCGCGCCCTCGTGAGGTAGAGCCGCTCCCGTGCGCGCGTGATGCCGACATAACAGACGCGGCGCTCTTCCTCCATCTCCGAAGGGTCGTCGAGCGATCGGAAGTGCGGGAGCAGGCCCTCCTCGACGCCCGGCATGAAGACGACGGGGAACTCCAGGCCCTTCGCCGCGTGCAGCGTGGTCAGCGTGACGGCGTCGGGAGTGTCCGCGTCCGGGTCGTCCACGTCGGCAACGAGCGCGACTTCCTCGAGGAAGGCGGAGAGCGAGGCCTCGCCCTCGAGGTCCTCGTACTGGGCGGCGACGTTGAGCAGCTCCTCCACGTTCTCCCAGCGCAGCTCGGCACGCTCCTCCTCGGAGCGTTCGAGGTGGTCGCGGTAGCGCGTCTCGGCCAGCACCTCGCCGAGCAGCCCGGAGACCGATTGATCGCCCGCGGCGGCGCTGAGGCGGTCGATCAGCGCCACGAAGTCGCGCAGCGCCAGGCGGATGTCGCCGCGGAGTTGGGGCAGCGCGGGATCCTCGTCGCCGCGCGCGATCATCGCGGCGATTGCCAGCAACGGACGTTCGAGCTGCTCGGCGGCCTGCTGGATGCGCTCCAGCGACGTGGCGCCGATGCCGCGGGCCGGGACGTTGACGATGCGCCGGAACGCCATCGCGTCGGCGTGGTTGTGGATCAGCCGCAGGTAGGCGAGCAGATCGCGGATCTCGCGCCGGTCGTAGAAGCGCGTACCGCCGACGATGCGATAGCGGATGCCCTGCTGGATGCACGCCTCCTCGATGGCGCGCGACTGCGCGTTGGTGCGGTACATCACCGCGAAGTCCGCGAACTCGCGGCCGTCCTCGCGCAGCTGGCGCGAGATCTCGAGGGCGACGAAGTGGCCCTCCTCGTCGCCGTCGTAGAGCTCCTCGACGATGATCGGATCGCCCTCGGGGTTCTCGGTCCAGAGCTCGCGTTCGCGCCGTTCGGCAGCGCGATCGATGAGCGCGTGGGCGGCCTGCAGGATGCGGCCGGTGGAGCGGTAGTTCTGCTCCAGCAGGATCACCTGCGCGTTCGGGAAGTCGCGCTCGAAGTGCTGGAGGTTGCGTACATCCGCCGCGCGCCAGGAGTAGATCGACTGGTCCGGGTCGCCGACGGCGGTGATCGCCCCGTGCGCACTCGCCAGCTCGTGGGCGAGGCGGTACTGCACGAGGTTCGTGTCCTGGAACTCGTCGATCAGCACGTGGCGGTAGCGCCCGGCGTAGCGGTCACGCACGTCCGGGTGCTGCTCGAACAGCCGCAGTGTCTCGCCGAGCAGGTCGTCGAAGTCCACCGCTCCGCTGTTGCGCAGCGCCTGCTGGTAGTGCTCGAAGGTGCGGCCCACGAGTTCCTCGAAGTAGGAGCCGGCGTCACGCAGCGTCGTCGACGCGTCGCGCCGCTCGTTCTTCGCGGCGGAGATGGCGGAGAGCAGTGCGCCGGGCGGCCAGCGCTTCGGGTCGATGCTGAGCGCCTGCTGCGCGCGCCTGATGAGGCCGAGCTGGTCGTCGCGGTCGTAGATCACGAAGTCGGACGGCAGGCCGATCACCTCGCCGTCACGTCGCAGGATGCGGGCGCAGACGGAGTGGAAGGTGCCGAGCGTGACGCCGTGCGCGTCGCCGCCGAGCAACAGCGCGGTGCGCTCGCGCATCTCGCGGGCGGCTTTGTTGGTGAAGGTCACGGCCAGGATGCGCCACGGCTCCACCTCCGCGACGCGGACCAACCAGGCGATGCGATGGGCGATGACGCGCGTCTTGCCGGAACCGGGTCCGGCGAGGATCAGCAGCGCGCCGTCGGGAGCCTCGACGGCCCGGCGTTGCGCCTCGTTGAGGCCGTGCAGGACATCAGTGGCGGCGCTCATGAGGCCTTCGCGTGGGGTGGGGAGCGGCACTGGCGCCGGGGCTGGGCCGACGGCGACCCCGGCGGCCTCATGGTACGCTTTGTGTGCTGGCGGGGCGAGCGTGCGGGACGAGCGAAGGAGCGCGCGTGGACACCCTGATCGACAGCTTGCCGGGCAACCTGCTGACGATCCTCAAGGTCGCCGGCGGCGTGATCGGCGTGTACCTCTTCCTGATCTGGATTGCCTCGCTGTTCTGGGCCTACCGCGACATGCGCAGCCGCACGCACGACTTCGTGACTCGCCTGGCCGGCGTCTCCGTCATGCTCTTCCTGCCGCTGATCGGCTACCCCGTCTACCTCGCGGTGCGGCCCGCGCTCACCCTGCGCGAGGCCTACGACCGCCAGCTCGAACAGGAGGCGATCCTCTCCGAGCTGCAGGCCGCGCCCACCTGCCCCGAGTGCCGCCGGCCGATCGAGGCCGACTGGATGATCTGCGCCTTCTGCAGTTATGCGCTGAAGCAGCCCTGCCGGGGCTGCGATCGCCTGCTGATGAACTCGTGGCGTCACTGCCCCTACTGCGCCGGGCCCCGCGAGCAGCCCGCGGCGCCGGAGCCGGTCGAGGAGCCCGCCACAGCGGACGAGGGCGCCGCCCTCGATGATGCGACAACCCGCCGTCGCCGCCGTGCGGCCCGGACCGCCGCCGCGAGTGGCGTGATCCCGCCCGTCACGCGCCCTCCTCGGCCCAGCTTCCAGGAGGAAGCGGAGCGTGAGCCGGTCGGGGGATCGGCGTCCAGCCAGGTCTGAGGCCGCGTTCGCCCACTCGCTTTCCGGTGTATCCTCGATGCCCGGCGCCCGCGGCGGGATGCCGGCTTGTACACAACCGCAGGAGGATCCAATGACCAGCGAGACTTCCGTCGTTACCCCGGACCGCTTCGCGAGCGGCATCGATTCGTTCGGCGAGTGGATGGACGCGATCGAGGGGCGCGAGGCCGAGTTCCAGCGCCACTACGACGAGTACGAGCCGGACGCGGACGACCTCGCCGCTGTCGCCTCGCTCGTCGAGTCGCACGGCGTCAAGGCGCTGGTGCTCGGCGAGCACTGGTGCCCCGACGTCTGGCGAGGGCTGCCGGTGATCGCGAAGATCGCCGAGCGCGCGGACATGGAACTGCGCATGTTCTTCCGCGACCAGAACAACGACATCATGTCCGAGTTCCTCAAGGACGGCGAGTTCGAGTCGATCCCCACGATCGTCTTCTACGACGCTGACCACAACGAGCTCGGCCACTGGATCGAGCGGCCCGCGCTCGCCAACGAGGAGATGGCCCCGTTGCGCGAGATCATGGAGGGCGTCGAACGCGGCAGCCCGGAGTTCGACGACGCTCGCGCGCGCTACATGGACGCGACGTGGGAGCGCTCGGTCAACTGGCGGCACGCCCAGCTCAGCGAGCTGCGCGCCTTGCTCGAGGGCGCGCTCGGCGGCTAGCCGGGTTCGTCCCCCGCGGCCGCGGCGGTCACCGCCTCGATGTAGCGGCCCGCGCGCTCTCGCAGCGCGCTCTCCGCGTCGATGTCGTGCGCCCGGGCGTAGCGCGCGACGGCCCAGAGCAGCGCCCCAAGCAGCTCGTCGCCTCCCGATCCGTCCCCTTCGTCGCGCGCCCGCAGCGCCTCGACGGCGTCGCCGAGCGCCTCCAGCGGCGGGATGTCGACAGGGGCGATCCCCGAGCGCTCGGCGCGGCCGATCAGCGACTGGGCGCGTTGCAGCGCCGGCAGCGCGCGAGGCAGCGAGGCGAGCGCGCTCGCGGGCGAGTCGTCGGCGCCTGACTCGGCGCGCTCCTGCGCCTTGATCTCCTCCCAGCGCGCCCACACCGCGCTGCTGTCGGAGGCCTCCTCCCCGCCGAAGACGTGCGGGTGGCGGCGCAACATCTTGAGGCAGATCGCTTCGACCACCTCGTCGAAGCTGAAATCGCCCGCCGCCTCCGCGATCGTCGTGTGGAAGACGATCTGCATCAGCAGATCGCCGAGCTCCTCGCTCAATCCCGCGAGGTCGCCTCGATCGATTGCCTCGACCGCCTCGTAGCCCTCCTCGATCAGGGAGCCGCGCAGCGATTCGTGGGTCTGCTCGCCGTCCCAGGGGCAGCCGCCGGGCGCGTAGAGGCGCGCCATGATGGCGCGCAGACCGTCGACGGTGTGTGTGTCCTCGCGCGCGGCGTCCGGCGAGGCCGCGCCGCGATCGACGCCGGGTTCGCCGCTCATCGCCACGGAACGTGAATCATGGCGCGAGTATACTCGCGGGGTGCTGACACTTCGCTGGGTCGGGGCGGGGGGGGGTGGGGCGGCGGGGGGCCGCGGGGCAGGGGGGGGGTGGGGGGCGGGGTCGGGGCGGGGGGGCGCCGGCGCGGGCGGGGCGCGACGGGGGACGGGCCCC
>VXOS01000166.1:19041-28923 GCA_009839925.1 Chloroflexota bacterium
CTCGCCTCTTAGATTTTTTTCCGTGCGTTCGTTGCGGGGGGGGGGGTTCCTACGGCTGCTGGGGCTGGGGCGGTGGCGCCGGCCCCCCGGCTGCCCCTCTTCCTGGTGCTGACGAACGTGCGGATCGCGGCCCTCTGGCCGCCCGTGCACGAGTACTCGTTCGCGCGCTACGACGGCGCGGCGACCACGGGCGTGGAGCGCGCCGAACTCGACCGCGCGGCACGCGAGATCATCGACTACTTCGGCAACGACGAGGAGCTGCTCGACATCGAGGTGACGGTCGACGGCGAGCAGGCGCCGCTGTTCAGCGAGCGCGAGGTGCTGCACATGCGGGATGTGAAGTGGCTGATGCAGGCCACCTTCCGGGTGCACGAGATCGCGTTCGCCGTCCTCGTGGTCTACGTCACGGTGGCGCTGGTGCGCCGTCGCGGGCAGGCGGTCGCGCAGGTTGCGGGGCTGCTGCGGGTTGCGGGCGTGCTGACGGTGGTGCTGCTCGGGGTGGCGGCGGCGGCGGTGCTGGTCGGCTTCGACGATCTGTTCCGGCAGTTCCACGTGATCTCGTTCGCGAACGATCTGTGGAAGCTCAGCCCGGCCCGCGATCACCTGATTCAGATGTACCCGCGCGGCTTCTGGTTCGACGTGACGCTTGCCGTGGGCTTGGTCAGCGCCCTCGAGGGCGCCCTGCTCGCTGCTGCCGGACACGCCTACCTGGTGTTCGCACAGCGCGAGCGACGCCGGACGCCTGGCTTGCAGGCGGCAGAGGCGTAGCGCCGGGGCGCCAGCCCTCGCAAGGCACGGGCGTCGGGGAATGTTCGGCGGCGGCTAGAAGTCGTCCATGCCCGGCGGCATGCCGCCCATCTCGTCCATGCCCGGCATGCCGGCCATGTCCTCCATGCCCTCGAGGTCGCCGAGATCGAAGTCGGCGCCGCCCCGGGAGACGCCGACGACGGCGAACGACGTGTTGAGCTTGCGCTCCACGGCGCGGGAGCGGCACTTCGGGCAGGCACGGCGCTTGTCCATGTCCGCCATGCTTCGCCGCTGCTCGTACTCGTACCCGCACTTCTTGCAGCGGTACTCGTAAATCGGCATCTCGGTCCTCTCCGAACGGCGCGGCGCGCTTCGCCGTGCGCGCCGCGCCTGTCAGTCCGGCCGTCTGCTGCGGCCGTTAGTCCAGATAGTCCTTGAGCTTCCGCGAGCGCGTCGGATGGCGCAACTTGCGCAGCGCCTTCGCCTCGATCTGGCGAATCCGCTCTCGCGTCACGTTGAACTCGCGGCCGACCTCCTCGAGGGTGCGCGAGCGGCCGTCCTCCAGCCCGAAGCGCAGCTCCAGCACCTTCCGCTCGCGCGGAGTGAGCGAGGACAGCACGTCCATCACCTGCTCCTTGAGCAGCTGGTGCGAGGCCGCGTCGGCCGGGGCGAGCGCCGCTTCGTCGGGCAGGAAGTCGCCGAGGTGCGAGTCTTCCTCCTCGCCGATCGGCGTCTCGAGCGAGACCGGCTCCTGCGAGACCTTCATGATCTCGCGCACGCGCTCGGGCGGCAGGTCGAGCTCGCGGCCAATCTCCTCGGAGGTCGGCTCGCGGCCGTACTCCTGGACGAGGCGGCGCGAGACGCGGACGAGCTTGTTGATCGTCTCCACCATGTGCACGGGGATGCGGATCGTGCGCGCCTGGTCCGCGATCGCGCGGGTAATCGCCTGGCGGATCCACCACGTTGCGTAGGTCGAGAACTTGTAGCCCTTGCGGTAGTCGAACTTCTCGACCGCCCGGATCAGGCCGATGTTGCCCTCCTGGATCAGGTCGAGCAGGGACATGCCGCGGCCGATGTACTTCTTGGCGACCGAGACGACGAGGCGCAGGTTGGCCTCGGTGAGCTGCCGCTCGGAGCGTGCGCCCTCGTGGATGATGCGGTCGAAGTAGTACTTGAGCGCGCCGCCGCGGCGGGCCATGAGCGCCTCGCCGAGGCCGGCCTTGGGCGGGAAGATCTTCGGCTCGGAGCCGGCCACCGCCGCAGCCCAGTGAATGTGCTCGGGCTGCAGGATGTGCGTGATGATCGAGATCTCCTCGAGGGCCAGCTTGGCGCGCGCCTCGTCCCAGCCGAAGTAGTCCTGCAGGTACAGGTGCGCGCCCTCGTCGAGCTCGTAGTCCACGATCGCGCGGAAGGGATCCGGGTCGCCGGGGTTCATCGGCTTGCAGCACTTCATGTGGCAGTCGATGCGCTCGGAGACGGACTGGCGCGGCGCGTCGATGTGGCGGCTCACCGCCTGGTAGACGGGCCGCGCCTTCTGGAACTCCCGGATGAGGCCCACGAAGATCTCGCCGTAGGCCGTGCGGTCGCTGCGGAAGCGCCGCAGGATCTCCGTGGCCAGCGGCCCGTAGGCGCCGCGGTCCTGCCGCTGGCGGCGGAATCCGAGCAGCGCCGTCGCCGGGCTCGTGACGACGGCGTCGATCTCGTCGCGGATGATCTGCACGATCGCCTTGACGACGTGGTCGAGGTTCTCCTCCTCGAACTCGTCCTCCTCGGCGAAGTGGCGCACGATCACCTTGATGACGTGATCGCGCTCTTCCATCGCGCGCGCCAGCCGCTTCTCGTCCTGCGCGGTGAGCAACGGCACCTTGCCGATCTCGCGCAGGTACATCCGAACCGGGTCGTCGATGCCCACCGCCTCGTCGACGATGCGGCGCGCCTCCTCGACGGCGGCGCTGGCCGCACGGCTCTCGCCGTCCGAGTCGATGCGGACGGTGATGCCGTTCTCGGAGAGCTGCGCGACGATCGCGGACAGCCGCTCGCGGCTGGTCTCCGCCTCGGGGATCGCGGCCAGCACGTCCTCGGCGGACACCTGCCCGGAGCGCCGGCCCTTGGTCAGCAGCTCCTCCATGCCCGCGGGCTCAAAGGTCTGGGTCATCTCGTTCCCCCGTTCCGCTCGTTCACTCTGCGCCGTCCGGCGCTTCCAATCCACCGTTCGTATCGCCGTACGTCTCCGGCTGCTCGATGTGCTCGCCGTACTCGCCGGCAGCGGCGAAGGCGCGAGCCAGCTCGCGCTGCTGCCGGCTCAGCTCGACGAAACTCGTGGCCAGTTCGGCCTCCTCGCTGGCCGCGTCCGCCGGGAGCGCGCCGCGTTCGGCGGCGCTGAGGGCAAACTCGAGCACCCCGGCGCCTTCGCGGCGCGCCTCGGCGATCTGTTCCGCGACGGCGCCGGTCTCCGCGCGCACGCGCGCCTGGCGGCGGCGCGTGCGCAACTGCCAGGCGGTGCCTTCCACTTCCTCGCGGAGTTGCGCCTCCGTCATCTGCCCGTACGCCTCCGGCAGCGCGCCGGCGCTCAGCGACGCGTACAGCTCGCGCAGCTCTTCGTCCAACTGCTCCAGGCGCGCGACGAGATCCTCGTCGGCGCACCACGCCTCGAAGAGGCGGCGGTACGCGCCGTCCTCGAACGTGTCCGCGTCGAGCGCCGCTCCGGCATCGCGACAGGAGGGATAACGCAGCAGCAGCCGCAGAAGTTGCGTCTCGCCCGGATTCACGTCGCTGGCGGGCGGCGTTCCCGGCGGTGGCTGCTGCTGCCGGGCGGCGGCCGCGAGCTCCCGCGAGGAGGGCACCGGCGCCGGGCGGACCGGACCGCGCCCGCGCGCGACCAGCGCCTGCGCGGCCGCCTCGCTGATGCGGCCGAGCCGCGCCAGCCGTTGCAGCCAGTGCGCCCGCACCACCGCGGCGGCCATCGCCGCGACCGTCGGCGCGAGCGCCTCGACGGCCTGCGAGCGGGCGCGCGGATCCTCGAGGTTCGTACGCTCCTCGATCGCGTCGAAGAGGTGGTCGGCGACGGGTCGCGCCTCCGCGATCAGCGTGCGCAGGTCGTCCGGATTCTTGCGCGCCAGCGAGTCCGGGTCCTCGCCTTCGGGCAGCGCGGCGATGCGGATGTCGGCGCGCAGCACGTCCTGGTAGGAGACGAGCCCGCGCCAGTCGATGGTCGCGACCGTATCGTGGTCGGCCGCCCCGGCGGCGACGCCGACCGCGCGCAGGGTCGCCTCGGAACCGGCGTTG
Organism: Chloroflexota bacterium; assembly: GCA_009839925.1. Taxonomy (GTDB): domain Bacteria; phylum Chloroflexota; class Dehalococcoidia; order UBA2979; family UBA2979; genus VXMT01. The sequence goes on from VXOS01000166.1 coordinate 23,074, forward strand.
TCGGCGTCGAGGGCGAGCACGACGTTGGGTGTGAAGCGCTTGACGAGCCGCATCTGGCGCTCGCTGATCGCCGTGCCCATCGAGGCGGAGACGTTGCGCAGGCCGGCCTGCCAGCAGCCGATCACGTCCATGTAGCCCTCGACGACGATCAGCTGCTCGGCGCGGCGCGCCTCGGGGCCTGCGCGGTCCACCCCGTAGAGCGTGCCGCTCTTGTCGAAGAGCGGAGTCTGCGGTGTGTTGAGGTACTTCGGCTCCTGGTCGTCGAGCAGCGCGCGCCCGCCGAAGCCGGTGAGCCGGCCGCGCTCGTCGCGGGTGGGGAAGATCAGCCGCCCGCGGAAGCGATCGTACGGTCCCCGGTTGCCCTCGATGGCGAGGCCGGCGGCGATCAGCACATCCGGGCCGAACCCGCGCGCGCCGAGGTGGTCCGTGAGCGCCTGCCAGCTGTCCGGCGCGTAGCCGATCTGCCAGTCGCGCCGCGCCCCCGCGTCCAGCCCGCGCCCCTCGGCGTAGGCGAGCGCCGCGGCGCCCTCGGGACTGTCGAGGGCGGCCTGGAAGAAGACGGCGGCGGCCTCGTTGGCGCTGAGCAACTGCTCGTGCTGCTCGCGCTGCTCGCGCTCGGCGCGCGTCGGCGGGCGCAACTCGACGCCCGCGCGCTCGGCGCAGCGGCGCAGCGCCTCGCGGAACTCGAGCCCCTCGAAGCGGCGCACGAACTCGATCACGTCGCCGCCGGTCGAGCAGGCGCCGAAGCAGTGCCAGCTGTTGCGGGTAGGGTCGACGATGAACGAGGGCGTGCGCTCGTTGTGGAAGGGGCAGTTCGCCTTCCACGTCCGGCCGCTCCTCTTGAGGTTCGGCACGTAGCTGCCAACCGTCTCGACGATATCGAGACGCGACTTCACTTCTTCGATCGTACTCATGGTCTATCTGTTAAGACACCGCAACGGCCCGATCGTTACGGTCGATTGCCCTGGATCCCGCTACGAATCCCCCGAGCCGTCCCCGAACCGGGCGCGGATCGCGGCGGCGGCCTGCTCCTCGCGCTCGGCGACCGCGTTCAGCGCCGCCAGCGGGTCGCCGGTGTCGCCTCCCGCCGCCTCGATCGCATCAAGGGCGAGCAGCGTGCGGCGTCGCGCACCGGCGAGGTCGTGGACCATCTGCGGCGCCATCAGCGCGTCGCGGCGAGGGCGGGCGACTGCCTCGTCGCGGACGCCGGAAGTGTCCGCCGCCACGGCAGCGGCGTCGGCCAGCTCCGCGGGCGCAAGCTCGCCGAGCAGGTCAAGCACGCTGCGTCCCTCCTCGATCTCGCTCGCGAAGTCCCGCTCCGTGAGACTCGCGAGCGCCTCGAGCAGCGCGGACCGCGATCGATCGAGGCGTTCGCGCAATGCAGCGACGCGGTCATCGCGGGCCTGCGTCGCGTCTTCCGTCTGCTCGCTCACGGCATCGCCTCAGCGCGGCCCCCGGCGGGGGAGCAAGTTGTTGGACGCGTCGGCATCGTTGATCGCGTCGGTCGAGATGATCACCTGCACGGACTCCAGCGGCGGCGTCGTGATTGCCGGGAACTCGAAGGCCTGCGTGGCGCCCCGCTCGACATCGAGTTCGCGCGTCTCGCGCAGCAACAGCTGGTCCTCGGCCGAGAACTCCCGGATCGCAATCGTAACCTCGCCGGTCAGCGGAATCGGGCTGCGGTTGCGGATGGTCGCGATCAGGTGGGGTCCGCTGCCGCCGTACGTGATGTCGATGACGGCGAGATCGTTGGGTGCGTCCGGCGTGACGACGCCGACGAAGACGTTGTTCCCCGCGTTGCGCTCGACGATCGAGGCGGTCGGGCGCACCGTCACCACCACCTGCCCCCGGCGCTGCACGTATTCGCCCTCGAGCGGGTACTCGAGGAAGTCGCCCGGCCGGAGCGCCTTGCCGGTGTCGATCGGGTGCGGCGGGCCGCCGTCGATGCTGACCTCGACCACGCCGTCGGCGTCGGCGTTGCCCGCGTTGGCGACGACGACGAACAGCTGGTTGAGGCGCGAGAACACCTCCCGCACCACGAGGTCCGGGTAGTCCGTCCGCGACGGGTCGGGCGTGGGGCGCGCCTCCTGTGTGGGCGTCGGCGAGGGCGAGCTCTCCGGCGAGGCGGTTGCGGCCGGCGTCTCCGTTGGCGGAGGCGTCGCGGTCGGAGCGGTGGGAGCGGGACTCGGGCTCGCGTCCGGGCTCGCGCTCGCCGTCGGCGTCGCCGTCGCAACGGTGGCGGGAGTGGCTGGCGCGGGTGGGAGAGGGTCGTCGCCGGATGGGCTGTCGAAAAACAGGAGCGCCACTCCTGCAGTAGCCGCGGCAGTGACGACCAGCACCAGGGGCGGCACAAGCCAGCGCGAGCGGCTGGAGTTTCCATCGGGCGCGTCTTGCACGACTCAGGCCCGCTCGTGCGGTGCGCGCCGCACCTCGATGACTGCGCCGATGCTGTGCACGATTCCGCTCCAGCCCGGGCGGCCAATCGGCGGGCGCCGCGTCGTTCCGGTTCGCTCTCGGTGAATGTCCGATTCGGCGGGCCCCGCGGTCGTTCCTCGCCGATCGGGGCCGCAACCGCGGCATTGTATCAAGGCCCCGGGTGGCAGCCCGCGCCGCCGGGCGTTTCCTCCGCGCGACCGCTCGCGGTACGCTGGTTGCTGCGCGGGGGGCCGGCGAGGAGCGCCGACCATGTGCGGAATCATCGGCTACAGCGGAGAGCGGCCCGCCGGTCCCATCCTGCTCGAGGGCCTCGGCCGGCTCGAGTACCGCGGCTACGACTCCGCCGGGATCGCGCTCTTCGACGAGCAGCACCGCCTCTATTGCGCCCGCGCCACCGGCAAGCTCGAGCAGCTGACGAGCCGCATCGAGGGCGTCCTACCTCCGGCCGTCGCGGGCATCGGCCACACCCGCTGGGCCACGCATGGCAGGCCCTCCGAGGCCAACGCCCACCCGCACCTCGACCCCACCGGCCGCGTGGCGGTTGTGCACAACGGCATCATCGAGAACTTCGCCGCGCTGCGTGAACGCTTCACCGCGCGCGGCGCCAGCTTCGCCTCCGAGACCGACACCGAGGTGCTCGCGCACCTCGTTGCCGAGGCGCTGGACGAGGGGGCCGATCTCGCCGAGGCGCTGCGGGTCACGCTCGCCGAGACCGAGGGCGCCTACTCCGTCGTCGTGATCGCCACGGACGACCCGGGGCGGTTGGTCGCGGCGCGGGCCGGCAACGCGGGCGGCCTGGTGATCGGCCACGGCGAGGGCGAGCAGTTCGTCGCCTCGGACCTTGCGGCGCTGCTCCCGTACTCGCGGCGCGTCACCTTCCTCAACCCCGGCGAGATCGCCGACATCCGCCGCGAGGGCGTCACGCTGACGGACGCGGACGGCGCGGTCGTCGAGCGCGCGCCCCAGCTTCAGCCGTACGACCCGGTGGCCGCCGTCAAGGGGCGCTACCGCCACTTCATGCTGAAGGAGATCCACGAGCAGCCGGACGTCGCCCTCGACACGATGCGAGGGCGCTACCTCCAGGATCCGCCTCGCGTCGAGCTGGACGACGGCTCGCCAATCGCCGCCGCGCAGGCCAGGGAGCTGCAGCGCGCGGTGTTGGTGGGCATGGGCACCTCGCAGTACGCCGCGATGATCGGGCGGCATTATATCGAGCGCTTCGCGCGGCTGCCCGCCGAGGTCGACAACGCCTCGGAGTTCGGCTATCGCCGGCCGGTGCTGGACCCGCGCACGCTCGTCGTCTCGGTCGCGCAGTCGGGCGAGACGGTGGACACGCTGCTGGCGATGGAGGAGGCGCGCCGCGAGGGCTGCCCGCAGCTCACGGTCTGCAACACTCCGGGTTCGCAGGCGACGCGGATCGCCGACGGCGTGATCCATACGCGCGCCGGCCCGGAGATCGCGGTGGCCAGCACGAAGACGATGACCGCCTCGGTGATCGCGCTGCACGCCATGGCGCTGCACCTCGGACGGCTGCGCGGCAGCCTCGACCCCGAGGTCGAGTGCGCCGAGATCGAGGCCGCGATGCGGCTGCCGGCGGTGCTGGGCGAGGCGCTGCTGCTCGAGGAGCGCATGGCGGCGGTCGCGCGCCGCTACGCGCAGTTCGAGGACTTCCTGTTCCTCGGGCGCGGGCTCTCCTACCCCGTGGCGCTCGAGGGCGCGCTGAAGCTCAAGGAGGTCTCCTACATCCACGCCGAGGGCTACGCGGCGGGCGAGATGAAGCATGGGCCGATCGCGCTGATCGACGAGCGGCTTGCGACCCTCGCGATCGCCACGCGCGACGAGGTGCGCGACAAGATGCGCTCGAACATCGAGCAGGTGAAGGCGCGGCGCGGCCCCGTGATCGCCCTCGTCAGCGAGGGCGACGACAGCCTCGATGGCATCGCGGACGAGGTGATCGCCGTGCCAGCCTTCGAGGGCGCGCTCGCCCCCGTCGTGGCGCTCGTGCCGCTGCAGCTGCTCGCCTACCACATCGCGCTGGAGCGCGGCGCGGACATCGATCAGCCGCGCAACCTCGCCAAGACCGTCACCGTCGAGTAGCGGCCCGCCGCGCGCTGCGGGATGCTCGGGCTGGATTGACCGGGCGCATAGCCCGCGGGTCACACTGCTGACGGAACGGCGGGGGCGTTCTTCGTGACTGGTCCCGAACTGACGATTGCCAACTGGCTGCTGGCCCTGGCGCCGGTAGCCCTGCTCGTGGTGACGATCCTCGCCCTCGACTGGAGCGCGCCGCGAGCGGGGGCGGCGGCCTGGCTGCTGGCGCTGGCGCTCGGCCTCGCGGTCTTCGGTGCGGCGCGCGACCACGTGGCGATCGCCAGCGCGAAGGGCCTCAGCCTGGCGCTGTTCGTGCTGACGATCGTCTGGGCCTCGGTCTACATGTTCAACCTCGTCGACAGGCTGAGGGGCATCGACGCGATCGGCCGTGCGATGGCGCGGCTGGCGAACGACCGGCTGACGCAAGCGCTGCTGATCGGCTGGGGCTTCTCGAGCTTCATCCAGGGCATCACCGGCTTCGGCGTGCCGATCGCCGTGGCCGCGCCGCTGCTGATCATGCTCGGCTTCTCGCCGGCGAGGGCGGCGGGCATGGCCCTCGTCGGCCACGGCTGGGCCGTGACCTTCGGCTCGATGGGCTCGTCCTACTACACGATCCAGCTCGTCACCGGTATCGAGGGCGAGGTGATCGCCCCGCACATGGCGCTGCTGTTCGCGCCGGTGATCCTCGTCAGCGGCGCGCTCGTCGCCCACATCCAGGGCGGGCTCGACGCCGTCAGGCGCAGCCTCCCGGTCGTCATTCTCGCGGGAGGCGTGATGGCGGCGGGCATGTACGCACTCGCCGTCGCCGGCGCGCCGCAGATCGCCTCGAGCGTCCCCGCCGTCCTCGGCATGGTGGCGATCGCCCTTGTCGCGCGCACGCCGCTCTTCCGAGGCGAGCCCGCTTCCCTCGAGGCGCCCGCGGAGCCGGACGGCGAGAGTGGCGAGGGAATGCCGTTCTGGCTGGCGTTCATGCCGTACCTGCTGCTGATCACGCTGAGCGTCATCTCGCAGATCGGCCCGATCAAGGAGGCCGTCTCCGGCCTCCGTTGGGCGCTTGACTACCCCGGCTTCGTGACCGCCGAGGGCTTCGCGGTCCCGGCCGTCGACGACTACGCGCCGATCCGGCTGCTCAACCACCCGGCCCCGCTGATCGCCTTCTCCGTGCTGGTCAGCGCGGCCCTCTACGTCCTCGCCGGACGCTGGCGGCGCGGGGGGGGCCGGGGGGGGGGGGCGCGGGCCGAGGGGGGCGGGGGGGGGCCGCCCCACCCGGGGGGGGGCGGGGTGGTGGTGTGGGGGGGGCGGCGGGCGGGGGTTTGATGGCCC
>VXOS01000166.1:28933-29940 GCA_009839925.1 Chloroflexota bacterium
GTGGCGTGGGAGGCGGCGACGCTCACCTACTCGCAGTGCCTCGGCACGACCATCGGCGTCGCGACGATGGTGATGATGGCCGTCGTCATGGCCGACTCCGGGATGACGGTGCTGCTCGCGCGAGGCATCGCCGACGCCTCGGGGCCGGTCTTCCCGCTCGTCTCGCCGTTTATCGGCCTGCTCGGCTCGTTCATGAGCGGCAGCAACACGAACTCCAACGTGATGTTCGGCCTGCTCCAGCTGGAGACCGCGAGGGCGCTCGACATCGGCGGCGTGACGATCGCGAGCATCCAGTCGATCGGCGCCTCGGTCGGCAGCCCGATGGCGCCGGCCAAGGTGCTCGTCGGGGCCGCCGTCGTCGGCCTCGCGGGCAGCGAGCGGCAGATCTTCCGGCTCGTGATCCCCTACATCCTGCTGCTCGTGCTGCTCGTGGGCATCGAGGCGATCATCATCATCGAGCTGCTGCCGGGATTGTCGAGGTAACCGTGCTGCCGGACGCGACGAAGCAGCGGCTCCGCCACGTCGTCCTCCTCGGGACGATCGTCAGCTTCCCGCTGCTCTACCTCGGGCCGGTGACGCTGGAGAGCGCGGCCGTGACCGCCGCCGGCCTCGCCGTCGCCGTCGCGACTGCCGTCCTCGCCTGGCTGGCGTTCTGAGGGCTCGAGGCCCGCGCTACTCCCCCGCGACCGCGGCCTGCGCCGCCGCGAGGCGAGCGATTGGGACGCGGTAGGGGGAGCAGGAGACGTAGTCCAGGCCAGTGCGGTGGAAGAAGCCAACCGAGGCCGGGTCGCCGCCGTGCTCGCCGCAGATGCCGAGCTTCAGACCCGGCTTCGCCCCACGCCCCCGCTCGGCGGCGATGCGCACGAGGCCGCCCACGCCCTCCGTGTCGATCTCGACGAACGGGTCGACCGACAGCACCTGCGTGTCCAGGTAGTCCGTGAGGAAGCGGCCCGCGTCGTCGCGCGAGAGCCCGAACGTCGTCTGCGTGAGGTCGTTCGTGCCGAACG
>VXOS01000159.1 GCA_009839925.1 Chloroflexota bacterium
CGACGATGCGCGAGACCCTGCTCGCCAACATCGGCTGCCTCGCCGTCTTCCAGGTGGCGGGCTCCGACGCGCGTCAGCTCGTCTGGGAGCTGGACCGCGAGCGCGTCTCCGAGGAGGACATCGTCTCCCTGCCCGTGCACCACGCCTACGTGCGCGCGACGGTCGGGAACGAGCGCACCCCGACCTTCTCGATGGCGGTGCGCAAGCCGGACGACGGGAGCCCGGAGACGGCCGCGCGCATCCGCGCCGGGGCGGCATCCTACCTGCTCACGGAGGAGGAGGTCGCCGCCCGCCGGGCGGAGGGGCGGCGCCGCATCGACGCGTGGCTCGAGGAGCGCAGGAAGCGCGAGGAGGAGCGCAAGCAGGCTGAGCAGCGCAGGAAGCAGGCGGAGGCCGGAGCCGCCCGCAACGGCGGCGGGGAAGCCCCCACCAGCACAGCGCGCGGCAGGGATCAGCGCAGCAAGCACTTCCAGCCACCCACCGGCGGCACCGGGGATGATGCGGCGTGAGCGCGGGGCGCGACCTGCTGCGGCTGCTCGGGGAGATGCCCTTCCTCGACCGGCTGGAGGCGGCCGCGATCTCCGGCTGGTCGCGGGGTGCGGTCTACGCGGCCTGCCGGGAGCTGGAAGGGGCGGGGCTCGTCGCCCCGCTTCCCCACGCCTCGGCGCTGATCAGGCCGACGCAGCGCTACCACCTCACCTACGCCGGACTGCGCCGGCTCGCGGACCGGGAGGGCGAGCACCCGGGTGACCTGCTGCGCTCGCGCCCGCTCACCGCGCACTGGCGAAAGCTGCTGCTGGAGCGGCTCGACGGCGTGGGCGCGATCTACCGCCTGACCGCCGCGGTCGCCGCCGGCGAGTGGCCGCTGCGCTTCCGCTGGTACCGGGCGGCGCCCATGGACGCCGCCATGCGGCTCCCGGATGGCCGCACCCTCTTCGTCGTCCGCCAGGGCCGCACCGCCGAGCGCACGGCCTTCGCCAAGCGTCTCTGGCGGCTGCGCGAGGGGCCGCGGCCGGCGGCGTACCTGCTGCTAGCCCCGGACGCGGTGCGGCTGCGCCACACGGCGCGGCTGATGGCGCGCGCCCCCGCTCCCGCCTTCCTCGCGCTGGAAGACGACGCGGCCGCCTCCGGCCGGGACGCGCGCGTCTGGCGCACTGCCTCGGGCTCGCCGCTGCTGTCGCTCACCGAGGTCCTCTCCTACGTCCCGGACGGCGGCGCGTGGCCCGGCGAGGAACCGCTGGCGCGCGCCACCGTCCCGCGCGACGTCCGCGAGACGGCGCTGCGCGCCGCCCCGCTCTGGACGCTCCCATCGCGGCTCTCCCCGGCGGAGAAGCGCGTGCTCGACCTCCTCTCGGACTGGCCCTGGATTGCGCCCGCCCACCTCGGCGGGTTGCTGGGGATCTCGGCCGGGCGCGTCTCGCAGTTGGCCGGCGTCCTCGAGCGCGCCGGCCTCGCCGCCCGTGTCTCCGGCCGCCTGGTCGCGAGCGACTGCGGGCTGACCCTGCTCGCCCGCCGCGACCGCTCCGCCGCCGGACTCGCGCGCAGGCGCTGGAGCGCGCGGCTGCTCGACCCGGCCTCGCCCCCCGGCTGGCGCAACGTCTCGGGCAGGCGCAGCCGCCAGCTGCTGCGCACCCTCGAGCACACCACCGCCGTACATCGCTTCGCCGCCCTGCTTGCCGGTCAGGCCCGCGCCAGCGCCCTCGAACTGCTTCAGCTCGACCCGCCGCATCGCGCCTCGCGCTACTTCCGCGACCAGGGCGTCGTGCGCTCCGTCCACCCCGACGGCTTCGGGCTGCTGCGCGACGGCGAGCGGACGTGGCCGTTCTTCCTCGAGTGGGAGCGCCGCGCCGTCAGGCCATCGACGATGGCGGACCGCCTCGCGCCCTACCTGCGCTACTACGCCTCGCAGCGTCCCGCAGACGACCACGGCGTGCGGCCGGCCGTGCTCGTCGTGTTCGACGACGAACTCGCCGCCCATCACTTCCTGCGCGTCGCCCGAGCGGAGATGCGCGTCGCCCGCGTCGACCTGCCCCTGTGGGTCTCGCACCGGGAGCTGATCGAGCGCGAGGGACCGCTGGGCGGGGCCTGGAACGCGCCGGATGCCGCCGAGGCGACATGGCTGGCTGCCCCTGCGGCGGTGGGAGCGCGAGCCTGATCATGTCCCGTAAGCGATGCCGATCGCGATGCAGGCCGTTGCGTTCAAGCACCTGCCCCGCTGATACGAACGTCTGTGCTAGACTGGCGCTCACTCTCCCCACGCGCCCGGCCATGAGGAGCGAGCACATGACGAACACGTCGACGATGCCCACCGCAGGTCCCCTGCCGGAGGACTTCCGCGAGCACGTACGCGAGGCCATCGCCAGCCTCTCCGAAGAGATCACCACCGGCCCGGTCGGCGCCGACCCGCTGACCAGGCGGGCCGTCATCCACCGGATGCTGGGCGAGTTCGATAAGGCGATCCTCGACCATGACCGCGCCGTCGCCGCCTATCCGCTCGACCCCATCGTGCGCTGCGCGCGCGGCATCACCCTGCTGCAGGCAGGGCAGACGGCGGCAGCGGCCCGCGACTTCGATCAGGCAGCCGAACTCGATGTGTGGGATGTCGAAACGCACTACCAGCAGATTGCGGCGCACGTCGCCCTCGGCCAGTGGGGGCAGGCGGTCGAGGCGCTCGAAGCGTTTCTCAACCCCAGGGACGAAGACCTTGAGCGGCGCCTGCGGGAATGGGAAGCCGGGCGGGCAGCCGGATCGGAAGACGAGTAGGCCGGGGCAGGCTGAGCCTCCCGCCGCCCACCTACACCGCGTGCTCGGGACGCCCATCGTCGGCGGCCGCCGGCTCGCCCTCCAGCGCCAGCCCGGCGAGCGCCCGTCCCGCCGCCGTCAGCGTGATCGCCCGCGACACCCGCGCCTCGCGCACGATCAGGCCGGCCCGCTCACAGGCCTGCAGCCGGGAAGCGACCACCGAGGTCGAACTGAAGCCGGCCGCCTTCTGTAGGTCGCGGATGCTCGGCGGGTAGCCATGCTCCGCCCGGAAGCGCGCGACCGCCTCGACCAGCGCGCGCGGCCCGGGCGCGGGGCGACCCGCACGAAGGCCCTCCCAGCCGTCTGCGCGATAGCGCGCCAGCCAGCGGTACACGGTCCTGGTGTCCGCGCCCACGCCCGCAGCAGCAACTTGGCCGCTCATGCCGCCGAGCATCGACTGGACGGTGCGGCGGCGCGTCTCGAACGAGTAGCGCGGGCTCGCGGGGCCGCGCTCCTGCTCATCATGCATCGTGGCTGCTCCTTCGTCGTTCACGGGTATCTCGCCTCACCCCGAGCGGCTGCTTCACTCGCACTCGCCCGGCAGCAGGCGCGCCTGCACGCGCACGAGCTCGGGTGGCACGCCGAA
>VXOS01000163.1 GCA_009839925.1 Chloroflexota bacterium
CCGTCGGCTGGGCTCGCCGATGTTTACACCCCCCCGGGGGGGCCCCGAGCGGCGCGCAGCGCCCGCTCGTCCGACGCACGCGGGGCACGAGGCATCGAGGGCGCACCAACCGATCGAGGCTGAAAGCAGCCGCAGGCGTGCCCCCTCACCCCAACCCTCTCCCGCAAGGGGAGAGGGGGCCCGAGGGGTCGGACTAAGGATCCATATGGATGGCGCGCTTTGCGAAGCGCCAGCCGTCGGCGGTCTTGCGCCACTCGTCGTGGTAGACGCCCGTCCCGCTCACCTGAGGCCCGCTCTCGCCGGGGTAGCGGCGCGTGCCGAGCAGCATCGTCCGCGAGCGGGCGGAGTCGGCGCCCAGCTCCTCGAAGATCGTGCTGGTCTGGTGGTGGCGGCTCTGGTAGCCCTCGGGCATCTCCTCGTGGAGGCCGCGCGCCCACTCGCGGATCGCCTCGCGGCCCGCGTTGTGGACCAGCGGCTTCTCGCGCCCGGCGTAGACCTCGAAGACGCCGTCCTCCGTGAACAGCTCCGCGTAGGCGTCCGCATCCTGGCCGTCGTAGTGGTAGGAGTAGTTGGCGATCACCTCGAGGATCGCGAGCCTGTCTTCGATGCTCATCGCTGCCTCCTTGTGCGCTGCCTCAGTCCTCGTCCCGTACGCAGCGGAAGCCGGTGTTGCCGGCCGAGCTGTCCGGTGTGTTCGAGCTGCGCGCGGCCACACGATAGCGGTTGCAGTAGGAGCGGTGGCAGAGGTACGAGCCGCCGCGGATCACCCGCGTACTGCCCTCGGGAGGACCGAGCGGGTTCTCGACCGCTCCGTTGCCGCCGCCGTTGCGATGGAAGTCCGGGCTGAACCAGTCCGCGCACCACTCCCAGACATTGCCCGAGGTGTTGTAGAGGCCGAAGCCGTTGGGCGCGAAGGCGCGCGCGGGCGCGGTCCCGAGGTAGCCGTCATCGCCGCTGTTGCTGCCGGGGAACTCGCCCTGCCAGATGTTGCAGCGGTGCTCGCCGTCCGGCTGCAGCTCGTCGCCCCAGGGGTAGCGACGCCCCTCGAGGCCGCCCCGGGCCGCATACTCCCACTCCGCCTCCGTCGGCAGGCGCGTCCCGGCCCAGTCGCAGTAGGCCGTCGCGTCCTGCCAGGAGACGTGCACCACCGGGTGGTCCATGCGCCCCTCGATCTGCGAGTCGGGGCCCTCCGGGTGTCGCCAGTCCGCGCCGAAGACCTGCCGCCACCAGGGCGCCGAGGCAACCCCGCGCGTCGGCGGGAAGTCGTCCGGCAGGAACTGGCCGAAGACGAACGACCAGCCGTAGCGCTCGGCGTCCGTGAGATAGCCCGAGGCGGCGACGAACTCCTCGAACTGCGCGTTGGTGACCGCGGCGGCGTCGATCGCGAAGGGGCGCAGGGCGACACGGCGCACGGGGCCCTCGCCGTCCTGCGGGAAGCCCTCGGCGTCCTCGGCGCCCATCAGGAACGTGCCGCCCGGCAGCCGCACCGGCTCCGTCGAGGCGCCCGGGGACGGCGCGGCGAACGGCAGGCTCGCCGAGGGCGCGCCCGTGCCCGATGGCGAGTCGCGGCCGGGGTTGCAGCAGGCGGCGCTCACGTCAGCCTCTTCACAGGCCCTCGCCGAACTCGGCGGCCTCGCACTCGCGCAGCCACTCGAAGCGCTCGCGCAGCTCGCGGCGGCGGGCGCGGTCGTTGGCGAGGTTGACGAGTTCCAGCGGGTCCTCCTGCAGGTCGTACCACTCGTGGTCGTGGTCCTCGAAGGCGGCGTCGATGTCGAAGCGTTTGCGCGTCCAGAGGCCGCGACCCTCGTCGGCGCGCCCGATGCCGACCCCGTAGTAGCGGGCGTATTTGTGGCGGCCGTCGAAGCTGCAGCGCATCGCGTAGCGCAGCCGCAGGCAGTTCGGGAAGTCCGTCGCGCTGCCCTGGTCCTGCGCGAGCAGCACGTAGTCGCGCACGCTCGCCGAGGGGTCGCGCAGCACCGGCGTCAGGTCGCGACCCATGAACGTCGGCGCCTCCTCGACGCCCCCGAGGGCGAGGATCGTGCTGGCGAGGTCGACCGAGGTGCCGAGCGCCGCGGTCTTCGATCCGGGCGTGGTGATGCCGGGCGCGCGGATGTAGAGCGGGATGCGCATCTGCTCCTCGTAGACGAAGGGGCCCTTGTTGCGCAGCCCGTGCGCCCCGCACATGTCGCCGTGGTCCGTCGAGAAGATCACGATCGTCTCGTCCGCCTGCCCCGAGGCGTCGAGCGCGTCGAGGATGCGGCCCAGGTAGACGTCGTGCTCCTGGTGCATCCGCCAGTAGTAGTCGAGCTGGCGGATCCAGGCGCGCGTGTCGGAGCGATCGATGCGGCCCCACGGCCCGAGGTTGGTGTCGTGCTCGTACTGCCGCTGGACGGCGGGCTTGGTGAACAGGTCGTCGTCGAGGTTGGGCGGCGGGGCGTCGAAGATCTCCTCGTAGGGCTCGTCGTAGCTGGGGTAGAGATCGCCCTCGCGCCACTTGCCGCTGGCCTGCCGGCGGCGCTCGATCACCTCGGCGTGGGCGGCCTGGTAGTCGGGCTGGTCGCCGGGGAACCACATCACGTCGTGCGGGTTGAGCATGCCGACGACGAGCAGCCAGGGCTCCTCGCGGTTGGCGTTGTCGCGCAGCCAGCCGAGGGCCTGCTCCGTGATCAGCGGGTCCGAGTGGAGGCCGGCCCCGGCGAGGCCTCGGAAGGTCAGGTCGTCGCCCTGCCAGTCGCTGAACCCGTGGGCCTCGAGGTCCGGGAACTGGCTGCGGGAGAGGTGCCACTTGCCGATGTAGGCGGTGTAGTAGCCGCGCTCGCGCAGGACGTGGCCGATCGTCGGGACGTCCGCCTCCAGCTGCGGGCGTTCGGGCTGGCGGACCCAGTCGACGTTCTGGGTGACGCCGTGATTGGGCAGGTACTGGCCGGTGAGGAGGCTGGCGCGCGAGGGCGAGCAGGGGTTGGTGTGGGTGTAGTAGCTGGTGAACTCGAGGCCCTCGTCGATCAGGCGCTGGCGCGCGGGGAGGGTGAGGCCGGCGGGGATCCAGTCGCGCTGGCGCTCCTCGTCGCTGAGCAGCAGCAGGATGTTGGGTCGCCTGTCGGAGCTCGTCTCGTCAGCCATGCCGGCACTATACCGCCCGGTCCCCTCTCCCTGCGGGAGAGGGCGGAGGGTGAGGGAGGCGCCCCACGCCCGAGGGCAACGAACCTTCCGAGGACGGCGACCGCCCGGCGAACCTGGATTCCGGCTTTCGCCGGAATGACGGGAGGGCCCGGATCCGGTCCCCTCTCGCGAGCGGAGGGGGGCCGGGTTTTTTAAAAATATTATAAGCCACACGAGGGAGAAGGAATCGTGGATGGAAGGTAT
>VXOS01000162.1 GCA_009839925.1 Chloroflexota bacterium
CCGCCATCCCCCCTCCCTCTAGGTCCGGGGGGCTCGGCGTGGTTTATATGCCACCGGTTTCACGGGCGGGCGGGCGCCGCGCCCGCCCGCCGTTCATCCTGCCTGCCGTTGCGGGCCTCCCACGGCCCGCACGCGGCGCTCCCGAAACCTCAGCGGCCCTGGAACTGCGGCTCGCGCCGCTCCATGAAGGAGCGGATGCCCTCGGCGTTGTCCTCCGAATTGAAGAGGTGGCCGATCGCGAGGCTGCTGTAGTCCATCACGCGGTGCAGGTCCTCGTTGTCGTTCATGTAGGTGACCCGCTTGCTGGCGGCGATGCCGAGCGGCGGCCCGCTCGCGATCTGCTCGGCCAGCGCCAGCGCGGCGTCCAGCAGCTCGTCCTTCCGGACGACCTTGAGCACGAGGCCGAGGTCCAGCGCCTCCTGCGCCTCGACCATCCGCGCCGTCAGCATCAGCTCGAGACCGCGCTGCTGGCCCAGTTGCTGTGGCAGGAAGTGCCCGAGCCCGTGGTCGCCGAACAGCCCTCGCTTGAGCTGCGCCACCTGAAAGCGCGCGTCGTCGGCGGCGATGCGCAGATCGGTCGCGAGGGCGAGCCCGAAGCCGAGGCCCACCGCGTAGCCGTTAAGCGCACCGATCACCGGCACGTCGCAGTCGCGCAGCGCGCGCGGCGACTTGACCTCGCTGTGCGGCGGTCGCCAGGGCGGTTTGCGCTCCGTGTTGAGGCTGCTGCGCTGCTCCAGCGAGCTGACGTCCGCGCCCGAGCAGAAGGCGCGCCCCTCGCCGGTCAGGATCAGACAGCGCGTGTCGTATTCGCCCGCGTTGAGCGACTGGACGTAGCGCACGATCGTCTCGTCCATCGTGAAGTGGAACGCGTTGAGCTTCTCCGGCCTGTTGAGCCGGATGATTGTCACCGGTCCGCGGTGTTCGAACGTGATCCAGTTGGCGCTGTCGTCGCTGGTCATGGCGGCTCCCCTCGCGAGGGCGCCATGCTAGCGCAGCGGGCGCTCGCGGGCGCGTCTGCCGCGGGGGACACCTCGGCCTGACGCTGCCGAGGGCGCAGCTCCATCGCCCGACTGCAGCCCATCCCACATGATGCGTGTTCGATTGCGGTACCTTGTGCAGGAGTAACCTGATTAGTGGGGGCGCCATGACCGGCAGCAGTCGCCTTTCAGGGTTCTGGCACTCGAGGCTGTCGCGGCGGGCGGCGCTGCGCGGCGGTGCGATTGGCGGCGCCGGCCTGACGGCCGCCGCGCTGATCGGCTGCGGCAACGGTGACGACGATGCGCCTCCCGCGCCACCGGCCCCTGCGCGGCAGGCAGCGCCGGCGACCTCGACGGCGCCGGCGGCGGCGACGCAGGCCCCGGCGGGGTCGGAGACGCCGACCGCGACCCCGGAGGCTCGGGCCACGGCCACTCCCAGCCCGGCGGCCGGCGTGGATGGGCCGAGGCGCGGCGGCATCTTCCGCATTCACCAGTGGTTCACACCCCCCAGCTTGGACCCTCACCGCACGCTGGACTTCTCCACCAAGGGCGCCGCCTCCTACATCTACAGCAAGCTGTTCACGCAGATCCCGGTGGTCTTCGACGAGGCGCCGAATCCGGAGATGGCCGGCGATCTCGTCGAGTCCTGGGAGTTCACACCGGACCGCGACCGGCTGAACCTCACGCTTGTCCCCAACGCGACGTTCACGCACCCGATCAACCGCACCGTCGACTCGGACGACGTGCGTTTCTCGGTGGAGCGTTTCCGTGGCCTCAATGGACACGATCCCGCGCCGAACGCCTCACAACTGGATTTCATTCAGGGGATGGAGACGCCGGACGCGCGCACCATCACGTTGAGGATGGCGCCGCTCGCGCGCGTCCTCTGGCGGCTGGCCGACATGTTCAACATGCACATCATGCCGCGGGAGACGGGCAGCGCATTCGATCCCACCCAGACCATGGTCGGGAGCGGCCCTTTCGTCTGGGACGAGCTGGTCCAGGACGTGAGCTTCAAGGTGGTCCGCAATCCCGACTGGTTCAACGGACCCGACGTTCCGTACCTCGACGCAGTCCACGAGCTGATCGTTCAACCGCTCACCGCGCTCACGCAGTTCCAGGCAGGCGGGATCGACCTGCTCATCACGCCCACCCCGGACTTCGTGCCCGCCCTCGTCAGGAACTATCCCGAGGGCCGCATCGTGCCTCGCAAGGCGCTCGGCTTCGTCTACCTCTCGTTCGGCGAGCCGCGCGACGGCTCGGCGCCGTGGGCTGACGCACGCGTGCGCCGTGCGATCTCACTCAGCCTCAACCGGGCCGACATGATCACCGCCCTCTACAACGTTGACGGGCTCGAAGAGGTCGGCCTTGAGGTGGCCAGCCGCGTCGGCTGGCACAACATCCTGCCCGCCGGATTCAGGGGCCAATCGGTGGACCCGCGAACCGACGCCAAGACCGGCCGCTGGATCAGGCACGACGTCGCGGAGGCGCGAAAGCTGCTGGAGGCCGCCGGATACGGTGACGGCTTCGAAGTTCCATACAACTACACTGCGGCGTTCGGCCCCGCCTGGATCCAGGAAACGGAGATCATCCCGCAACTCGTCAGCGATATCGGCATCACATTCAAGACGAACGTCGTCGACTACGCCGCGGAGTACGTGCCGGAGACCTCGCGGGGTGTGTACGAGGGCATCGCCCTCCAGTTGCAGGTATTCCCCGGCCTGGAGGACTTCCTGACGGACCTCTACGCCAGCCCGGGCGCCAGCGGCGGCAACCTCCACAGAGTCGAAGACGCCGCGATCGGCGCTGCAGTGGACGACATCAACACCACCTTCGACATCGATGAGCGCAACGAGAAGGTGCGCAACATCCAGCGCGACCTGCTGGCCGACGCGATGTGGTTCGTTCCCTCGGTTGGGTGGCAGCTCGACTGGGTCGGTCTCAGCCCGCGGGCCGGGATCCCCGACGCCTGGCACGGCAACGGACGCGGCGACCACCAGGCCTACGGCTTCCCCTGGTGGTGGGTCAACGAGGGGTAGCGCTTCTGGCGAAGCGGCAACGCACCGCCTTGCGCGAGAGGAGGCGCGCTTCTCAGGTCCGAAGCGCCCTGCAGATCCGCTGCCCGCAGCCGTGCGTATCGTGTATGATTCTGCGCTACTGGCGGCGAGAGTCCGTCGCTGCCGCCCCGGGGGAGGGAAGAACATGACAGAAGGACCTGGCTTCTTGCGAACACGCATTTCGAGGCGCACCGCGCTGCGCGGCGGCGTCATCGGCGGCGCGGGCCTCGCAGCCGCCGCCCTGATCGGTTGCGGCGACGACGACGACGACGCGCCGGCCCCGGTTGCGACCGCAGCCCCGACGGCGGCCGCGACCGCCGCCGCGACGGCTGCGGCGACCGAGGCCGCGACGGCTGCGGCGACTCCGACCGCGACGCCGGCGCCGGCCACCACGGCGACGCCGACACCTGACCCCCGGCTGGACAGGCTCGGTGGCACCTACCGCCGGGCGGCCAGCGCCTCGCCCGAGACGATGGACCCGTATCGCACGCAGAGCCACGCGACCAAGGGCGCCTCGACGATGATCTACAGCATGCTGTTCAAGCAGATCGCGTCGACGTTCGAGAACGCGCCGAATCCGGAGCACACAGGCGACCTCGTCGACACCTGGGAGTTCACACCGGACGGGCTCGTGATGAGTGCGACCATCCGCCAGAATGCGCACTTCTCGCCGCCGGTGGACCGCGGCCTCGACTCCGGCGACGTCGCCTTCTCGTTCGAGCGCTTCCTTGGCACCGGGGGCGGCGAGCCTGCCCCGAACCACAAGCAGCTCGGCTTCATCGAGACGGTCGAGACGCCGGACGACTACAGCATGGTGCTGGGGTTCAACAGGAGGTTCGCGCGCGCACTCTGGCGCATGGCCGATGTGTTCAACATGTGCATCATGCCGCGCGAGACCGGCACCGCCTTCGACCCGACGGTGGAGATGGTCGGCACCGGGCCGTTCGTGATGGACGAGTTCAAGACGGACGTCAACTGGAAGGTCGCCCGCAACCCGAACTACTACCACGCCCCGCTGCCCTACTTCGACGCCGTCGAGGACCTGGTGCTGGAGCGGGCGCAGGTGCTGACCCAGTTCCAGGCCGGGAACATCGACCACGCCAGCACGATCGGCCCGGACGCCATCCCTGGCCTGATTTCGGACTTCCCGGACGGGCGCATCGAGCCGCGCAAGCAGCTCGGCTGGGGCTACATCTCGCGCGGCGAGCCGCGCGACGGCTCCGCCCCGTGGGACGACCCGCGCGTGCGCCACGCCATCTCGCTCGCCCTCAGGCGCGACGACATGGTCGAGGCGGTCTACAACGTCAGCGGCCTCGAGGCGATCGGCCTCGATGTCGCCAGCCGCGTCGGCTGGCACGGCGCGCTGCCGGCGGGCTACCCCGGTCAGTCGGTCGACCCGAAGACGGACCCGGTCATCGGCCAGTGGGTCCGCCACGACCTGGCCGAGGCGAAGAAGCTGCTCGACGCCGCCGGCCAGGGCGACGGCTTCTCGGTTCCGTACCACTACACCACGGTGTACGGCACGGCCTGGAAGCTCGAGGCGGAGATCATCCCGCAGCTCGTGCGGGAAATCGGCATCGACTTCCAGACCACGGTGGACGACTACG
The DNA here is from genome assembly GCA_009839925.1 of Chloroflexota bacterium. GTDB lineage: Bacteria > Chloroflexota > Dehalococcoidia > UBA2979 > UBA2979 > VXMT01. Next base: position 4,642 of record VXOS01000162.1, read on the forward strand.
CGTCCGTCTACCAGCCGAAGACGTTCCACGGTGACTTCGACGGCGTGGCCTTCCAGCTGCAGGCGTTCCCGGACCACGGGGACTACCTCACGGCGATGTTCACCAACCCGCAGGACCCGGGCCGGAACCACAGCAAGGTGGACGACCAGGCGGTCTTCGACGCGGTGGACGCCATCAACAGCGAGATCGACGTCGAGACGCGCAACGAGATGATCCGCAACCTGCAGCGCGATCACCTGATCGAGCCGATGTGGTACATCCCGGGTGTTGTCTGGCAGCTCGGCTGGCAGGGCTTCAACAAGCGCATCCAGCAGCCCGAGGCCTGGAACGGCAACGGGCGCGGCGGCGAGCAGGTCTTCGCCTGGCCGTGGTGGTGGATCGACGACGACGCCTAGCCGCGAACGCGACGACTGAGGCGATAGCGGAGCGGCCCCCAACCAAGGGGGCCGCTCCTTGTCCAACCGTACCGGCGTGACTCGAGGGTGCCCGCGCGTCAGGAGCGCCGCGATCCGGTAGAATGCGCCAGCCTGCCGCCGGCAAGACAGGGGACGCGCCATCCACGTCTACATCCTGCGCCGCATCCTGCTGCTGATCCCCACCTTCCTCGGGGTCACCCTCGCGGTCTTCATCGTCGTGCGCCTCCTGCCGGGCGACATCATCGACCAGATCATCTCGGATCAGGCCGATCCCTCGCCCGAGTTCCGCGCCTCCGTGGAAGAACGACTGAAACTCAACCAGGGCGTCCCGCAGGCTTACGCGGAGTGGCTGTTCGGGCTGGTCCAGTTCGACTTCGGCACATCCTTCTCCAGCGGGCGGCCCGTCACGGAGCAGCTCACGGATCGCGTCCCGGTCACGTTCGAGCTCGGGATCATGGCGATGCTCTACTCGATCACGATCGCGATCCCGATCGGCATGCTTTCCGCCGTCAAGCAAGACACGCCGATCGACTACCTCGCACGCAGCTTCGCGATCCTTGCGCTGTCCATTCCCAGCTTCTGGGCGGGGCAGATGGTGATCGTCTACGGCTTCGACTGGTTCAGCTGGACCCCGCCCCTGCGTTATCAGACCCCCTGGGACAGTCCGTTGGAGAACTTCAAGATCCTGGTGGCGCCCGCCATCATCCTCGGCTCGTTCCTCTCCGGCTCGGTGATGCGCCTGACCCGCTCGACGATGCTGGAAGTGATGCGGCAGGACTACGTGCGCACGGCGCGGGCGAAGGGACTCACCGAGCGCCTGGTTATCGTGCGGCACGCGTTGCGCAACGCCATGTTGCCCGTGATCACGGTGATCGGCCTGCAGGTCAGCGTGCTGATCAGCGGCACCGTCGTACTCGAGCAGATCTTCTCGCTGCCGGGGATGGGCCGCTACCTGATCGGAGCCCTTGCGCTGCGCGACTATCCGACCGTGCAGGCGATTGTGCTGCTTGCCGCCCTGCTCGTGCTGGTCACGAACCTCATTGTGGACCTCTCCTACGCCTTTATCGATCCCCGGATCAGGTACAGCTAATGGCTGCCCGTGAAACCGCAAACGGGTCGCTCGGGTTCGCCCGTCCCGTCGAGGGCATTCTCGCCCGCACCCGGCGCTCCCTACTCTCCTTCGTACGGCGCAAGCCGCTCGGCACGTTCTCGGCGTTGATTCTCATCGTCTTGTTCATCGTCGCAATCTCTCCCAGCACCTTCGCGACGGCCTCCTACGACGAAATCGACCTGCTGAACCGGCTCCAGGGACCATCGCAGGAGCACTTCTTCGGCAGCGACAAGCAGGGGCGTGACGTGTTTAGCCGCGTGCTGTTCGGCGCGCGCACCTCAGTCCTGATCGGATTCGCGGCGGTCACGATTGCGGCGGTGCTCTCAACCCTCATCGGAATCTCTTCCGGCTACTACGGCGGGAAGGTGGATCTCACCTTCCAACGCTTCGTCGACATCGTGCAGGCGTTCCCGGGACTGATCTTCATCATCTTCCTGTTCTCCGTCTTCTCCGCCCTGGTCGGGTCGTTCATGAGCCAGGTGGTGCTCGCGGGTACGCTCGGCTTCCTGTTCAGCGCCGGCTCCTCGCGCGTGGTGCGCAGCCAGACGATCTCGACGGTGCAGAACACTTACGTCGAGGCGGCGCGCGTGGTCGGGGCGACGGACAGGCGGATCATGGTCCGCCACGTCTTCCCCAACGTGTTCACGGTGATCATCATTAATGTCTCGGTACAACTCGGCGCCGTGATCCTGATCGAGTCGGCGCTCTCGTTCCTCGGCTTCGGGGTGCAGCCCCCGTACCCGTCGTGGGGGCGGATGCTCAACGAGGCGCAGCTGGACATGCTGCTGCACCCCTACCTGGCGTTCTTCCCCGGCCTCGCGATCTCGCTCTCCGTCTACGCCCTCAACATGTTCGGCGACGCCCTCCGCGACGTGCTCGACCCGCGCCTGCGAGGCACCGAGTAGCCGCCGAGCCTGCTCGGACCCGACCCTGGCTCCCGCTCGCGCGACGGTTTCGCGCTGCCTACCCGCCGTCGGCCATGCGCTCCAGCAGCTCGTCGTGGGCGCTGAAGTCGTACGGATGCGCCTCCGCGTAGCCGCTCTCGAGGTACCAGCGATAGGCGTCGCGCATGCCCTCGTGGATGTCGAAGCGCGGCTCCCAGGCGAGGTCGTGCCGCGCCGCCTCCGTCGAGTAGACCTGCGCCGGGCGCGTCTGCCAGTAGAAGTAGCGTCCCACCTCGCTGCGCCGCGTGGCGCCCGGGAGGTAGACGATCTCCGCCTCCCGGCCGACCGCGGCCGCGGCCGCCTGCACCAGCTCGTTGCCGGACTGCGCGTAACGCCCGTTGATGTTGTAAGCGTTGCCTATGGCCTCGCTGCGTTCGATGGCCGCGATCGTCGCGTGCGCCAGGTCGCGGCCGTGGCTCTGGTGAAAGAAGAAGTAGCCGTCGCCCGGCACCAGCACGGGCCGGCCCTGCTCGATCCGCTGGAAGAGCGAGAACTCCGCGTTGGCGGCGCTGTTGTAGGGCCCGAAAATGTAGGCGGGACGCAGGCTCACCCAGGGGAAGGCGTCCGTCGCCGTCCGTTCCAGCAGCCGTTCGACCTCGATCTTGCCGCGGGCGTAATCCCAGCCAGTGCCGTCGTTGAGCGGATGCGTCTCCTCGATCGGCAGCAGATCGCTCGGTCGGTAGACGGAGCTGCTGCTGATGTAGACGTAGCGTCCGATCCGCCCGCTGAACAGCTCGATCACCAGCTCGACCTCCGCCTCCTGGTAGGCGATGCAGTCGACGATCGCGTCGAACTCGCGGCCCTCGAGGGCGGCTCGCACCTGCTCGGGCTCGTTGCGGTCGGCGCGCAGCCGCTCCACCTCGGTCGGGAAGGTGTCCGGCGTGACGCCGCGGTTGAGCAGCGTGATCGTGTGGCCCTGCTCCAGCAACTCCTCGCCGATGTGCCGCCCGACGAAGCGCGTGCCGCCGATGATCAGGACGTGCATGGATGCTCCCCGTCAGTACGGCGGGCGGCTCGGCGCGCGGGTCAGGCTGCGTCGCTCGCGTCGGAGTCGATCTCGAAGATCGCGAAGGTCTGCTCCGGCTCGCTCTCGTCCCAGGCGATGCGCACCGGCATGCCCACCTCCAGCCGCTCCCACTCGTCGCCGTTGGGCGCCGCGAGCTGCGCGAGGATGCGCGGACCCTCCTCGACCTCCACCAGCAGCACGGCGTAGGGCGGCACGAACGCGGGGTGCCCCATGTTGTGCACCACCGTCCAGCTGTAGACGTGGCCGCGCCCGCTGGAGACGAAGTGCTCGAGGTTGAACGACTGGCACTCGTCGCACATCGGGGCCGGCAGGTAGACCACACGGTCGCAGTCGAGGCAGCGCTGCAGCAGCAGCTCGTGGCGGTTCATCGCCTCCCAGTAGGGGGCGGAGTCATCCGTCGGGAGGGGCAGCGGGCGCATCGGTCCGGACTCGTCGATGACCATTGGCTGGCCTTCCGGCGGCTCAGGCGTTGAAGCCGAGCGGCTCGCTGCCGATCTCCTGCTGCTCCTCGAGCTGGCGGATCGCCGCGTCGTCCACGCCGAGCTCCGTCAGCACCTCGTGGTTGTGCTGGCCGAGCAGCGGCGGCGGCATGCGGTGCCGCAGGTCGAAGGTGCTGAAGCGGAAGGGGAAGGTCTTGAACGGGTGCGTGCCCGTCAGCTCGCGGTCCAGCTTCTGGAAGAAATCGAGGTGGACCAGGTTCTCGTCCTCGGTGAGCAGGTACGGCTTGGAGACGCGGCAGCCCATCACGCCCGCCGCCTGCAGCGTGCGCTCCAGGTCCACCAGGTCGCGATCGCGGACGGCCGCCGCGATCGCCGCGTCCAGCTCGTCCTCGTGCTCCTTGCGGCCCGCGGCCGTCGCGAGCCGTGCGTCCTCGGCGAGGTGCGGCGCGTCGATTGCCGTCGCCAGCGCGGCGAACTCCTCGTCGCTCGCCACGGCGATGCTGATCCACTCGTCCTGCCCGGCGACGGGGTAGACGTTGTGCGGCGCCATCGACTCGTGGCGGTTCGCCATCCGCATCCGCGAGGGCTCCCCGTGGCCCACGGCGATGTGCTCCGGCCCGAGCAGGCTGTCGAGCACCTCGCACTGCGGCACCTCGGCGTAGCTGCCCTCGCCGCTGCGCTCACGCGCGCGCAGCGCGAGCGTGATGGCGGCCAGCGCGTGCATGCCGACGAGCGTGTCGGAGAAGCCGCCGTTGATCAGGGGGCGGTCGTCCGGGTAGCCGGTCAGCTGCGCGACCACGGCCTGCTCGAAGCTCACGCCGTAGCCGACGAAGTGGCCCCACGGCCCGTCCGGCCCGTAGCCGGGCAGCAGCGCGACGATCAGCCGCGGGTTGATCTCGTGGAAGCGCTCGACCGTGAGTCCGAGGTTCGGCAGCACGCGGTTCGAGAAGTTGCTGACCACCACGTCCGCCTGCTCGAGCAGCTGCACGAGGAACGCCATGCCCGTCTCGCTCTCCAGGTTGAGCGTGAGGCTGCGCTTGTTGGGGTTGGTGTCGTTCCAGAGCGCCCCGCGCTCGTACCAGCGCTCCGCCGAGGCGTCGACGGCGGTGTAGCGGTAGGAGTCCGGCCGCTGGATCGACTCCACCTTGATCACGTCCGCGCCGAGCGCGCCCATTGTCATCGTGCAGTGCGGTCCCGACCAGAACCAGGTCAGATCGACCACGCGCACGCCCTCGAACGGCCGCGCCGGCCCCTCGCCGCCGGATGGAGTCTCAGCTCCGTCGAGGGCGGGCCGGTCCGCCTCGGCCAGGTCGCCGCGCTCGATCGGGTCGGCGGCGCTGAGCAGGTAGGGGACGCGCGGCGCCTTCACCGTTGCGCCGTCGATCTGCTGCTCGAGGAAGAAGCCCCGCGCGTTGAGCTGCGGGCACTCCTCGCGCTGTGCGACGGTGTCGACGGGACCGGCCGGCAGACGCCAGGCCTGCGACTCCGTGTAGATCTCCTCGCGCGTGCGGGCCGCGAACCACGGCTCCACCCGCGGCAGCAGCTCGTTGCCGTGCTCCTGCCGCCACGCCGGGTCGCGGCCCCACGACTCCTCGAGGATGTCGCCGATGCCGAGCAGCTGGCAGAGCAGCTCCCAGTGCTGGAAGGTGAGCGGCGAGATCGCCGCCCAGCCGTCCTTGCAGGGCAGCACGCTGTGCGGCCACTGCGAGGGGCGGCGCTGCATCGCCCCCGCGCCGGCGGTCATGCTGTAGACCATCCACGGCGCCGTCAGGCTCGCGGCGGCGACCGCCTGCTGCGAGAGCTCGATGTACGGAGGGGCCGCGCCGCGCGCCTGGTGGTGCAGCGCGACCAGCAGCGAGTCGAAGCCGTAGACGCCGGTTACGCGCGGGTTCATGTCCCCGCCCGGCCGCAGCGGCTCGCGATCCGGCTCGCCGAGCATTCCCGTCCACCCGCCGAGCGAGTTCACGCCGAGGTCGGACGCGCGGTAGTCCGCGTACGGTCCGTCCAGTGCGAACGGCGTGATCAGCAGGACAGTCGTCCGGCCCTCGAGGGCGCCGCGCAGCTCGGTGGGCGCGAGGCCCAGCATCCGCTCGGCCATGTCGGCGTCGATCACCGCGACGTCCGCCTGCTCGCAGGCGGCGCGGGCGGCGGCCGGGGTCGTCGCCAGGTCTTCGCCGACGCGCACCGAGGTGGCCCCGCGCGAGACCCAGGTCCAGGTCGCGCTGCGCCGCTCGCCGCCTGCCTCGTACCAGGGCGGCGCCTCGCGCAGCGCCGCGCCCTCGGGTGGCTCGAGCAGCGTGACGGCGGCGCCCCAGTCGGCCAGGTGCTTCGCCGTCCAGGCGGCGGCGCCCATCGAGCCGGGGATCGCGACGACGCGCACGCCTGCGAGGATGCTCACGGTGACTCCTCCCGGCTCAGGCCCGGGGGCGCGTGGTTGGCGCGTGTCCCTCGAGGCTAGACGAGCTCAAGCGTGATCCGCGCGGTCACGGTGTCGGGCCCCAGCTGGTTGTCGATCCGTACGTCCAGGTCGACCAGCTTCTGGCCCTCCTGCTCGTACTTCTTCGTGACCGTGCCGCGCACGGTCAGCAGGTCGCCCGGGCAGTTTGTCGCGCGCATGTCGAAGCTGAGCTTGCGGATGAAGGACTCCGGCCCGCCCCACTCGTTCACGAAGCGCCCGAGCAGTCCCTGGTACCACATCGTGTTGAGGAAGATGTCGCGCGCGCCGTTCGCCTTCGCGAACTCCCGGTCGTGGTGGATCGGGTAGAGGTCGCGCGTGCCCGAGGCGTCCATGACCTGGGTGGTCATGGTGATCGGGCCGAACTCCAGCGGCTGCATGCTGGCGCCCTCGGACACGGTGTCCCAATCGCGGTCCTCGAAGAAGGCCATGGTGTTCCTCCCTGGCGCTGGGCGGGCTAGTTCTCCCGCGGCTGGCTCGAGTCGTACATCAGCAACACGTTGCGGGCGCGGGCGATCAGCTCGTCGTCAAGCTCGCGCCGGTACTCGATGATCGTGATGATGAAGACGCCCTTGCCGACGGCCGTCTGCTTCTCCTCGCTGACGTCGTCAACGTAGCTGGTCTGCTTGATGCGGCCGTCGCCCGGGCCGTACGGCTGCAGGAACTCGTCCTCCCGGGTGACGTTCGTGGCGGTCGTATAGCCGTACTTCGCCACGATCTCGCGAATCGTCTCCGTCGGGTCGTCGCCCTGCGCCTCGATCTCCTGCTCCTCGCGCTCGAGGATGTAGTCGGGCGCCCACCAGTGGCCGCCGGACATCGTCATGATCGAGTGCGGCGGGGCGATGATCCGTCCGAAGCGCGTCTGCTTCGCGTAGGTCTCGTCCCAGTAGACCGGGTTCGCGTCGTGGACGGACTCGGCGAAGTTCCAGATCATCGGCGCGTTCAACTCGGCTCGCGAGAACTTGAATGGCCCTCGCTGGCCGAAGTGCGGCGCGCACTCGTCGCGGCAGCTCGTGTCTCGTGCTTCGCTCATCCACGCCCCCTCGAGGCGATGTTGCGCTCCGGCTGGCGGAGACGCGGCTGTGCCGCCTCGTGGGCCGGATTATACGGGGGCCGCGCGGTCTGCCAACCGACGCGGCAGTGCGGCGTGCTGCTGGTTGTTATCGGGACGTTCGCAGTAACATCGCTGTGCCACGGGCCGGGATCCGGCTCGACAGGAGATCGGAGAACGGGGAATCCACGCATGACGCTCTACACCTACCTGCGCTTCAACGGCGAATGCCGCGAGGCTTTCGAGTTCTACCGCTCGGTCTTCGGCGGTGAGCTCGAGCTGATGACCTTCGGCGACGGCCCCGAGGACATGCCGGTCCCCGAGGGCGAGCGTGACCTCGTCATGCACGTCTCGTATCCGATCGGGTCGAGCGTGCTGATGGGCAGCGACACGCCGTCCTGGTCGCCCGAGCCGACGCAGCCGGGCAACAACTTCGCCATCTCCTGCATGCCGGAGAGCAGGGAGGAGACCGACGAGCTCTTCGCGAAGGTCTCCGAGGGCGGCGTCGTGACGATGCCTCTGGAGGAGATGTTCTGGGGCGCGTACTTCGGGGCCTGCACGGACAAGTTCGGCATCAACTGGCAGTTCAACCACGACCTGCCGCCGCAGTCCGGCTGAGCCAACCGAAGGCGCGCGCTACGCGGGGCCGATGATCCGCTGCATCTCCTCGTCCGTGAAGGCGCGCAGCGTCTCGCTGGAGACGTTGCCCGCCTCGGCGATGCTGAACAGGCCGTTCATCATCGCTTCCTCGCTGGGCGCGTCCACGACCGTCACGAGGTCGTAGTGGCCCTGCGTCCAGTAGTGCGCGAGCACGTCGAAGCCCGCGGCCTCGTTCAGCTCGCGGATCTCGCTGGCGCGGTGCACCGTCTCCTTCAGCTGCTTTCGCCCGGAGTCGGTGAAGCGGTAGAGCACGACGTATCGAGGCATGCGGCTCGTCTCCTCTGCTCGCCCGGCCTGGTCGGCCCCGGCCGTGCCGATCGGCTGCCGCGAGGGTAGCGCCACCGCGGCGGACGCCGCCATTCGGGCTCAGCGTCTCCGATCACGGAGCGTCGCCGATGCGGCGAGCGCCACAACCGCGACGATCACGAGCAGCGTCCCGTTGAGCGTCAGCGCCAGCGGCACGCTCGTCGCCTCCGCAACCGTGCCGAGCGTGAGCGGACCGAGCCAGCCCCAGCCGATCGCGAAGTGCCAGCCGCCGAGGACGCGCCCGCGCTCCTCGGCGCGCACGTTGAGCTGCAGCATGATCCACTGCAGCGCGTCGACCATCGCGGCCGAGGCGCCGATCCCAGCAGTGGCTGCCACCGAGAGCCAGAAGACCGTCGAGTTGCCGAGCAAGACCACGAGCAGGCCGAACGTCACGAACACGGCGACCAGCAGCGGCCCGTGCGGCAGCCGGCCGATCGTGAACACGAGCAGCGCGGTGCCGACCATCGCGCCCGCGGCCACCCCGGCGGTGAGCACGCCGAGGCGTTCCGGGCCGACCTCGAGGACGCGCTCGGCGACCGCGGGCAACATGCTCGCGAACGAGATGCCCAGGATCTCGACGGCGATCATCATCCCCAGCAGCAGCCGCACCGCGGGCGTGCGCGCCAGCAGGCGCAGGCCGTCCAGCACCTCACGGAACAGCGGAGGCCGCGCCGTCTCGGACGGCGCCTGCTGGCGCAGCCCGGCGAAGACGGCCGCGGCACAGGCGAGCGACAGCGCGGCTGCGAGGAAGGCCGGTTCCGGCCCGAGCCAGCCGATCAGCGCGCCGCCGCCGAGCGCGCCAACCGCGCCCACTGCCCGCTCGCCGAACGTGGTCAGGCTGATCGCGTTCCCGAGGCGGGCCGTTCCCGCGATCTCCGCCTGGAGCGCCTGCAGCGAGGTGATGTGGAACGCCAGCGTGGAGCTCGTCACGAGCACGAGGGCGAGCAGCAGCGGGACCGTCGCCACGTCGACGATCACGACGAGCGCCATCAGGGCGACAGCGCAGGCGCGCACGAGCGCGGTTGCCGTCAGCACGCGGCCTCGCGGCAGGCGGTCGGACACCGCCCCGCCGATGGGGCCGAGGACGAGGTTGGGAATCGCGCGGATGCCGAGCGAGAGTGCGGCGAGCAGCACCGAGCCGGTCAGATCGAGGACGAACCAGCCGACCGCGAGGCGCTCCATCCAGAAGCCGAGCGCGAACAGCACCGCGCCGAGCCACACGCGCCGGAACCGGGGCAGGCGGAACGGGGCGAACGCGCCGCCCGCCTCCGTCCCGCTGACCTCGGCCGCGCGGGCCATCGCCGGCGCTACGTCTCCAGCAGGTCGAAGGCGGCCATCATGGCCTCGTGGCGGCGCTCGATGAATCTACGGGGCCAGGTGTCCGTGAAGACGTAGAGCTGGTCCTCGCGGACGGCGTCCAGCACCATCCGTCCGATCTCCGTGGGCTCCATGCCTTCCCACTGCTCCACGGGCGCCGGCGCCGGCCCGCCGAGCGCCGCCGGGCGGTTGCGCTCGGCATCGAAGATGCGCGAGCGGATGCCTGCCGGGCAGAGCGCGGTGACGCCGATCCCCTCCGGCTCGAGCTCGTCGTGAAGCGACTCCGTCAGGCCCACCACCGCGTACTTCGAGGTGATGTACGCCCCCGCCAGCATCGTCCTGGGCCGGGGGTACGGAGCGCAGCCGCTGATCGAGCCGGTGTTCACGATGTGGGCGGCGCCGGCCTGCTCGCGCATCCTCGGCACGAACGCGGCGACCCCGTGGATCACCCCATGGACGTTGACGCCGAGCACCCAGCTCCAGTCGTCCGCCGAGGTGTCGACGAGCCCCTTGAAGATCTGCACGCCCGCGTTGTTGCAGAGCAGGCGCACCTCTCCGAACTCCTCGTAGGCGCGCGCCGCCAGCGCCTCGACCGAGGAGCGGTCCGAGACGTCCGTGCGGACGGCGATCGCCTCGCCGCCGGCCTCCCGGATCTCCGAGGCCACACGCTCGGCCTCGGCGAGCTCGATGTCGGCGACGATCACGCGCATGCCGGCCTGATGGCAGACCTGCGCGAGCCCCTCGCCGAGGCCGCTCCCGGCTCCGGTGATGACGGCGGCGTCGCCCGGCTGGATCTCCATCACTCACCTCCCTCAGGCGAAGCGGTACTCGCTGAGCGCGCCCACGATCGCCGTCGAGGGCTCCCAGAACGACGGCAGGTTCCTGAACACCTCGCGAATCGCGGCGCGCTCACCCGCGTAGCGGGCGTCGTCGGTGAAGACGCCCATGCTCGGGAAGCGCTCGTAGACGATCGCGAGGTACTGAGGCGCCTCGGCGGTGAGCCGCCGCGCGACCGCGTTGCGGATGTAGGACTCGCGCAGCGGGTGCAGGGCGAAGGTGCGCGGCGAGTGCGCCTCCTGCCACGCGCGATAGAACTCCTCGAGGCTCACGTCGGCCGGCTTGTCGTTGATCGCGAACTGCGTCACGCCGGGCACACGCTTACCCTCGGCGGGCGAGTGCGGGCAGGCCTGCACCGTGGACTCGGTCACGAGGTAGCCCCACAGCGCGGCGTCGCCGCTGGCGGCGCGCAGCGCCTCCTCGACGGCGGCACGGTCGTCGAGGTTGGGAAGCCAGCACTCGAAGACGGCGGCGACCCGCTCGAAGGCTCCCTGGATGCGGGCCGGGGCGCGCTCGAGGAGCTCGTCCGTCAGGTCCGGGACCAGCAGCGCCAGCTGTGAGGCGCCGACCCCGCGCGCCGCAGGGACTGCCGTCTCTGTCAGCCGCGCCCGCCGCTCCTCAAGCGGCGCGCTCCCGCCCTCGAGGACGTAGATCAGCTTCTCCACCTCGGCCTCCTTGCTGGGGCGAAGGATACTCGCAGGCGGTCCAGGGCGATCATTAGGTCGACGGGCGCGGGCAGCCCCTCACGGATACACGGCAGTTGATCGCCCCTGGGCTCAGGAACAGTCGGCTACTCGGATCTCCCACTGCCCCGGATACAGCCGTTCGAAGATGTCCAGCTCCTCCTGCTCGAACGGAATGTCCTGACCGCCCCTGTATTCGCCGTTGATCCAGAGCTGATAGGGCCAGCAGTCCTCGGACCCCGGCTCGGGTGTCGGTGTCGACCCCGGTGGATCGGAGGAGGGTGGCGTGCCGGACGTAGGGCAGTCGACTTCTCGGGTCTCCCACTGCCCCGGATACACCCGTTCGAAGATATCCAGGTCTTCCTGCTCGAACGGAACGTCCTGGCCGCCCCTGTATTCGCCGTTGATCCAGAGCTGGTACGGCTGACAGTCCCCCGTCTCCGTCTCCGTCTCGGGCGTCGGGGTGGGTGTCGGCGTCAGGGTCGGCGTGGGGGTCGGCGTGGGCGCGCCGGACGCGGGGCAGTCCACTTCTCGGATCTCCCACTGCCCCGGGTACACCCGTTCGAAGATATCCAGGTCTTCCTGCTCGAACGGAACGTCCTGGCCGCCGCTGTATTCGCCGTTGATCCAGACCTGGTGCGGCTGGCAGTCCTCGGTCTCCGTCTCAGGCGTCGGGGTCGGCGTGGGCGTGGCCGTCCTGGACGATGCGGGGGCGCTGGACCGTGAGACGGTCAGGTCCCCGTAGCGGAAGCGCCCGTTCCGGCTGACCGTACTGGTGGGGATAGCCTGGGTCACCCACTCCCGATTCTCCAGGCTGATGCTCACGTAGTTCCTTGAAGGATCGTGCGCGCTTTCCCACAGGCGAACCGCCACGGTACCGGCCTCGCGTTGCGCAACAGCGAGGTCCGCATAGCGATAGCGTCCGCTTCTGCTCACTGCGTCGAGGGAAAGGGAGAGGGTCTGCCAGCGGCCCCCGTCCACGCGGATGCTGAGGTAGTTCCTCGATGGGTCGTCCGCGTTCTCCCAGACACGGACTTCCACAACCGGAGCGTCATGCTCCTGGGCGATGACGATCGAACTCCCGGTCAGGATCGCGGCGACGAGACCAAGGACGCTTGCCAGCTTCATCGGGGCCATCCTCTTGCCGCCACGAATGTGTGACATGATCAGGTGGACATTATCCCGTCCTGCCATTCAATGCCAACACCAGCCGTCCCACACTCCGCCCGTCTGCACTCAACGCCGTCCTCCACGCCGGACACCCACGGGCGCGAACGCGATGTTCGGCTCATCCGGCCAGGCGGCGCGTGACGGACGAGATCAATCGCTGCCATGCTCCGCCCATCGTGATGAGGCCTGCCGGCCGGGCGTACCGGGGCCTGCTCGCGACCCGGACATGCAGCAGCGGAGAGGCGCAGTGAGGGTCTGCCGTGCGGGCGGTGTACGCTCCGGCTGGACTTCGGAAGGGAGCCTCGCATGACAGTCGAGTTGACCGACCTCGGGACACTGGCCGTTCGCACCGGCGACTCGTGGCGCTTCTCGCGCGGCCCGCTCGGCGGGCGCTCCGTGAGCATCCTCCCGGGCGCGACGTGGGAGAGCGAGCGCGTGCGCGCCGAGGCCGTGTGGATCAACGGCACCTACCGCTCCGGCCGCGAGATCGCGGAGGTGAACGTCCGCGCGATGCTCGAGACCGACGATGGCGCGCTGCTCTACCTCGACTACTTCGGCCGCTTCCGCCCGATGTGGATGGCCTCCGAGGGCGGTCCGGTGATGATGGCGGGCCGCATCGACACCGACGACGAACGCTATGCCTGGCTCAACGCCACGCAGGTCGTCGGCAAGGGGCAGCTCGCCGACGAGGTCATGACCTACGAGCTGTACGCACTCGAGTAGCGGCGGCGCTCAACCGCTCGGCGGGCGCTCGTAGTACACCGCCGGGTCGCGGTAGTACGGCCCCTCGATGCGCCGCCTCGCGATGCGCCAGCGGCCCTCGCTGCGCACGAGGTCGTCGCGGTAGCGGCGCGCGCCCTCGCTCCAGTGGGTCGCCGCCCGCTCGCCGGCGCGCTGGTAGTTCACGAGGGCGTACGTCGCGGCGCTCGCCCGGTCGCCGTCGATCTCGACACGCTGGTTGCCGAGCAGGTGCGTGCTGCGCCGCCACGGCTCCAGCTCCTCGCGCAGCGTGGCGATCAGGCTCTCGGCGTGCTCGCCGGCGGCGGGTGCGAAGCAGGAGCGCACGAGGTCCCAGTCGCGCCGGTCGAGCGCGATCGCGAACGTCGCGATCACGTCCCCGATCTCCGCGCGGTCGAGCAGGGAGCGCACGTCCGGGTCGTCAGAGGTTGGGCGCAGCGGGTTCGCGCTCGGGACTGTCGCGGCGTCGGGAGCCCGCTCGGCGAAGCGCCAGCGGCCCTCGTGGCGGACGAGCCGGTCGGTGTAGCGCCTGCCGGCGATCGCCCACTCCGTCTCGCCGTCGGGCGGATCGCGCTGGCTGATGATCGCGGCGCTGCGCATCCCCGCCTCGTCGCCGGCGACCTCGATCAGCTGCGAGCCCATGAAGTGCGTCGTGGAGACGAAGTGCTCGACTCCGCTGATGTACTCGATCAGCGGGTCGAGCCCGCGGAACTCGTGATCGCCGTAGACGGCGCGGAAGCCGGGGGCGAAGCAGGCGCGGACGCGCTCGTAGTCTCGCCGGTCGACGCCGAGCGCGTACGACGCCATCAGGTCGCGGATCTCGGCGCGGTCGAGCAGCCACTGCACCGCGGGGTCGCTCGTCTCGACGCCGCTGACGCCCGTCGGCGCCCACTGCGGCTCCGCCTTGCGCTCGACGATGACCCACTGGCCCTCGCGCCGCTCGAGGCGCTCCGAGTAGAGCCGGTCGCTGGGGTTGTACTCGAACGTCGAGCCGTCGCGGCGCGTCGCGCGGTGCAGCAGCATCGCGTAGGCCTGCAGGCTGGCGTGGTCCCCGTCGATCTCGATGAACTCGTTGCCCATGAAGTGCATGGTCGTGTGGAAGCGCGCGACCCCGCGGATGTAGTCCAGCAGTGCGTCGCGGTCGGGAATCGGCCCGAAGGTCCACTCGCCGCCCACGTCGGGCGCGAAGCATGCGGCCAGCTCGTCGAACTCGCGGCGGTCGAGGGCGAACGAGTAGCGCATCAGCACGTCGTGGACCGCGGCGCGGTCGAGCAGCAGCTGGACGGCGGGATCGCGAGCCGGGGGCGACGTCACGGGCGGGCACCTAGCCGCCGCCGTCCTGCCGCACCTCGACGTCCGCGAGGCGCTCCATCGCCTTGACGATCGCCTGCGTGCCCTCCTCGCCGAGCCCCATTGCCTCGGCGGCGGTGAGGTACTGGCGCGCGACGCTGGTGACGGCGAGCGGCACGCTGCGCTCCTGCGCCGCCTCGAGGATCAGGCGCAAGTCCTTCTGCTGCAGCTTCACCATGAAGCCGGGCGCGAAGTCTCGCTGCGCCATGCGCGGCCCGAGGTTGGCGAGCTGCCAGGAGCCCGCCGCGCCGCCGGAGACGGCCTCGACCGTCTTCAGCAGGTCCGCGCCCTGCGCGGCGGCGAAGACCAGCGCCTCGGCCACCGAGGCGCACGTCCCGGCGACGAGGATCTGGTTCACGAGCTTCGTCGTCTGGCCCATGCCGGAAGGCCCCATCAGCGTGATGCTCGTGCCCATCGCCTCGAACACCGGCAGGCAGCGCTCGAACGTCTCGGGCTCGCCGCCGACCATGATCGTCAGCGTCGCCTGCTCCGCGCCCCACGATCCGCCGCTCACCGGCGCATCGAGCATCGCGATGCCGCGCTCCGCGAGCCGACCCGCGAGGGCGCGCGTCTCGCCCGGCGCGATCGTGCTCATGTCGATCAGCACCGAGCCCTCGGCCATCGCGCCGGCGAGGCCGTCATCGCCCTCGACGGCGGCAAGCACGTCCGGCGTGTCCGGCACCATCGTGATCACGATGCTCGCGGCCTGCCCGACCTCGGCGGGCGAGGCGGCGACGGCGACGCCGTGCTCGCGTAGCGCCTCGGCCTTCGCGGCCGTGCGGTTGTAGGCCACGACGCCGAAGCCCGCCTGGGCGAGGTTGCGGGCCATCGGCGCGCCCATGATGCCCGTCCCCACGAAGCCGATCGTCTCCTGTCCGGACATCAGCGGCCCTCCCTGCTCGCGCTCAGCGCGCGTCCTCGAGGTAGACGGTCCCGACGATCTGGTCGTCGACGAGCTGCTGGTACTCGGCCTGGCTGAGGCCGATCAGCCCGCACAGCAGCTCCTCGTTGTGCTGCCCGAGCGTCGGCGCCGGCCCGCGCACCGGGGTGAGCGAGGTGTGCGAGAACTGCGCCACCGGGCCGGGGTAGTCGTGCGTCCCCGCCGCCGGGTGCGTGAGCTCCTGGAAGAAGCCGCGCTCGACGAGCTGCGGGTCGCCGGTCATCTCCGGCTGGTGCAGCAGCGCCGCCGCCGGGACGCCCGCGCGCTGCAGCCGCTCCATCAGCGGCTGCGCCTCGTGCCCGGCCGTCCAGGCGCCGATCTCCGCCTCGAGGGCGTCCCGGTTGCGCTGGCGCGAGACGACGTCGGCGTAGCGCTCGTCCGCGGCAAGCTCGGGCCGGCCCAGCTCCGCGCAGAGCGCCGCGAAGGCCTCGTCCGAGGGCGCGGCGATCGCTATCCAGCGGTCGGCTGCGTCATCGGGCCCGGCCGGCGATGGCGAGGGTGCGCAGGGGAAGATGCCGTAGGGCGCGATCGAGGGGTGCGTGTTGCCGGCGTGCCCGTGCGCGCGGCGGTTCATCGAGTAGTCCATGAAGGCATGGCTGAGATGCTGCATCACCGCCTCGGCCTGCGAGATCTCGATGAGCTGCCCTCGGCCGCTGCGCTTGCGCGCCCACAGCGCCGCCTGCAGCGAGAAGGCCACCATCGCGCCCGCGTTCGGATCGCCGTGCAGTGAGGCGGGCGTGAGCGAGGGGTCGGCGTCCCGGTAGCCGCGCAGCATCGTATGGCCGACGACCGCCTCCATGACGTTGCCGTAGCCCTTGTAATGCTCGTACGGCCCGTCGAGCCCGAAGCCCGGGAAGCGCACCATCACCAGCCGCGGATTGATCGCGGACAGCGTCTCCCAGTCGATCTTGAGGTTGTCGACGACGTCGGCGGCGCCGTTCTCGATGAACACGTCCGATTGCTTGACCAGCTCGTAGAACAGCTCGCGGCCGCGCTCACGCGAGAGGTCGAGCGTGATCGACTTGCAGCCGCGCTTGCCGAAGTTGAACCAGGCCTGGCGGTCCCAGAAGCCCTCGCTGCCGTCGCGGTCCACGTAGTAGGTGCCGACCGTCCCGGCGAGCATCACCTCGCTGGGATGGCGCGAGTTCGTGCGCGTCGGGTTGAGGTGCTGGATCGACTCGACCTCGATCACCTCGGCGCCGAGGTCGGAGAGCAGCATGGTGGCGAAGGGCCCCGCCCAGACGATCGCCTGTGCGAGCACGCGCACGCCCTCGAGCGGGAGGCGGCGAGGCGCCGTCTCGTTCGTCCCCGCTGCCGCGTCCGGCTGTCCGCTGTCCCGCGTGCTCATCGCCCGGCTCGGCTCGCGCCTAGCCCCTCGGCAGGCCGAGGCCGCGCGTGGCGATCACGTTGCGCTGAATCTCGCTGCTCCCGCCGTAGATCGTGTAGGCCACGGTCTGCGCGTAGTCGTGCGTGTGCTCGCCGTGCAGCGGCGCGCGATCGTCGCCTGGCCAGAGATTCGAGTAGAGCCCGAACGTCTTGACGCCGGTGCGTGCGCGGCGCTGGTGCAGCTCCGTGGAGAAGCACTTGCCGATCGAGGCCTCGTAGTTCGGGATCAGCCCCGCCGCCTGCATCGAGGCGACGCGCTGCGCGAGGCTCTGCCCGACGCGCGCCTCGATGTAGCGGTCGGCGATCTCCGCGCGCACGGACGGCAACTCGGGGACGCGCGAGACGCGGTCGCCCTCGGCTGTTTGCAGGAACTCGACGAGGCGCGCGAGACCCTGGCGGTCCTCGCCGGTGTCGGAGAGGCTGCCGCGGTCGAAATCCATGAGCGTCATGGCGACGTACCAGCCCTGGTTCTCCTCGCCGATCAGGTTGGCGACGGGCACACGCACGTCGTGGAAGAAGGTCTCGCCGTTGCCGGGGTAGTGGAAGGCCATGTTCGGGAGCTGCGCCATCGTGATGCCGGGGTCGCGCAGGTTCTCGATCATCAGGAACGAGATGCCGCGATGCTTCGGCGCCTCCGGGTCGGTGCGCACGAGGGTGTACATGGCGTCCGAGGTCAGCGGCTGCGACCACAGCTTCTGCCCGTTGACGACGAACTCGTCGCCGTCGCGCACCGCGCGGCACTGCAACGAGGCGAGGTCGGAGCCGCTGCCCGGCTCCGAGTAGCCCTGCGCCCAGTCGATCTCACCCGCCGCGATCGGCGGCATGTACTTCGCCTTCTGCTCCTCGCTCCCGTAGACCATGAGCAGCGAGCCGAGGAACATCGCGCCGGTGCCGCCGACGCGCGGAGCGCCGGCGCGCTCGCGCTCCTCGTTGAAGATGAACTGCTCGATCGTCGTGAAGCCCGCGCCGCCGAGATCCTTCGGCCAGGACGACGCGACATAGCCCTCGGCGGCGAGCGCCTGCGCCCACTCATCGGCGGCGCCCTTGACCTCGGGGTCCTCGGAGAAGCGGTCGGTGCCCCACTCGGCGCTCGTCGCGAGGATCTCCTCGCCGTTGGTGGCGCGGATCATGTGCGGGCGCAGTGGCCCGAGGTCCTCGCGGTAGCGCTGGGGCAGGTTGTCCTCGAAGAAGGCTCGCACCTTCGCGCGAAACTCCGCCTGTTCCGGCGAGTCTGCCCAGTCCATCGCACCCCTCCCGTCGTCACGGGAGCGATGCTAGCAGCCTCGCCCGGCGCTGGATCGGCCCGCCCGTGCTGCCTACCCCCTCGGGAGGCCGAGGCCGCGCGTGGCGATCACGTTGCGCTGGATCTCGCTGCTCCCGCCGTAGATCGTGAACGCCACGGTGCGCGCGTAGTCGTGCGTGTGCTGACCGTGCAGCGGGGCGCGTTCGTCACCCGGCCAGAGGTTCGAGTAGAGCCCGAACGTCTTCGTCCCCGTGCGCGCGAGGCGCTGGTGCAGCTCCGTGGAGAAGCACTTGCCGATCGACGCCTCGTAGTTGGGAATCAGCCCCGCCGCCTGCATCGAGGCGACGCGCTGCGCGAGATTCTGGCCGACCCGCGCCTCGATGAAGCGGTCGGCGATCTCGGCCCGGACGGATGGCAACCTGCCGACGCGCGAGACGCGCCGGCCCTCCGCGGTCTGCAGGAAGTCGAAGAGGTGGTCGAGGTTCTCGCGGTCCTCGCCGGTGTCGGAGAGGCTGCCGCGGTCGAAGTCCATCAGCGTCATGGCGACGTACCAGCCCTGGTTCTCCTCGCCGATCAGGTTGGCGACCGGGACGCGGACGTCGTGGAAGAAGGTCTCGCCGTTGCCGGGGTAGTGGAAGGCCATGCTCGGCAGCTGGGCCATCGTAATCCCGGGGTCGTTGAGGTCCTCGATCATCAGGAACGAGATGCCCCGGTGCTTGGGCGCCTCGGGGTCGGTGCGCACCAGCGTGTACATCGCGTCCGAGGTGAGCGGCTGCGACCAGAGCTTCTGCCCGTTCACCACGTACTCGTCGCCGTCGCGCACCGCGCGGCACTGCAGCGAGGCGAGGTCGGAGCCGCTGCCCGGCTCCGAGTAACCCTGCGCCCAGTCGATCTCGCCCCGCGCGATCGCGGGCATGTACCTCGCCTTCTGCTCCTCGGTTCCGTAGACCATCAGCAGCGAGCCGAGGAACATCGCGCCGCTGCCGCCCACGCGGGGGGCGCCGGCGCGCTCGCGCTCCTCGTTGAAGATGAACTGCTCGATCGTCGTGAAGCCCGCGCCGCCGAGGTGCTTCGGCCACGACGAGGCGACGTAGCCCTCGTCGGCGAGCGCCTTCGCCCAATCATCGGCGGCGCCCTTGACCTCGGGGTCCTCGGAGTAGCGGTCGGTGCCCCACTCGGCGTGGGTGGCGAGGATCTCCTCGCCGTTGGAGGCGCGGATCATGTGTGGGCGAAGTGGCCCGAGGTCCTCGCGGTAGCGCTGAGGCAGGTTGTCCTCGAAGAAGGCCCGCACCTTCGCGCGGAACGCCGCCTGTTCCGGTGAGTCTGCCCAGTCCATCGCGCCCTCCCGTCGTCGCGTGGCCATGCCGGCGGCCTCGTGCCGCCGAGGCGCTAATCCTCGTAGACGATGAACTCCAGCAGGTTGTGGTCCGGGTCGCGCGTGTAGATGCTCACGCCCATGTCGCGACCCCCGCCGCGGCCGCCCTCGCGCGGCACCGGGCCCTCCTCGATCGGCGCGCCGGTCGCCTCGAGGGCGGCCTGCAGATCCTCGAGGCCGCCGTCCCAGACGAAGCAGATGTCGCCGCAGCCCGGCTTTGCGGTCGGGCCGCGCAACGTGAAGTCCTCGCGCGGCCAGAAGTCCGGCCCGTGCACGTTGATCTTGTTGTCCCCGAAGGCGATCGAGAAGATCGGCCGCTCCCCGCTGCGGAACGCCTCGGCGTCGAGGATCTCGAAGCCCATGCTCTCGTAGAACGCCATCATCTCCTCGGGGTGGTCCGTCGGGACCGAGGCGTGGTCGAAGCGGATCACGGGCATCGGCGGCTCCTTACAGGCCGTGGCCGGCCGGGTAGAACTCCGGGATCGGCGAACGGATGCGGTCCCGCACCCAGCCGGGAGCGACGAGCGGCGTCCATTCCGCCTCCGCGATCTGGCCGGGCGGCAGCTCGACCTCGATCTCGATCGCCGGCTTGCTGCCGGAGACGCGGAAGATGAAGCGATCGAGCCGCTCTTCGTAGGCGCTCTGCACCGGCGCGGGACCGAAGACCAGTTCGACCACCTCGCGGTGCGGGTCGAAGCCCTGCTCGCGCATCTCCGCCATCGCGGCCTCGATGTCGAACGCGCGCCCGCCGCGCATGCCCGCCGCGCTGGCGCGCTGCCGTTCCCGCTGCAGGCGGACGACGGTGATCGTCATGCCGTGCTCCTCGCGAGGCCGATGCTAGCAGCGCGGGCGCTGCGGCGCGCTACGCCCCGTAGCGCTCGCCAAGATCGAGGTAGCCCGCCGTGCCGACGATCTCCTCGCGCTCGTTGAACGAGATCATGCGCTCGGCCTGCGCGGCGCTGCTGCCGTCCTCGCCGATCGCTTCCAGCGTGCGCTGCATCGCCCAGACCGCCGCGCGCTGGAGGTCCGAGGGGATGATCACGATCCGGTAGCCCAGCTCGGCGAGCCGTCCGGCGGGGACGAGCGGCGTCTTGCCGCCCTGGAACATGTTGATCAGCTTCGGCCCCGGCAGCCGCTCCGCGATCGCCTCGATCTGCGCCTCGCTCTCCGGCGCCTCGACGAACAGCACGTCCGCCCCCGCTTCGCCGTAGCGCTCGGCGCGCTCGAAGGCGGCCTCGAGGCCCTCGACGGCGATCGCGTCGGTGCGCGCGATCAGCACCACGCCGCTGCCCTCCAGCGCCTCGCCGGCCGCGCGCAGCTTCTGCGCCATCTCCTCGACCGGGACGAGCGACTTGTCGTCGAGGTGGCCGCAGCGCTTGGGGAAGGTCTGGTCCTCGAGGTGCAGCGCGGCCACGCCGAGGCGCGCGAACTCCTGCGCGGCGCGGCGCGTGTTGAGCGCGTTGCCGTAGCCCGTGTCCGCGTCGGCGATCACGGGGATCGAGACCGCCTCGACGATCGGGCGGAGGCGGTCCACGACCTCGCCGAGGCCGAGCAGCCCCAGGTCCGGCAGCCCGCCGCTGCGCGCGAGCGCGCCGCCGCTGGCGTAGACGGCCGGGAAGCCCGCCTGCTCGACCAGCCGCGCGGAGAGCCCGTCGAACACGCCCGGCGCGACGACGACCTCGTCGCCCTCGATCAGCTCGCGCAGCCGCGCGGCCGCGGGGATCGCCGCCTGCGTCGCGCTCATGGCGCGGCGCCTGTCGCCGCGGCCGTCGTCGTCGCCTCGGGGGCTGCGAGGCGCGAGACGGGCACCAGCACGCGGCCCTCCATCAGCCGCCGGGCGGTGCGGTAGACCACCACGTCGTCGGCGATCCAGCGATCGCCGCCCTCGCGGCGCACGCTTGCCGCCACGGGCAGCACGCCCGAGGGGTTGCCGAGCCGCAGGTCGGCGGCCGCGTCGCCGGGCCGCGCCTGCTCGTGCACCACGCTGCCCTCGATCCGCGCCGCGACGGCGAGGCACATCGCCGCCGTCAGCGGCAGCGCGCGGTGCGCCTGGCCCATCGACATCACGCGCGCCGTGAGGTCGACCGCCTCGGGCGCGACGGCCTCGCCCGCGAGGGTGGTCGCGGGCTGTGGCGCGGAGACGATCGCGATCAAGGGGCTCTGCGGCGAGCAGGCGATCGCCTCCTCCACGCTCGGCGAGAGCCCGAGCCGCAGAGCGGCGGCCCCGCGCACGGCCTCGAGGCGCGCGAGCAGGCCGGCGTCGGCCTCGATCGCGTCGGGCAGCTCGCTGCCGGAGAGGCCGAGGTCGGCCGCCTGCACGGCGACGACCGCGGTCGTGGCGTCGACGATCGAGACGCGCAGGTCGCCGAGGCCGGGTACGGCGAGCAGCTCCGCCGGCGCGCCGCCGGGCAGCAGCTCGCCGGTGACGGCGCCTCCCGGATCCTGGAACTCGAGGCGGATCGGCGCGCCGCTGCCGCCGACGCCGAGCAGCTCGAACTCGCCCTCGACGGCGGCGCTCGCGCCGTCGAGCGGGAAGCGGGCCACGATCCGCTTCCCGGTGTTCACGTTGTGGAGCCGCACCGCCGCCTCGCCGTTCGAGTCGACCGAGGGTGTGACGAGGCCCTCGTCGACGGCGAAGGGGCCGACGGCGGAGGTGAGGTTGCCGCAGTTCGTGCGGTAGGCGACAGCCGCCTCGCGGACGGCGACCTGGCCGAAGGTGTACTCGACGTCCGCGTCCGCCCTCGAAGACGGCTCGACGACGACGACCTTGGAGAGCGAGGAGACGCCGCCACCCAGGCCGTCGAGCTGACGGCCGTAGGGGTCCGGGCTACCGAGCGCGCCGAGGAAGATCGGGTCCCAGTCCTCGCGGGCCGCGGGCAGCCAGGCGCGCTGGAAGAAGATGCCGCGGCTGGTGCCGCCGCGCATGAACACCGCATCCACCCGTTGCTGCGCCATCGCCGCCGCCTTCGCTGCTTCGCGCCGCGTTCCTGCGATTCTAGCGGGTGCGCGCCGGTCGACAGCGCGGGCGGCGACCGGCTAGCCTCGCCCGGCGCGGGTCGGGAGGCGGCGGCGGCGATGGCGGACTCCGAAAGCCAGGCGCAGGGACCGCCCCTCGAGGGCCTGCGCATCCTCGATCTCACGCAGGGCGTGGCCGGGCCGTACGCGACGAAGCTCTATGCCGACTACGGCGCGGACGTGATCAAGATCGAGCGTCCGGACGGCGGCGATCCGGCGCGGCGCATTGGCCCCTTCCCGAACGACGAGCCGCATCCGGAGCGGGGCGGCGTATTCCTGCACATCAACACCGGCAAGCGCAGCGTCACGCTCAACCTCAAGACCGCGAGCGGGCAGGGCATCCTGCAACGCCTCGCCGCGAGCGCGGACCTCGTCTTCGAGAGCTTCCGCCCGGGCGCCCTCGAGCGGCTCGGGCTCGACGCGGAGCGGCTCGCGGCGTTGCGCCCGCAGGCCTCGCTGATCCGCATCTCCAACTTCGGGCAGTACGGCCCGTACCGGGACTTCGAGGCCGACGACATGCTGCTCTACGCCACGGGCGGGGTGCTCCAGATCACCGGCGTGCCGGAGCGCGAGCCGATCAAGATCGGGCTCTACGCCCCGCTCTTCCTCGCAGGCGCCGTCGCCGCGGCGATGTCGTTCGGCGCGCTGCTGGCGGCGGACCGCGACGGCGCGGGCCAGACCGTCGACGTCTCGATCCAGGACGTGCTCAGCGCCTCGATGGATCGCGGCGGGCCGAACCTCGTCGCCTGGCAGTACTCGGGGTCGCTGATGCACCTGCGCATGCGCGAGCTGCGGCGCAACGCCATCCCCCGAGGCGTCTACCCCTGCCAGGACGGCTACGTCTTCGTCAACGGCGCGCTGCAGTGGTTCGACCGCTTCTGCCGCATGATCGGGCATCCGGAGCTGATCGACGACGAGGAGACGCTCGCCCGGCTCGAGCACATCGAGCATGGCGGAGACCTCGACGCGCTGCTCTACCCGTGGCTGCTGGAGCGCACGAAGCAGCAGGTGATGGAGGAGGCGCAGGAGGTGGGCCTCCCCGTCGGCGCGATCAACTCGATGGCGGACGTCTTCGCCGATCCGCACCTGCGCGAACGCGAGTTCATCACCACGATCGAACACCCGGAGGCGGGCGCGTTCGAGTTCCCCGGGCTGCCGATCCGCATGCACGGCACGCCGGGCGCGCTGCGTCGCGCGCCGCTGCTCGGCGAGCACACCAGCGAGGTATTGACCTCCGAGCTTGGCTACACGCCCGAGGACGTGGTGATCCTCCGCCAGCGCAACATCGTCTGACGGTGCGGGCGCGCCCCGCACTCCGCGCGCCGGATCGTGGTAGTACCCTGTATCACGTGGATTGATTCTCGCGGCCTGCGCACGCAGCCGATGCTGGCAGTGGAGGCTACCGACATGACTACGACCGACGCACTGGATGACAGGTTCGACGAGGCCGAACGGGGTCTGGACTGGCTCGAGAAGCTCGAAGCCCTGCAGGTCCGCGCGGCATCCGATCGAGCTGCATACGATGTTGCGCGATACGTGCTGAAGCTGCGGGAGGCTGTCACCGCGTTGGCCGGTGACCGCTCCGCCTCGGAACTGGCGGAGGATGTCGGCGAGGAGACGGCGCAGTTGGTGGAGGAATTGCAGCGGGCGGGTGATGACGACTACTGGACTACGACAATCCTCCCGGCACTCCTCAAGACCGACCCCTGAGGATGCTGCCCCGCTGCTGTCGATCCGTATGCACGGCACGCCGGGCGCGCTGCGTCGCGCGCCACTGCTCGGCGAGCACACCAGCGAGGTATTGACCTCCGAGCTTGGTTACACGCCCGAGGACGTTGTGATTCTGCGGCAGCGCAACATCGTCTGAGCAGGCGGCGCTCCGGCGATCCCGGCGTGCGCCGTCGCCGCCTCCAGCACCGCCCGGCGGGAACCCCCGACGCCTCGCGTTCGTTCTGAGAGTGGGTGGCAGGGAGCAAGCATGCCGAGTCGCAGCGCGAGACGGGACATCGTGCGCGCGTGCCGAGCGCCGCGCGTGCTGCGGTTCCTGACGGCGCTCGGACTGGCGCTCC
This sequence comes from Chloroflexota bacterium, assembly GCA_009839925.1. GTDB lineage: Bacteria > Chloroflexota > Dehalococcoidia > UBA2979 > UBA2979 > VXMT01. The sequence continues at coordinate 29,175 of VXOS01000162.1, forward strand.
CGTTGGCAATCGGTCTCGGCGCCTGCGCCTGGTTGCCCGGTAACACGCCGCCTCCGGCGCCCACCGCCGTTGCGCCGGCGGTGGCGGCCGTGCTGCCCACGACCGACCCGCCCCCGCCGCCGACAGCCACCCCGGCGCCGACCGCCCCCCCCGCGCGGGGA
>VXOS01000108.1 GCA_009839925.1 Chloroflexota bacterium
CGCGCATGGCGGCGAGGTCGACGATGGCGGGGACGCCGGTGAAGTCCTGGAGCAGCACGCGGGCGGGCCGGAAGGCGACCTCGTCGGCCGGAGCGGCCTGCGCCTGCCAGGCGCCGAGCGCGCGGATCGAGTCCGCCGTGACGGCAGACCCGTCCTCGCCTCGCAGCAGGTTCTCGAGCAGGATGCGCAGCGTGAAGGGCAGCCGCGCGAGGTCGCACCCAAGCGCCTCGGCGGCGCGGTCGAGGCGGTAGATGGTGTGCGTGGCGGCGGCGGCCTCGAGGCTCGCGCGTGCGCCAAAGCTGTCCAGCGATTCGACTCCCGCGGCCATCAGCCACACCCTTCCCTCACTGCCCTGCCCAGGGGCGACCGCTGCCCAGCGGACCGTCGGCTATCGTAACGACTGCGACCGTCAACCGCGCGCCCGGCGGCGCGCGGATGCGCGGGTGAGGCGCAGCCCGTGATCGAGGCTCCGATCGAGAGTATGGTCGCGGAGGAGGTTCCCGCCTTGCCGTCCCGCGACCGCGACGCCGCAGCGCTTGGTGCCCGTGTCCCCGACATCATGACGCTGATCGCCGCCGCTCCGTGGCGCGAGGCAGTGACGTACCGTGATACCTGGCCGCACGAGTACGTGGTTGTCGGGCGCGACGGCCAGCAAGCGCTGCTGGCAGCGTTCTGCGCCCGCATCGCGCGTGGCGAGGGCGTCGAGTGCCGCTTCTACGGCCAAGCCCGAGAGTACCTCTTCCTGGGCGAGCACAAGTACTGGACGATGACCAACTGCGCCGATATGGAACCTGACTCTGACGACTACGTGCTCAACCGCGCGCTCCTGTACCGCGACCGCCGCGACTTCGTCGTCCGCACGGGTGACACCGGCAGGCGCGAGGAGGCATAGCCGCTGTGGAGGCGAACGAAGCGGGCATCGAGCGTGTCCACGTCCGGGCGAAGTGGAAGCACGAGGCGCACGACTTCACGCGCTGGCTGGCCCGCCATCTCGACCTGCTCGGTGAGGCGATCGGCATCTCCCTCGAACTGAAGCAGCGGGAGGCGCCGGTCGGCCCGCTGTTCCTCGACATCCTCGCGAGGGACACGGATTCCGGCGCGCTGGTGGCGATCGAGAACCAGTTGGAGCCCGCCAACCTCCATCACCTCGGCCAGTTGCTCGCCTACGCAACAGGTCTCGATGCGTGTGCCGCGGTGTGGGTCGCGCCCGAGTTCAGCCACCACCACGGTAGGGCGCTCCACCGCCTCAACGAGTGGACCCGCGACGGCATCCGGTTCTACGCCGTCAGGATCGAGGTCGTTCGGCACGACGACGACCCGAACCTGGAAGCGAGGTTCCGCAGGGTCGTGTGGCCCGGCGGATGGGACGAGGACGCGTTAGTGCAGCCCGAGGAGGAATCGCCTGAGAAGCGGAGGTACAGCGAGTTCTTCCAGCCGTTGATCGCGCGCCTCGTCACGGATGGCTTCACCGACAGGACGGTCCAGCACTTCGACCACACCGGCCGACGCTTTCCCTCCGCGTCAACCGAGGCTGCGAGTTGCTCCTACGCGGCATCCCTAGGGACAGACCGATGCTGGGTCACGTTCCATGTCCGCGCGAACGACGTCGAGCGAACCAACAGCATCTTCGACGAGCTCCACGCCAGTCGCGAGGAGATCGAGGCGGAGTTCGCCGCCCGGATCAGCGACCGCGACGAGGCCGCGGCGGGCCCCCTTGTGCCGGAATGGAGCTGGCGTAGGAACGACCCATTCTACTTCTTCAGCATCAGCGTCGCGCGGGACGGCTCCATCCTCGACTCCGAGCGGCACGAGGAGATCCGGGCCTGGATGCTCGACCAACTGCCGCACCTCAAGGCGGTCTTCGACCCGCGCATCGCCGTCATCCTGAACCGGATTGCCTCCGACGAACCGCCGGCCTAGGGGGAGTTCCGAAGCCGCGCGCCCGGCGGGCGGCGTGGCGCCTCGTCCATTCGCTACACCTGAGCGTACGAAGGCCCGAGCATTCCTGCTCGGGCCTCGTTGTTGGGCCGGACCGCGGAACCCTCGAGGAAGCTAGGCGTCCTCGGGGAACTGCCAGGTGTCGTGCTCCGGATCCTCGTCGGAGAGGCGGAACTGCGGCAGGGCCATCCCGTCCCCCATGTCGATCATCGTCACCTCGACGCGCTTGCCGATGGCGACGTTGGCCTCCAGCTCCGGGCCTTCGTCCGCGTTGATGCAGTTGCCGATGATGCGGACGGAGCGGTCCGGCGTGGGGTGGCCGCGCTGCTCGTCGATCTCGACGAGGATGACGGGGTAGGGGGTCCAGTCGCGGAACGCCGGGTTCACGGCGTGCGGGACAAAGTAGTAGGAGTGGATGGTGCCCTTGCCGGAGATCGGCACCCATGTGTAGTCCGTAACGCCGCACTCCGAGCACATCGGACTGGGCGGGTAGCGCATCAGGTCGCACTCGGCGCAGTGCTGCAGGTGCAACGTGCCGGAGGCCGCCTGCTCGAAGTACTCGATGTGGGGTCGGTCGTTCTCGGGAATGAAGACTTCGAGCCCGTGGTACTGCGGCATGTACGCCCCCTCCGGCATCCGTCGGCAAGACTCGCGCCACTCTGTCGCGAGCCTCGCGGTTTGTAGCACGGCTGCGCGCCGCCGGGCAACCGCGAGGGCGCCCCGCGGCGCCGGGCACGGCGGTTGCTGCGCGGCAGTGGCGTGGGTAGGCTGATCGACACGCCGGGCGGTTAGCTCAGTTGGTACGAGCGCTCGCTTCACACGCGAGAGGTCACTGGTTCAAGTCCAGTACCGCCCACCACGCTGGACGAAATCAAGAACCGGAGCGCTCTCGCTCGTCACGCCCCCCGCCGGCATGGGAATCGTGGAGCGCAGCGTCGCCTCGTCCCCGGCCACCTCGACGCCCTCCACGAAGTTCCGGATCAGCGCCTTGCGCTCGGGCTCGGCAGTTGAAGCGGCTCCATCGGGAGGCTACTGTCGGGCAAGAACCGACAGCGCGCCGCACGGAAGGATATGCGTGAACATGATGGGAACGACTCTGTCCAGCAACAGGGCGCCCGGGGTGGCCATCGTCGGGGGAGTCGCGCTTCTGTTGCTCGCGCTCATCCTCTACCCGGGAGGTTGGTTCGTCGACGCGACAAGTTCGTTGGACTTCCAGTCGACGATCGACGCCATGGTCGAGAACGACAACCTCTCCCAGGCGGTGTTCTTCGCCGTGATCATCGCGTGTCTGGCGATCTCCTACGGCATCCTCTCGTTCTGGCGCCTCAGCGACTCCGATGACGCCCTGCTGCGCTTCGGCGTCCTGCTCAACCTGTTCCACTACGGCATCTACATCC
>VXOS01000167.1 GCA_009839925.1 Chloroflexota bacterium
CGCCCGCCCCAACCCCGACGGCGACCGCCACGCCGACCGCGACCACCCCAACCGCCACGCCAACGGCAACCGCGACCGCGACCCCCACCCCGACGCCCGAGCCGACCACCGAGGCCGCCCCGGCGCGCCCGGAGGGCGAGCTCACCGGGGTGTGGACGCTCTCCGAGCGGGGTGAGTCCTTCGCCGGGTTCCGCGTCCGTGAGGAGCTCGTCGGCATCGGCGCGTTCACCGCCGTCGGCCGCACCTCTGCGGTCACCGCCTCGCTCGAGTTCGACGGCAGCTCGATCACCGCCGTCAGCGTCGAGGTCGACATGACGCAGCTCACGACCGACGACTCGCGGCGCGACCGCGCCCTGCGCGGCCGGGGGATCGAGACGAACAGGTTCCCGACCTCGACGTTCGTCCTCGCCGAGCCGATCGCGATCGAGGCCGTACCCGCCGAGGGCGCAACGATCTCGGCCACCGCGATCGGCGATCTGACGCTGCACGGCGTCACGCGCCGCGTCGAGATTGCGCTTGAGGGGCAGTTGACGGACGGGCTCGTCGTCGTGGTCGGGTCGCTCGAGATCGAGTTCGACGACTACGACATCGTCGCGCCGACCGCCCCGATCGTCGTCTCCGTGGAGGACCGCGGGATCATGGAGTTCCAGCTGGTCTTCGAGTAGAGTCGGCTGGCCTCGTTGCGGCTTATCCGGCTGGCGCTTCCACCTCGGCCGCCTCGCCCGGTCCGGCGCTCGCGGCGCGGTCGATCAGGTCCGAGGGCACCAGCAGCAACAGCAGCACCATGAAGCTCAGGATGGCGCCGCCGAGCAGCGTGAAGGTCGCATAGCCGCCGATCGCGTCTCCAAGGATGCCGAGCGGCAGCCCGACCAGCGGGAAGATGCCGAACGTGAGCATGTAGAGGCTCATGATCCGCCCGTGGTACTGCTGCGACGAGCTGGTCATGATCATTCCGTTGTTGAGCGCCATGTAGGCCATCGAGCACGAGCCGATCACGAGCATCGCGAGGAACGCGCCGGGCACGCCGAAGGTCAGCGACCCGATCCCCAGGACGATCAGGCCCACACCCCAGCCCATCCCGAGCAACGCCTGCCTGTGGGCCAGCCGGCCGGAAGGGTTCAGCGCCGCGATCAGCAGCGACCCCGCCAGCGCTCCGACGGCGTTTACGGCCGTCAACAACCCGAAGCCGAGCGAATCGAGTCCAAGGTCGCCGGAGGCGAACGCCGGGAGGATCGTGATGAACGGCATGCCGACCGTGATCGGCACCAGCGCCATGAGCATCAGCGTGCGCAGCGCCCGGTTGCCACGCACGTAGCGCAGACCGAGGCGGATCTCCTCGAACATCCCCTTCCGCTCGGCGACACCCGCGAGGTGGCCGCGGCCGCGCGGCAGCAGCCACACGGCGCCCCAGGCGACGAGGTACATGGCGGCGGTGATGAGGTAGGTCGTCGCGAAGCCGAATGCCGCGATGAAGATCCCGGCAGCGACGGGCGAGAAGAGGCGCGTCGCGTTCATCGCCGTGTTGTTGAGCGCGATCGCGTTCATCAGCTCGTCCCTCGGGACCAGCTCGGGAATGTAGGCCTGTCGCGCCGGCATGTTGAAGGAGAAGGTGCCGCCAAGGACGACGCCGAACGCGAACAGCAGCTGCAGCGAGATCGCGTCGAACGCGATCAGCAGCCCGACCGCCAGCGCCTGAAAAAACACTGCCCCCTGCGTGAACAGCAGCACGAGGCGCTTGTCCATGCGGTCGGCAATCGCCCCGCCCGGGAGCGCGAGGAAGAACTGCGGGATGCCCCACGCCGCCGCCAGCGCACCGACTGCCGAGTAGTTGCCCGCCAGCTCGTAGGCAAGCAGCCCGCGCGCGATCATCTGCATCTGCATGCCGACCATCGCCATGGCCATCGAGGCCCAGAGCAGGCGGTAGTGCGGGTAGCGGAAGGCGCTGAACGTGCGCCTCAGGGGCGGGCGACGCCCGCCGGCTGGCCCCATCGCGCGAGGGGTCGCGGCCGGCGAGCCGGAACCGTCCCCGTTCGGCCCGGCAGGCTCCTGCAGGGCGGGCGACTCCTCGCGATCCGCGTCCGCGGATCGCGTCGTGCCCTGGGCCATGCGCGCTCCAATCGACCTCGCTGCGCCCGCGTCGGCGAAGCGACCAACCGTGGTCCCTCGCCCGTTCGTTGCCCGCTTCGTGCGCCGGAGGAGTACGGGGCGATACCTGCCCCGCAAGCGGGCCTCAGCGTAGGTTCGCCCGATCCTGCGGTCAACGTAAGGTTGGCGCCTGCGGCCGGCGCGGCGGTACGATCGCCGCGCTGCCGCGAGAGCGCGATTGGAGCCACCGAAGATGGCCGCACTTCCCGAGTCCGCCCGCGCCCTGCTCGCCAGTCGCGCGTACGGGCACCTGGTCACCACGAACCCCAGCGGGACGCCCCAGCTCTCGATGCTCTGGGTGGACGTCGACGGCGACGAGGTGCTGATCAACACCTCCGAGGGCCGCGCCAAGACGCGCAACATGCGCCGCGATCCGCGCGTCCTGCTCTCCGTGCAGGACCGCGAAGAGCCTCAGAACTACCTGCTGATCCACGGCCGCGTCACGGAGATCACCGCCGAGGGCGCCGACGAGCACATCGACCTGCTCGCGGGGCGCTTCCTCGGCCTGGACAGCTACCCCTTCCGCCAGCCCGGCGAGCAACGGCTGATCGTGCGCATCGCCGCCGATCGGCTCGCCGGCCTCGGCCCGTGGGCGCCGCCGCCCGGCGCATGACGGAGGCCCGATGAGCGACGAGACACCCGACGCCGCCGAGATCCGCATGGATGAGCAGCTCGCGACCGAGTGCGCGAACTGGGTGGCGGAGCAGCTCTCCGAGGAGTTCGGCGGCTTCATCGCCGCGGAGGTCGTCGACGCCGTGCTGGAGTTCGAGGCCGACATCCGCATCGCCGAGAACGACCCCGGGCTGGACCACGCCTCGATGGCCGAGCGCCTGCTGGAACGGCTCGCCGAGGAAGGCGCGCCGACCGATCAGCGCTGGGGCGTGACCCCGCATCTGCTCATGGAGATCCTGTTCTGGGAGGACGAGTTCCGCGGACTGGCAGGGCGCCCTCGGCGCGTCCGGCCGCACGGCGGAGGTCCGCGCTAGCAGCGCCTGCTCGCGCACGCTCCTGCGAGGCGACCGTTGCGGAACTCCCACGAGCCCGATCCGGCCCCCTCTCCCTGGGGAGAGGGCGGGGGTGAGGGGAGGGCTCCCTTCCGCCCCCAAGAGCCTCGATGGCGCAACGCAAACCCGGAGGGCGGATACCCCCCCACCC
>VXOS01000186.1 GCA_009839925.1 Chloroflexota bacterium
GGGGGGGTCCCCTTATTGTGCGGGGGGGGGGGTGCGGGGGCTTGGGGGGGCGGGGTTTTACCTCCCGGGCCGGGGGGGGGCGGCGTTTGCCGCGTCGCGTTCCAGCGCGATGAATGTCGGCATGGGCAAGCCGTCCAGCAGCCTGCGGGTGTGCTGAAGGCGCGAGCCGTCGGATGCGAGCACGAGGAGCGCCCCCGGCAGCCGTCCTTCGTACAGGCGCCGGAGCCGCTTGGCGAACGCGGTCCTGTCCGCCGTGGGACCCTGCCGGACGACGCCGACGCTGCGGCCATCGGGCAGAACGAAGGCCGCGTCGAGCGCCGTCGCACGGAACCACCTGAACCCTCGCAGGGGGCCGCGTTCGGCGGCGACGGCGGCCGCGAGCCGGTAGATGACCGCGACTGCGTCGAGCCGTTGCAGCAGTATGCGCCGCCACTGCGCGGAGACGGGGTGGGTGCGCAGCAGGGTCTCCGTGGGGACGCCCTCGTCGGCCGCCAGGCGGCGCAGCCCCCTGGCGGTGACGTGGAACCGCCGCGTGGGCCTGATGAGGTCCGACCCGTGCGGGAGTGCGGCTGCGAGCCCCGCGTCTTCCAGTGCGGCCATGGCGTAGTAGGCGGCGCGCTCGGACACACCGCTCACGGCGGCGAGTTCCAGCCGGTCGAGGAACGGCATCGCGGCGAGCCATCGCAGGAGCCGGGCCTGGAGTTCCGCTCCGCTCACGCCGCCTCCTCGGGCGCGTCCGGCTCCGGTTGCGGGGAGACGGGGTTGCGGGAGCGGGCCTTCCTCTGCGGCTCCGTCCGTTCCGGATCCTCGCGCGGCCCGTTGTTGCTTGGGGCTCCGCCGTCTCCTCCCGGATCGTCTTCCTGCATGTGGAGCAGCTGTTCCTTGAGCCGGTCCACGAGTTGCCGGCGCTGCTCTTCGGACGCGGCGATCTCCTCGGCGGAGGTGGTGTAGTCCACGGCTGCGGCACGGACGCTGGCTGCGGTCGCGGCGTCGCCCGTCTCCGGCTTGCGCACCATCATCGAGAAGGCGGGAAGGCGCTCGCCGTCCACGGTGGCCCGCACGTAGCAGTGGTGGACGGGCAGGGAGGTGATGTCGTCCTCGGAGACGCGCTCTCGCCCCAATTCCCAGACGAGCCTGCGTGCGTCGGAGCCCGCGACCTGGAAGACGGCGAGGCAGCCGGTGTTGGCGAGGACCGTGTCCTGCATCGTGCGGGAGAGGTCGTCGAGCTTGGAGAGGCTCTGGGTGGCGAGGACGAAGGATGCGCCGAACTTGCCGAGCTCGGAGAGCATCGACTCATAGTCGACGCCGGACATCGACTGCATCTCGTCGACCACGACGAGGGCGCCCCGTCGCTCGGCGGGCGGCAGCTTTCCCTGCTCGCGGATCACTGCGTCCACGAGGTTCAGCAGCGAGCTTCCCACGAGCGCCGCGACGTCCCGTCCGACCGCGCCCTGGGCGGTCGAGACGAGCAGGATGCCGCCGTCGAGGATGGTGCGGCGCATGTCGACGGTGGAGCGTCGCTGGCCGAGGATGGCCCGTGCGCGCTTGGAGGATGCGTAGTAGGCGAGGCGGGTCTGGACGGGCGCGAGCGCCTCGGCGCGGTACTCGCGGCGCCAGTTCCCGAAGTCGCGCGCCCACCACTCGAGCAGGTACGGGTCGCTCACCTTCGCCAGCGCCCTCATCCGGAACTTCGCGTCCGAGAGCAGGGGCAGGCCGTCGAGGATCGTGTACTGGTCGGCGGGGTCGGTGTCGGGGTGCAGGTTGGCCTCGTGCAGGCTCTTGACGACGTGTTCGAGGATCGACTGCATGCGCGGCCCCCACTGCTCCCACAGGCCCTTGGCGACGCGCACGACCGAGTCGGCGGTGCGGTCGCGGTCGGTGAAGATGTGGGCGTCCAGCAGGTTGATGCCGACCGAGCCGGTTTCGTCGGCGAGGTCGATGAGGCGTACGCGGTCGGCGATCTCCGGGGACACGTGTTCGAGGAGGGCGTCGACGAGGTCGGTGTGGGGGTCGACGACGACGATGGCGTCCGCGTCGCGTCCCTCGGCTTTCTCGCGCATCTTGTGGACGGAGACGTGGTGCATGAGGGTGGACTTGCCCATGCGGGTGCGCGCGACGTAGAGGTGATGGCGGCGCATCAGGTCGGCGGGAAATCGCACCTCCCTGGGCTTGCCCGCCGTGGTGTCGCCCACCGGGGCGCCGTCCCTGAGGCCGAGGGGAGCGGGGATGAGGGCGCGGGAGCCGGAGCGCTCGACGAGCGGCGTCTCGTCGCCGGGGCTCGGCGGGTGCCAGAGTGCGGCGGCCTCGCGGACGCCGATGATGCTGCGCCTGCCGAAGAAACCGGGGCTCGCGGGTTCGAGTGACATGTCGAGAACCGGCGTGGGCCTGGCCTCGCCGACGATGAAGCTCGAGCCGGCGGGATTGTCGTAGTGGCGGTAGGCGGCGGTCACCTGCTCCAGGATCTCCGCGGCCCGCTGCTGGTCCGCTCCGGGCGGGAGGACAACCGTCACCCGGACCTCGGCGTCGAAGGCGATGCGCGAGACTTTCTCCCGTACCAGGAGCGGGGCGTAGACGCGCGGGCGCTTGAAGAAACGAGCCTTTACCCAGCCCGCGACGGCGAGCCCCGCCGTCATGCCGAGCCCCAACAGGACGGCCTTCCACGTCTCGCCGCTCTGCACCCAGCGGTAGGCCGTGAGCGCGGCGAACGCGCCGGCGCCGAGGACGGCCATGCCGAGACCGCCCGCGGCCTGCGGCGTCCCGGCCTGCGGGCCTGGGGCGCGCTGCGCCGTCGCGGCGCCGGGGTGTTCCTGGACGAGGCGCTGGTGTTGGACGGCCCAGTCCGGGCCGAGGGAGCGCATGAGCAGGCGCGCGACGACGCGCTCGCCGGGACCGAGGTCTGAGAGCGCGCCGAGCAGGGCGATGAGGGGGTCGGAGCCGGGGTCGGTGAGGTCCTCGTCGCGGAAGGTGCGCAGGGGCACGTACTCGGGGCCGCCGGAGCGCAGGGTCGTCGTCCATGCCTGCTCGCCCTCGTCGAGGCGCAGCGGGTCGTCGTCGGGCGCCACCTCGCGGATGCGGGCCTGGGGGTAGTGGGCCATGATCTGGCCCCGCACCACGTCGCCGCCGCGGCAGCGGGCCATGAGGGTGACGCCGCCGGCGCCGCCGGCGATCTCGAGGGAGAACGGCTCCGGGACCGCGATCGAGGCCAGGAGGTTCTCGACGCCGAGGA
>VXOS01000117.1 GCA_009839925.1 Chloroflexota bacterium
CCCCCCCCCCCCCCCCCCCCCCCCCCCCCCCCCCCCGCCTGCCCCCCCCCCCCCCGCCCGCCCCCCCCCGGGGCGTGCGCCCCCCGCGCCCGACATCGAGGGCGAAGGCGACCTCGATGTCCTCGAAGTGGGACTGCCCGTCGTCGCCGGTGTAGATGCGGGTGATTCGCATGAGCCGCTCCCTCGCGCGGCGGTGATGCTAGCAGGCGTCAGCCGCCTCCGACCCGGCCGACCGCGCCGGAGTAAGGTAGCGGCGAGCGGCAGCAGGCGATCAGCGAGGAGGGCGCGATGGGCTTCATGATGGACGGCATCCGCATGGACGGCCGCGTCGCCGTCGTGACCGGCGCGGGAAGCGGCATCGGCCGCGCGATCGCGATCGGCATGGCCGACGTCGGCGCGAAGGTCGCGATCGGCGAGATCAACCCGGAGACCGGCCAGGAGACCGCCGACATGATCGCCGAGGCCGGCGGCGAGGCGATCTCGATCCCGACCGACGTGCGCGACCCGGACTCGCTGCGCGCCCTCGTCGCCGGCGCGCGCGAGCAGTTCGGGCGACTCGACGCGATGTTCAACAACGCCGGCGGCAACTTCCAGGCGCCGACCCTCGACGTCTCCGAGCGCGGCTTCGACGCGGTCGCGCGCATGAACGTGCGCGCCGCCTTCATCGGCAGCCAGGCCGCCGCGCGCGTGATGATCGAGGACGGCCGCGGCGGCAGCATCGTCAGCACCGCCTCGAGCGCCGCCTACCACGCGACCGGGCAGGGCGTGGCCGCCTACGCGGCCGCGAAGGCGGGCATCCTGGGCCTGACGCGCGAGCTGGCCGCCGAGTGGGGGACGCAGGGCATCCGCGTGAACGCGATCGCCCCGGGCGGCGTGGACAGCCCCGGCCGCCACAGGAACATCCAGCGCCGCGAGGACGACATCGCCGCAAACTACGGTCTGCTGAAGCGCCTCGGCTCGCCCGAGAACTTCGCAGCGGGGGCGATCTTCCTCGCCTCGGACCTGGCGGCCCACATCACCGGCCACACGATCCACATCGACGCCGGCATCGGCGTCTCGTAGCGCGCGCTACCCCTCCGCCTCCTCGAGGCGTGCGAGGGCGATGCGGCGGGCGCTGTTGTCGCCCGCCTCGGCGCGCAGCTCGATGCGCTCGATCCACTTGATGCTCGTGAAGCACTCGCCGCCCGGCACGACGAGCCGCGCCGGGCCGCCGTGCTCGGCGGGCAGCGGCTCATCGTTCACCTCGAGGGCGAGCAGCGCGCCTCGTGCCTCAGCGAGCGGTAGCGGCAGGCTGAAATCGGCGGCGCTGATCTGCACCCACGCGGCCCCGGCCGGGGCGGCCGCCCGGTCGAGCAGGTCCGCGACGGCGACGCCGCGCCAGCGCAGGCCCGGCACCGTCCAACCCTCGAGGCAGCCGAAGTCGTCGACCATGAGCTGCTGCGGCATCGCCGCGAGGTCGCGCAGGTCAAGGTCGAGCGGCGAGCCGACGAGGCCGTCGACACGCAGCCGCCAGGCGGCCGGGTCCGGCGCGTCGCCGGGGTGCACCGGGAGCGCATTGAGGACGTGCAGCTCGCCGCCTGCGGCTGGTTGATCGGTCATCGCGGTTCTTCCCTCGCGCGGGAGGCCCTCACCCCCGCCCTCTCCCTCGGGAAACCCTCGCACAACCCGTCATTCCGGCGAAAGCCGGAATCCAGAGGCGGTGGGGGAGCCTGGATTGGCGTTCCGCTCTCGGGGCTCCGGCGTGCGCCTCCCTCACCCCCGCCCTCTCCCTCGGGGAGAGGGGGCCGGAAAACGCGGGCTTCCTCCTCTAGTATCCGGTCTGCTTGTCGATCAGGCCCTCGATCGGCTCGCCGTTACGCAGCCGGCGGAGGTTGCGGCAGAAGCGGTCGATGTTCTTCGAGGCCCGCAACTGGCTCGCGCCAGCCGCGTGCGGCGTCATCACGACGTCGTCCCGCTGCCACAGCGGGTGGTCCTCCGGCAGCGGCTCGATCGGCACCACGTCGAGCCCGGCGCCGGCGAGCTGCCCGGAGTCGAGCGCCTCGATCAGCGCGTCGGCGTCGATGATCTCGCCACGCGTGACGTTCACGATCATCGAGCCGCGCGGCATGCGCGCGAACGCCTCGCGGTCGAACAGGTCGTGCGTCTCCGGTGTCAGCGGGCAGCAGACCGCGACCACGTCCGACGCCTCAAGCAGTTCGTTGAAGCGATCCATCGCCCAGACGGCCTCGACATGGTCGTCGCCCTCGAGGGCGTCGCGGTCGACGGCGATGCTCCGCATCCCGAAGCCCGTCGCCCGCTGCGCGACGGCTCGCCCGGTACCGCCGTAGCCGACGATGCCCATCACCTTGCCGGTCAGCTCGGTCTCCTGCATGCGCAGGGCGCGGCGCTGATCCCAGGCCTCGGGGCCGAGCCGGATCGCCGAGCCGACCTTGCGCGTGAGGGCGAGCAGCAGCGCGAAGGCGTGGTCGGCCAGCTGCGGGCCGACCTGGCCCTTCTCGCTCGACAGCATGACCTCGCCGTCACGGAACGCAGGGTAGAGGTAGCGGTTCACTCCCGAGGCGATCGCATGGACCCAGCGCAGGTTCGGCGCGGCCGCGTGCAGCTGCGGCGTGACGAAGCCAAGGACCACGTCCGTCTCCGCCGCGAACTCCAGCGCCTCCCCGTCCGAGTCGACGACCGTGACCGTCGAGTCCGGTCCGGCCGCCTCCATGATCCGCTCGATGATCTCGTCCGGCACCTCGGGCAGTGCCGTTCCCGTAACGATGAGGATGTTCATGGTCCGCCCCCAATCGGCAGGGCCGAGCCTACTCCCATCGAGGGCGCCTGCGGAGTCCCGCTAGTCGAACAGGAGGATCGTGCGTGCTCCGACGTGGGCGCGCTGATCCTCGAACGCCTGGTCCAGATCCTCGAGCCGTCCGCGCCGCGTCACCAGCTCGTCGAGCTTGAGCTGGCCCTGGCGGTAGAGCTCGAGGTAGCGCGGGATGTCAACGCGCGCGCGGGTGCGGCCCATGAACACGCCCTGGATGCGCCGGTCCTGGATCAGCAGGTTGGGCGGCAGCTCCAGTGGCGCGGTGATGCCCGCGCCGATGATCGAGGCCGTACCGCCCGCGCGAGTGCAGGCGAAGGCCTGCTCGGCGGTCGCCTTCATCCCGATCGCCTCGAAGGAGTAGTGCACGCCGCGGCCCTCCGTCAGGTCGCGGATCGCCTCGACCGGATCGTCGACCTCGGAGGCGTTCACCGTGTCGGTCGCGCCGAGCAGCCGCGCGCGCTCCAGCTTCTCGTCCGTGAGGTCGACGGCGATGATGCGGCTCGCGCCGGCGATGCGCGCGCCCTGGACGACCGAGAGCCCGACGCCCCCGAGCCCGAAGACCGCAGCCGTCGTGCCGGGCGTCAGCTCGGCGGAGCGGAAGACCGCGCCCAGCCCGGTGATCACCCCGCAACTCACGAGGCAGGCCGTATCCAGCGGCACGTCGTCCGGCAGCTTCACGACCCCGGCGTCCGGCACGAGCATGTACTCGGCGAAGCTGCCGACGTTCGTGAGCGCCAGCACGCCCTCGCCGTTGAGCGTGATGCGCGGGCGCTCATGCCGGCGGCGGCGCGGGCGGTCGAGGCAGCGATGCGGGTTGTCGCTCAGGCACTCCTCGCACTGGCCGCAGAAGACAACGCCCGTGACGATCACGCGGTCGCCCGGCTGCACGTAGCTCACGTCCGAGCCGACGGCCTCGACAACGCCGGAGCCCTCGTGGCCGAGGATGCCCGGCGTCGGCCACTGGCCGATGCCCTCGACGAACATGAGGTCGCTGTGGCAGACCCCGCTGGCGGCGGTGCGGACCAGCACCTCGCGCGGCCACGGGTCGTCGACCTCGACCTCCTCGATCGGCATCGGCTGGTTGGCGCCGTGGTAGATCGCGGCTCTCACTGCTGGCTCCCCCTCGAGGCGCCCACTCGTTCGAAGCATAGCGGTCGCCGCGAGCGGGGCGGTCGGGCCATCACATGCGCAGCACATGTGATACGCTCGCGCACATGTCGAAGATGATCCAGATCCGGAACGTTCCCGACGAGCTTCACCGCGAGGCGAAGGTGCGGGCCGCGCGCGCCGGGATGAGCCTCTCCGGCTACCTCCTGCGCGAACTTGAGCGGACCCTGTCGCAGCCGACGATGGAAGAACTGCTGGCGCGGATTGCCGAGCGAGAGCCGCCTAAGCTGTCCGAATCATCGGCCGAGGCGGTGCGGGCGATACGCGACGAGAGGTGATCGTCGCCGACGCCTCAGTCGTTGTGGACCTGTTGCTCTATCCCGACAGCGCGGCAGCGCACTCGCTTGCCCGGCGATTCGCCCGCGGGGAGGCGATCTGCGCTCCTCACCTCATGGATGTCGAGGTCGGCCAGACCTTGCGCCGCTTCACGTTGAGGGGCGAGATCTCCGTTGTCCGGGCCGCCGAGTCCTTCGACGACCTGGCAGGACTGTCGATTCGCCGCTACGAGCATACGGAACTGTTGCCAAGGGCCTTCGAGTTGCGATCGAACGCGACCATGTACGACGGCATCTACCTGGCGCTCGCCGAGATGCTCAACGTATCTCTGCTCACAGGCGATGCTGCCCTGGCGGATGTGCCCGGCTGCGACGCCGCGGTCGAAGTCCTCCCGGTCGGCGCCACGACGGGCTGACGCACACGACCCAGGGGAGCGGCGCCTCGCCGAAGGCTACGCGCTCGCCTCGATGCTGCGGTAGGCGGCCTCGATGAGGGTGCGCGCGCGGACGTCGCCGGGGCCGCGAATGCGGTTCATCACGTAGGCGAAGCCGAGCCCCGAGCCCGGGTCGGCGAAAGCCTGCGATCCGCCGACGCCGGAGTGCCCGAAGGCCGTCTCCGGACGCGGGTCGTCCAGCTCCGGCGAGGGCAGCTGAAAGCCGAGGGCGTAGCGGTTCGAGACGCCGATCGTCGCGTCCGTCCCCTCGCTCTGCAGCACACGCGCCGCCTCGATCGCCTCGCTGCTGAGCAGGCGCACGCCGTCCAGCTCGCCGCCGAGGGCGAGCGCGCCGTAGAAGCGGGCGAGGCCGCGCGCATCGCTGTGCGCGTTCCCGGCCGGGATCTCGGCCTCGCGCCACTCGGTCGTGTTCGCGGTCTCGAAGGTCCACGGCGGGTTGTTGTGCGCCATCGCGATGATCGAGGTCACGTCCGGCTCGGGCAGCGGGCTGCGGCTGGGCGGGACGACGTCCGCGGCGCGCGCCTGCTCGGAGGCGGTGAGCCCAATGTGGAAGTCGAGGCCGAGCGGTTCCGCGATCTCCTCGCGGATGAAGGCGCCCACCCGGCTGCCGCTCACGCGCCGCACGATCTCCCCGATGATCCAGCCGTAGGTCCAGACGTGGTAGCCGTGGCGCGTGCCGGGCTCCCACCACGGCTCCGCCTCGGCCAGCGCCGTGGTCATCGTCTCCCAGTCGTACTTCGCCTCCTCCGGCAGCAGGCGCCGCGCGCCGACCACGCCGGAGCGGTGCCCCAGCACGTGGCGCACCGTGACGCCCTCCTTGCTGCCCTGCGCAAACTCCGGCCAGTAGCTGGCCACGGGCGCCTCGATGTCCACGAGCCCCCGGTCGGCGAGCATATGCAGGCCGAGCGAGAGCACGCCCTTCCCGGTCGAGTAGAGGTTGACGATCGTGTCGCGCTCCCAGGCGCGCGCGCCGGCGGCATCCGCGCTGCCCGCCCAGAGATCGACCACCGGCTCGCCCTCGATCGTGACGGCGACGGCGGCGCCGATATCACCGCGCTCGCTGAAGTTCTGCTCGAACGCCTCGCGCACGCCCGCGAACCGCGAGTCGCACTCGCCGTGTATCTCGAGCTCGGACATACGCTGCCTCCCGCCACGCCGGCGCAGCGTACGACAGGCCCGGCGAGGGCGCGCGTGGGCCGGGCGGCCGTCGGCGCCGATACAATCCTCGGGCGAGACATACGAGAGCGGTAGATTGGCGAGGAGAACGGTCGAGTGACGAGCAAGCCCTGGATCCAGCAACTGTGGGAGTTACACGATCAGTCCTTTCTGGTGGACTGGGCCGACCACCTCGATAACCTGAACCGCGAACTCGATCTCATCGGCCGGTACGAACTCTCGACTCCTGCTCGTGATTGCCCACCTTCGTGGTTCGTCGGTGACGTCGAGGCGTTGGAGCCTAGCCGGTGGGTGCTCGTCATCTCCCTGAACCAGAAGGCGCACGACGCCGGCGAGGGTTTCACACCCAAGTCGTACTGGGACCACTGGCGCTACCTCCACCGGAAGCACTGGTACAAGCAGTTCTACCGTCCTCGTGTCCGGCCGGCTGCGACCGCCCTCGGCGTCCAGATCACGCCAGAACAGGAACCGGAGTTCGCAACGAACAGAGTGATCTTCATAGAGATGTGCCCGTATCCGTCGCACAACTCTCGCTTCTCGGGTGAGGACTTTGTTGCGCTGACAAAGGAGGATCCTGGATTCCAGACGGCTGCTGGCGTCAGGAGAATCCTGATCGAGGAGGCGAGTCCGGCGTTGATCATGGTCAACGGAGTTCCCGCTATCGAAGCGCTGGAGCATCTCGATCGGGATCGACTCACACTGGATGAATACCGCACGTACCAATCGCTCACAACACCAACCAAGCAGCTGTGGCACCGGGAGGGATACTTCACTACGGGGGAGTCCTCCGTGCCGGTAATCGCTTTCCCTTTCCGTAGCCCCAAAGCGCACTACTCCTATCGGGACATCGGCCGACTAGGCGAGCGTGCGTGCGTACTCGTAAGCGAGAGCAGTCGGCAGCCGAGACCGTAGGGGGCTTCATTCGGGTTCCTCGTCCGCTCACTTGAACGCCACGGCGCGCGGCCTTCGAGGGGCGGCGGCATCCGCTACAGTGCCAGCGCAGGAGGACCAGCGAGATGCACGAGACGCTGAGCATCGAGCGCGAGGGGCGCGTCGCGACGCTCACGGTGACCCGGCCGCCCGTGAACGCCCTCGGCCTTGACATGCTCGAGTCGATGGCCGAGGAGCTGCACCGGCTCGGCGACGACCCGGAGATCAGTGCGATCGTCTGGCGCAGCGGCGTGCCCGGCATCTTCAGCGGCGGCTTCGACCTCAACGACCCGCGCAGCGCCAGCTCCACGCCGATCCACACCCCGCCGGGCGACCACCTGGTGCGCGTGCGCAACGCGCAGACCGCGCTGCTCGACGTGCCCGTGCCGATCATCGTCGCCGTCAACGGCGCGGCGGTCGGCCTCGGGATGCTGATGCCGGCGCTCTGCGACATCGTGATCGCCGGGAGGAGCGCGCGCTTCGGGCTGCCCGAGATCCAGATCAACTCGATCGGCGGAGCCGGCCACGCGCGCCGCATCCTCCCGGAGCCGGTGCTGCGCTACCTGATGCTGACCGGCCGCCGCGTCACGCCCGAGTACCTGCAGCAGTGCGGCGCGATCGCGCTCGTCGTCGAGGACGACCAGCTCGACGCCGAGGCGCAGGCGATCGCCTCCGAGATCGCGAGCTACGACCCGGTCGTCGTGCGCAACTCCAAGATCTCGCTCGAGGCGCTGCGCAAGATCGACGACGTCGCCCTGGCCTACTCGCTCGAGCACAAGTGGGGCGCGGCGCTCCGCTGGTCGCGCCAGCAGGGCTAGGGCGTCGCGCCGATGCCACCCGACGCAGCGCCGCCGCTCTCCGGCATCCGCGTGCTGGACCTGACCACGGCGCGCTGCGAGATCGGCGGCAGGATCCTCGCCGACCTCGGCGCCGAGGTGCTGAAGATCGAGCCCCCCGAGGGCTGCGATGCGCGCCGCATGCCACCCTTCGAGGACGGCCGCGAGGGCGAGGCCGACGGATCGCTCTACTGGGCCGCCTACGGCGCGAGCAAGCGCAGCGTCGTGCTCGATCTCGCCTCGGACGAGGGCCGCGCGGGCCTGCGCGCACTGGCCGAGGGCACGGACGTGCTTCTGGAGTCGTTCGCGCCCGGCCACCTCGCGGCGCTCGGCCTCGGCTACGAGGATCTGCGCGCGCTCAACCCCGCGCTCGTCTACGCCTCGATCACGCCCTACGGGCAGAGCGGACCGGACGCCGACTCGCCGGCGACCGACCTGACGATCGAGGCGGCCGGCGGGCTGCTCTCGCTGCAGGGCGACGGCGACCGCCCGCCGATTCCGGTCGGCTACCCGCAGGCAGGGCTGCACGGCGGCGCGCCGGCCGCCGCCGACGCCGTCGTGGCGCTCGTCGAGCGCGACCGCTCGGGCCTCGGCCAGCACCTCGACGTCTCGATGCAGGCCTGCATGGTCTGGACGATGATGGACGCGAGCGGCTACCCCGCGACCGGGGGCGGCGACAAGCCCGGCTACGGCGACGACCGCGCCGAGCCCCGGCCTCCCCACCCCTCCGGCCTCCACCTGCCGCAGCTGATCGCGGCCGCCGACGGCCACGTGATCGTCACGATGGGCGTGAACCTCCCGCAGCGCATCGCCGTCAACGAGACCATCGCCTGGATGCGCGAGGACGGCGTCGAGTTGCCCGAGCACCTCCAGGCGATCGACTGGGAGGACTGGCACGAGCAGTTCATCGACCCCAGCGCCGTCCCGGCGGAGACGCTGGCGCTGATCGACGAGGCGGTCCTGCTCGCAGCCGAGTTCCTCGGGACGAAGCCGAAGCGCGAGCTACATGATCGCGCCGTAGCGAGCGGGGCGCTGATCGCGCCGATCATGACCGCCGCCGATCTCCTCGCGGACCCGCAGCTTGCCTCTCGCGACTACTGGAGGGATGTCGAGGGCCGCCCGCACCCGGGGCCCTTCGCCAAAGCGAGCCGGACGCCGCTGCGCAGCCCGCGTCCCGCGCCCGCGCTCGGCGAGGCAAACGCGCTGCTCGGCGAGCGGCGGCGGACCGCGCCGGCCGTACGCGCCGGAGCAGCCGCGAGTGCGGGACGCACGAGGGCGTTCGAGGGGCTGAAGGTGGCCGACTTCTCGTGGGTCGGCGTCGGTCCGCTGCTCGGCAAGGCGCTGGCCGATCACGGCGCGACGGTGGTGCGCATCGAGACATCGAAGCGCATCGACACCCTGCGCGGGATGCCGCCGTTCAAGGACGGCGTGCGGGACATCAACCGCGCGCAGTTCTTCGCCAACTTCAACTCCTCGAAGCTGGGCATGACGCTGGACCTCTCGAGCGAGGGCGGCCGCTCCGTCGCGCGCAGGCTCGCCGGGTGGGCGGACGTGGTCCTCGAGAGCTTCACCCCGGGCACGATGGAGCGGCACGGGCTGGGCTGGGAGGCGCTGAGCGAGGGCCGCGACGACCTGTTGATGGTCCGCACCTGCCTCCGAGGGCAGACCGGTCCGGAGGCCCCGTTCACCGGCTTCGGCAGCCAGGGCGCCGCGCTGGCCGGGCTGCACGGCGTGACCGGCTGGCCGGACCGCCCTCCCGACGGGCCCTACGGCGCCTACACGGACTTCATCAACCCGCGCTTCGGGCTCGCTGTGATCGCGGCGGCGCTGCGTGAGCGCGCCCGCAGCAGGCGGGGCCAGCTGCTCGATATCTCGCAGGTCGAGGTCGGCATCCACTTCCTGGCGCCGCTCGTCCTCGACTACGCGGTCAACGGCCGCGTCGCGCCGCCCGCGGGGCACGACTCGCGCACCGCCTGCCCGCACGGCGTCTACCCGGTCGCGGGCGCCGAGCGCTACATCGCGATCGCCTGCGAGACGGCGGAGCAGTGGCGCGCACTGCGCGACCTCGCCGGCCTCGAGGGCTTCGACGGCGGCGAGTTCGACACGTACGAGGGCCGCCGCGGCGCGCGCGATCGCATCGACGAGCCGCTGCGCGCCTGGTGCGCCGGGCACGACGGGCACGCCCTCGCCGCGCGGCTGAAGGCGGCTGGCGTGCCGGCCTCGGCGGTGCTGCGGTCGAGCGACCTCTACGAGGACGCGCAGCTGGCGCATCGCGGCTTCTTCGTCACGCTCGACCACCCGGAGATGGGTCCGACGCCCTACGACGGCCTCGCGACGATCTATTCGGAGACGCCCGGCACGCCTCGCAAGCCCGCCCCGCTGCTCGGCGAAGACACGCACCATGTGCTCACGGAGCTGCTCGGCCACTCCGCCGAGGAGGTCGCGATCCTCGCGGCGAGCGGGGCGCTCACCTAGAATCACGCAGCACGCGCCGGGGGGTGCGATGACCAAGGTCGAGGGCGAGTACGACATCGAGGCCGTGCGCGCCGAGTGGATCGGCAGGAAGACGCCGCTCTACCACGGCCGCTACCCGGTCGAGTACGACCCGATCCGCCGCTACTGCCACATGGTGGAGGACGACAACCCGCTGTTCCTCGACCCAGACTACGCCGCGACGACGAAGTGGGGCGGCGTGATCGTGCCGCCGGTGATGACCGACTACTTCGCGGGCGGCGGCGCCTGGCCCGAGGAAGACGAGCCCGCGCTCATCCTCCAGGTGCCGACGCGCGGCGACCGCACCATCAACCTCAACATCAGCTGGGAGTTCATCCAGCCCGCCCGCATCGGCGACCGCCTCTCCCGGCAAACGGAGATCGAGGACATCTACCAGAAGCCGACGCGGCTCGACCCGCGCTCGATCTGGATCGCGGCGAAGACGACGATCTTCAACCAGGACGGCGAAGTGCTCGCGATCGGGCGGAACACGATGGTCGCCCATCGCCGCCCCGAGGAGTTCGCGGCCGAGTTGCAGGAGAGCGGCGGATGAGCGGCGAGCCGCGCGCGCAGCGCTACTGGGACGACGTGACCACGGGCGAGGACCTCGAGGGCTTCACGTTCACGCTCGGCTGGACGGAAATGGCGAAGCAGGTCAGCGGCTCGCAGGACTTCCACAAGGTCCACCACGACTTCGAGTTCGCGCGCGAGGGCGGCCACGAGACGATCTTCTACAACACGGGATTCACGCGCGGCTGTCTGGGACGGCTCCTGACGGACTGGATGGGCCCGGAGGGCTGGATCCGCACGTTCGGCTTCCAGATGCGGCGAATGAACACGCCGGGCGACGTGATGTCCGTGCGGGGCCGCGTCAGGGGCAAGGCGGAGGGCGACGATCCCGAGGCGGGCGTCGTGAACCTCGAGATCTGGATCGAGAACACGCGCGAGGGCGTGACGACGCCCGGCACGGCGACGGTGCTGCTGCCGCGGCGCGCTGAGGGGACGTAGCACGATGGCGAACGCGACGAAGGCCGAGATCGAGGCGGGCGGCACCTACTTCCCGGAGCCCGTGGCCTACCCCGCCACGATGAACGACGACCTCGACAAGCCGTTCATCGAGGGCACGCAGCGCGGCGAGCTGTGGGTGCAATACTGCAGCGGCTGCGCAAAGTACCAGTGGGGTCCGGAGTGGGTTTGCCACCACTGCCTCACGTCCAACCTCGAGTGGCGGCAGGTGGAGGGACGCGGGCGGATCTACTCCTGGGAGCGGGTCTGGCACCCCGTGCACCCCGCGCTCAGGGAGGCCGTGCCCTACGTGGCCGTCGTCGTCGAACTACCGCACGCCGACGACATCCGCCTGGTTGGCAACCTGCTGGGCGATCCCGAGGCGGAGGTCGTGATCGGCAGCACGGTCGAGGCCGTCTACGAACACCACGCCGACCACGACCCGCCCTACAGCCTCGTCCACTGGTCACGCATCGAGGACGAGTAGCAACCCCGGGCGCGTAGCCGCACGAGCCACCGGGAAAGCAGGGAGAGGAGCGAACGCATGGACTTCCAGATGCCGGACGTCGTCGTCGAGTTCCGGGAGCAGATCCACGACTTCATCCGCCGCAACCGCACGCCGGAGCTGGAGGAGGAGATCGCCGGCCACCACCTGCACGGCTACGGCCCGGCCGCCGAGACCTTCCTGCAGGCGCTCGCCGACGAGGGTCTGCCCTCGGTCGCGTGGCCCGAGGAGTACGGCGGGCGCGGCAAGGGCGCGCTCTACCTCTGGATCCTCTCCGAGGAGCTGGCGCGCGAAGGCATGCCCTGGGACACGCTCACCTACAACTCCGTGAGCCCGACGATCATGCGCCACGGCAGCGAGGAGCAGCGGCGCGACATCTTGCCGAAGGTGCTCTCGGGCGAGATCCGCTTCGCCCTCGGCTACACTGAGCCGAACGCCGGGACGGACCTCGCCTCGCTGCAGACCCGCGCCGTCCGCGACGGCGACGAGTGGGTGATCAACGGCCAGAAGATCTACACCTCCTCGGCGCACCTCGCGACGCACGTCTGGCTGGCCGCACGCACCGACCCGGACGCGCCGAAGCACCGCGGCATCTCCACCTTCGTCGTGCCGCTCAGCACGCCCGGCATCACCGTGCGCCCGCTCTGGGTGATGGGCGAGGGCCGCACCAACGAGACCTTCTACGAGAACGTGCGCATCCCCGCCGACGCGCTCGTCGGCGAGGAGAACCGCGGCTGGTACATCGTCACCGGCGCGCTCGACCTCGAGCGCGTCGCGATCGGCACCTACCGCCCGCTCGAGCGCAGGGTGCACGACATCATCTCCTACCTGGTGGCGGAGCGCGGCGACCTGCTGGACGACCCGGCCACGCGCATGGCCGTCGCCGAGGCCTCGATGCGCGTCGAGGTGGGGCGCGCGCTCGCGACCAACAACGCGGCGATGGTGCACAACGATCTGGTGCCGACGATGGAAGCCGCGATGTCCAAGATCTGGAAGGGCGACTCCAGCGAGCGCATCCACGACTCCTTCATGGACATCCTCGGCCGCAGCGGCGGGCTGCACGAGTCGAACGAGCACGCCCCGCTCGGCGGGATGCTGGAGGCGGGGTGGCGCAGCGACCCGCCCGGCCGCTTCGCTGGCGGCACCAACGACATCCAGCGCCGCGTGATCGCCACGCGCGGCCTGCAGCTGCCGCGATAGGAGGCGCACGATGGACCTCCGACCGAGCGAGCTACAGGACATCCTCCGCACCAGCGCCGCCGACTTCTTCGAACGCGAGGTCAGCTTCGAGCGGATCCGCGAGATCGAGGCGGCGAACCGCCCCGACGAGCAGCTGCACAACCAGATGACGGAGCTGGGCTGGAACTCGCTGGCGATCTCCGAGGACTACGGCGGTCAGGGCGGCTCCGTGCTCGACGCGGGCGTGCTGATCACCCAGATCTGCCGCGCCGCGCTGCCCTCACCGCTCGCCAGCACCCTCGTTGGCGCGGTCACGATCGAGCGCCACGGCGACGAGGAGTTGAAGACCTCGCTGCTGCCGCAACTCAACAGCGGACTCACGATCTCGCCCGCGCTGCTCGAGGCGTCGGACTCGCTCTACGGACCCGTCACGGCGGAGTACGCCGACGGCGCGGTCACGGGTGAGAAGCGCTTCGTCGAGTTCGGCGAGACCAGCGACGTGCACCTCGTCGCCGCGATGCACGGCGACGCGCCGGGCCTCGCCGTCGTGCGGCGCGACCAGCCGGGCGTGACGGCAAGCGACACGCCGACGATCGGCGCGTTGCCGCAGGCGACCGTTTCGTACGACGGCGCAGCCGCAGAGGCCTGGATCGAGGGCGCGGACGCCGTCGAGACGATGCGCCGCCTCGGCGCCGCGGTCGCCGCGTTCGAGACCTACACCTACGCGCAGAAGGCGCTCGACCTGACGGTCGACTACGTCCAGATGCGGGTGCAGTTCGGGCAGCCGATCGGCGCGTTCCAGATGGTGCAGATGCGCAGCGCGGACATGGCGACGATCGTCGAGGGATCGCGCTTCCTCGTGCACGAGCTGCTGTGGCAGATCGACGAGGGCCTCGAGACGCGCCGCCAGGTCGCGGTCGTGAAGGCGATCACGGCGAAGATGGCGCCGCAGGTCCTGCAGGACTGCCACCTGCTGCACGGCGGCATCGGCTATATGCAGGAGTACGACCTGCACTTCTTCACGCGTCGCGGCCGGGACGCCGCGCTGCGCTGGGGCAGCGCCCGCGAGACGATGAACATCGTCACCGAGGAGGCCTTCGCCGCCGCCTCGGCGTAGCGACGGCGGGCAGCGGCAAACGCCGTCGAGGGTCCGGCGATCAGCCGAGCTCCTGCGCGGCCCGATCGCCTGCGTCGTAGTCGGCGAACAGCTCGTCGTAGTGCTCCTGCACCACGTCGCGGGCGTCGGGGTGGGTGAAGATGAAGCGGCGGTTCTCGCGGGCGCCCTGCAGCAGGCGAGGGATGAACGCCTCCGGGGGCGGCGCCTCGATGCGGGGCGGCGCGAAGTCGTCGTCGGGCCCGCCGTAGCGCTGCTGGCGGACGCGCACGGCCCTGCGGATCTGCGTGTCCATGCGGCTCGGGCACCAGCAGGAGACGCCGATGCCCTCGGCTGCGAGCTCGTGGCGCAGCACGTTCGAGTAGCCGACCACGGCGTGCTTCGCGGCGGTGTAGACGCCGTTGACGTTCTGGCGCCCGACGAGGCCGGACATCGAGGAAGTGAGCACGATCTGCGCCGGCCCCTCCTGCTCGCGCAGCAGCGGCAGGAACGCCTGCACGCTGTGGATCACGCCCCAGAGGTTGACCCCGAGGATCCACTCCCAGTCCTCGCTGGTGGCCTCGACCAGCGGCGTGTTCCGCATCACCCCGGCGTTCTGGAAGAGCACGAGCCCGCTGCGCTCCGCGCCGAACGCGGCGCGCGTGCGCTCGGCCAGCGAGTCGAGCGAGGCGCGATCGGCGACGTCCGTCTGCACGGCGATCGCCTCGCCGCCGCCCTCGCGGATCGCCGCGGCGACGGCATCGCCGGCATCGCCGTCGATGTCCGCGACGACGACGCGCATGCCTTCCGCCGCGCAGGCGTGCGCGAGGGCCCGCCCTGCGCCGCCGCCCGCGCCCGTCACCACCGCCACGCAGCCCGCGAAGTCGTGCATCTGCCCACCTCCACTCACGGAGCCGAGCCTACGACCTTTCCTCTCCACCCTCACCCTCCGGCCGTCAGGAGGCCTTGCGAGACCTGTTCCTCAGGGGCAGCGAGCGCATCCCTTCCGGTCCCCTCTCCCCGAGGGAGAGGGTTAGGGTGAGGGAGCGTCCGCCCTCCGGGATTGCGGTGCGCCATCGGGGCTTCCGGAGGCGCGCGGGAAAGTCTTCCCCTCACCCCCGCCCTCTCCCCGAGGGCGAGGGAGCCGGATCGGCCTTGTGGGAGTTTCGGGAGAGGGAGCCAGAGGAGCGGTCCCGGCCGCTAGCGGCCCTCGAAGTGGGGGTCGCGGCGCTCGAGGAAGGAGCGGAAGCCCTCCTGCGCGTCCTCGCTGCCGAGCAGGCCGAGCTGGGTGGTCCACTCGTACTCGAGGAAGTGCGACATCGGCAGCTCGCTCGCGCGCATCAGCAGGCGACGCACGCCGGTGTAGGCGAGCGGCGGCCCGACGGCGATCTCGCGCGCGTAGACGAGCGCGCGCTCCAGCAGCTCGTCGTCCGGAACGACCTCGCTGGCGAGGCCGAGTTCGAGGCAACGCGCGGCGTCGACCAGGTCGCCGCTGTAAAGCAGCTCGACGGCGCGCGCGTGCCCCACGATGCGCGGCAGCCAGTACGCCGCGCCGTAGTCCGCGGCGAGCCCGCGCTGAATGAAGACCGACCCCATGCGCGCCGATTCGCCGAGGAACCGCACGTCGCAACAGAGCGCGAGGCCAAAACCCGCCCCGACGGCGGCGCCGTTGACCGCCGCGACGATCGGCACGTCGCAGCGCGCGAGCGTCTCCGCCAGCTCACCGGAAAGTCCGCGCCGGTCCACCCGGTGATGGCGCGGGGCGTCCCCGCCCTCGTGCGCGGCGAGGTCGCCGAGGTCGGCGCCCGCGCAGAAGCCCCGGCCCTCGCCGGTCAGCACCAGCGCGTGCACCTCGTCGCTCTCGTTGGCCTCGGCGACCGTGTCGAGCAACAGCTCGACGGCGTGCCCGTTGAGCGCGTTCATCGCCTGCGGGCGGTTGAGGCGCGCGAGCAGCACGCCGTCCTCGATCGCGGTCAGCAGCGGCGCCTCCTCCGTGCCGTCGGGCGGATCCGTCGTCCGTGCCACCATCTCGCTACTCCTTGCCGGTCGTGTCGCCTCGCTGGAGTCTGCGCCACGCCGGGCCGCGGCGCCATCCGCTATGCTCACGCGGCGCGAAGGGAGCCGGCATGAAGATCGGCGTCCACCTCAACTTCCAGAACTACGGGGACTGGGAACGTTACGAGGCGCGGTCGAACGAGCCACAGGCCGTCAGCGACCAGCAGATCTACGAGGAAGACCTGTACCTCGCCTCGCTCGTCGAGCCGCTCGGATACGACTCCTACTGGACGATCGACCACCACTTCTCGCCCTACATCATGACCGGCGGGGCGATGCAGCACCTGACCTACATGGCCGGGGCGACGGAGCGGATCGACTTCGGGACGATGGTGATCGTGCTGCCCTGGTACGACCCGGTGGTCGTCGCCGAGCAGATCTCCGTGCTCGACAACATGCTGCAGGGCCGCAAGCTGACGATCGGCCTCGGACGTGGGGCGGCGCAGCGCGAGTTCGACGCCTACCGCATCCCGATGGGCGAGTCGCGCGACCGCTTCATGGAGTCGCTCGCGATCCTGCGCAAGGCGCTGACGCGCGAGTGGTGGAGCCACGAGGGCGACTTCTACTCGATCCCGGAGACGACGATCCGCCCGCGCCCGCGCAACGGGCCCGAGATCGTGGACAACCTGAAGGTCGCCTGGGTCAGCCCGGAGACGCTGAAGATCGCGGCCGACGCCGGGCTCGGCGTGCTGATGACGAACCAGAAGAGCTGGGACGAGTACCGCGAGGAGCTCGGCCAGTTCAACAGGATCCGCCGCGACAACGGCTGGGGGCCGGTGCAGCCCACCACGGTCGCCAACCTCGCCTGCTTCGAGACGGAGGATGAGGCCTGGAGCATCATCCTGGAGGCGGTGACGCAGGCGCAGATCAGCAACAACAACCACTACCAGTTCGCGGACAGCTCGATCTTCAAGGCGGCCAAGGGCTACAGCTACTACGAGAACTTCGAGAAGACCTTCAAGCGCAAGACCACCGAGGAGATCGGCGAGTTCAACGCGCGCCCGCAGGCCTGGGGCACGCCCGAGCAGGTGCTGCAGAAGCTGATCGACATCCGCGACAAGACCAGCGCCGAGGAGATCATCCTCAACGCGCGCTACGGCGGCATGTCCGCCGAGCACGCCGAGCGCAGCCTGCGCCTCTTCGCCAAGGAGGTGCTGCCGAAGCTGCAGGAGCTCGACGCGCCGCTCTCGCCCGAGGTGGCCGGACTGGCGTAGCGCGCCTCGCACGGCACGAAGACGCAGGAGCCGGGCGGGCGCGCGGCGGAGCGGGGACGACGTGGAGCAACCGGAGGGTGGCGCGGCGGTCGTCACCGGCGGCGCCAGCGGCATCGGCCTCGGGATCGCCCGCGCCGCCGCCGGCGAGGGCATGCACGTCGTGATCGCCGATATCGAGAAAGGTCCGGGCACGGAGGCCGCCGCCGCGATCGCAGCGACGGGCGCGCGTTCGCTCTTCGTCCGGACGAACGTGATGGATCCCGACTCCGTTGAGGCGCTCGCCGACCTCGCGTTCTCGGAGTTCGGGCGCGTCGATTTGCTCTGCAACAATGCAGGTGTACACCACCCCGGCCTCTTCAGCGAGACGAGCCGGCAGGACTGGCGCTGGCTGCTCGGCGTGAACCTCGATGGCGTAGTCCACGGATTGCTTGCCTTCCTGCCACGGATGCGGGAGCAGGGCGGCGAGTCGCACATCGTGAACACCTCCTCGCTCGCCGGTCTGGCGCCGCTGCCCGGCGGAGCCGCCTATACGACGAGCAAGTTCGCGGTCACGGGCCTGACCGAGGTTCTGCGCCGCGAGCTGGCTCCTCACGGCATCGGCGTCTCCCTGCTCTGTCCGGGCCCGGTGAACACCAGAATCGGCAGCTCGGGCCGCAATCGCCGGAGCGCCCTCGGCGACGACGGCGAGGACAGCGGAGAGACGGTCGACAGCAACGCCCAGGCCGATGTCGAGGCGGTGACCACGCGCGGGATGGACCCGGACCTCGTGGGGCGGCTGGTGATGGCCGGCGTACGGGCGAACGACCGCTACATCCTCCCCCACCCGGAGTGGCGGGAAGCGATCGAGGCGCGCGCAGCGCGACTACTCCTGGGCTTCGATCGCGCCGAGGAGATGCTCTCCAGCCTGTAGCGCGCGGGCGGCTCCGCCGTCAGCTCCGGCAGCCGACCCCGTCGCCATCGCGGTCGAGTTCGTGCGGGTCCGGGGGCAGCACCCGAATGTCGCGATGCTCAATGTCGGCGCAGTTGAGGTCGGGCGGCGGTGGCGGGATGCAGACGTCCGGGTAGGCGGCGTCGCACCCGTCCTCGGAGGATTCGTCGCTGGCCGCGTCGGCGTCTGCCTCGCTCTCGTTTTCCGTCTCGCAGGCGGTCCAGAGGCCGGCGCTGGCCGCGCGGGCGCGCGTCTGGGCGTCGAGCAGCCGCTGCTCGTGCTGCTCCTCGTCGCGTGTGTCGAACACGGTCGCGTAGCCGCCCTCGAGCAGCAGCTCGTTCAGCATCCTGCCGTCGGGGAGGTAGACGTAGCGCAGCAGGCGCCCGAAGGCGTCCGTGTCGGTGACATCGCGCTCCAGGCGCACCTCGGAGCCCTCCGGCAGCAGCGAGGACACGTACTCGCTGGCCTCCGGCCCGTAGCATTCCGTGGGCCGCACCTCGGGCGTGTCGACCAGCAGCAGCCGCACGCGCCGCGTCTCATCCCAGATCGTCACGTCGATAGTGTCGCCATCAACGACCCACGCGACCGGGACGGTCCCGGTCGTCGAGGGGGGCTCGACGACCCAGCGCTCGATGAAGCGCTCGTTTACGAAGTCGGGCGCGGGCGGGAAGTACGCGTACCACTCGCCGTCCTCGTCCTGCACCCAGAGCGAGCGGGCGCCCTCGAGGTCGAGCGTGAGTCCCGGCGCGGAGGCGCGCGCATCGACGGCAGCAACGAACAGGCAGACCGCCGCGAGCAGCGCGAGCGTGAGCCGCTTCATTGCCTGTCTCCCGTCCCGCGCCGGTGCTCGTGCGCCCTGCCGGCAAGCCTAGCGCGGGGGATGGCGGGCAGCGTGGCGCAGTTGTGCGAAGATGGAGGTCGCCGGAGGCGATCATGGTGACGAAGCACTTCCGCGCCAGGTACTCGAAGGGCGTCCTCGAACCCCTCGAGGCGATCGACCTTGAGGAGGGGGCGGAAGTCGCCGTGTCCATCGAGGAGGAGCCCTCGCACGAACGCAAGCTTGAGGCGCTGCGTCGTTCGGCGGGGGGTTGGAAGGGCCATCACGACGATCCGGACGAGTTGATCCGGATGCTCTACGAGTCGCGCATTACCGGATCGCGGGAGCCGCCGGACCTGTAGCCCATGCTGCATTTGGCGGACACCGACTGGGTCATTCACCACATGAATGGGGTCCGAAGAGTAACGGGTCGGCTCGCAGCATTGGAGCCGGACGGTCTAGGCCTGAGCATCGTATCCCTGGCCGAGCTGTACGAGGGCGTCGCCCGTTCCTGGGATCGAGTGGCCAGCGAGCGAGTCCTGGACGACCTCCTCGCTGCCGTGGACATTGTGGACCTCGACGAAGAGACCTGCCGGGTCTTCGGCAGAGAACGCGCCCGCCTGCGTGCCGCCGGCAACCTCATCGGAGACCTCGACCTGCTGATAGGTTCCACCGCGCTGCGGCACGGGCTCACGCTGCTGACCAACAACCGGCGTCACTTCGAGCGGATCGAGGGACTGGCCATCGAGTCCGCGTAGCCGACGCCCCGCCCGGCGGCGCCCTCAGCTCGGGCCGGCCGGCTTGTCCTCCTGGCCGGCCCAGACGACGCCAAGCGTACGGTGGGCGAAGCGCCAGGCGCCCTCGTGGCGCGCGTACTCGTCGCGGTAGTGGATGTACATCACGCGGTCGCGCGTGCCCTCGTCCTCGGTCTCGGTGAAGTGGTGGGCGATGCAGTAGGTTTCACCACGCACGACGCCGCCATCGATCCAGTGGCGCGACTGGCCGACGAAATGGAAGGTGCGGTCGTAGCGCGCGAGGCCCGACACGCCCTCGGCGATCGCCTCGCGGCCGGTGTAGTGATTGCGTGAAGAGATGAGCACGCCGTCCGGCGTGAACAGCGTGGCGAAGGCCTTGAAGTCGCGCGCATCGGCGGCGAAGGCGTAGGCGTGGCCGAGCGCGACCAGCTCCTCGCGATCCTCGCGCGTCAGCTCCGGCGGGACGGTGTCGCTCACGAGGTCGCCGCGCGGAAGGCCTCGACGATGGCGCTGAACTCCTCGGTGGCCGCCTCGCGCTCCTCGGTGACGCGGAAGCCGCCGCGCACATCGGTCACGCCCGCGGCCACGAGGTCCGGGACGGCCGCCATCGTCGCCTCGAGGTCGATCCCGCCCGCGTCGTCCTGGACGATCTGCAGCCGCCCGACGACCCCGAGCTCGGCGGGGTCGCGACCGAAGCCGGCGACGGCCTCGCGCATCCGCTCGATGCCGCCGGGGATGTCCGCGGCGTCAGGGCCCCAGGGGATCCAGCCGGAGCCATGGCGCGCGAGCCGCCGCATCGCTCGCGGATTGACGGTGCCGCTCACCCAGATCGGGACGCCGCCGGGCAACACGGGCTTGGGCATCTGGTGGACGTTGCTGAACGTCACGCCCTCGGCGTCGTAGGCCGCGACGCGGTTTCGCCAGAGCGTCTGGCACAGCTCGAGCGTGTGGTCGAGCAGCCGGCCGCGCCGGTTGTAGGGCAGGCCCGCCGCCTGGTACTCGGCGAGCTGCCAGCCGATGCCGACGCCGATATCGAGCCGCCCACCGGAGAGCACGTCGATCGTCGCCCCCACCTTGGCGAGGACAAGCGGGCGGCGCAGCGCGGCGAGCAGGATGTTGGTCCCGAAGCGCACCCGCGTGGTCACCGAGGTGAGGTGCGCGATCACCGTCAGCGGATCAAGCCAGTACCCGTCCGGGCTGGTCGGCTGGACGCCGCCGATCTGGCCGCCCAGCTCGGGCCGGGCGTAGTCCTCGAGCTGCTCGCCGAAGGCGACGTGGTCGGAGACGGTGAGCCGGTCGACGCCGGCCTCGTCGGCCGCCTGGGCGACGTCGATCAGGTGTTGCCAGCTACCGGGATCCTCCGGAGTGAACGAGCGGAGACCTGTCGAGAGTTGCGGCTGCACGGCTGTGGCTCCCTCCCGGGCGCGCAGGCCCGATACGCGGCGTGAAGCGCGGCGATGATAGCGCCTCGGGGCGGGCGGGCAGCGTCAGGCGGGCGCCTCGGCGGCGGCGGCGCGGCCGGCGACGCGGCCGAAGGCGAGCGCGTCCGCGATGTGGAAGCCGCCGTCCTTGCACCAGCTGTAGGTGGAGCTGACGGTGCCGGCGGCGTAGAGCCCGGGGATCACGCGCCCGAACGGGTCCAGCACCTGCGTGCGCTCGTTGCGCCTCGGGCCGCCGTTCGTCCAGCCCAGCAGCGGGGCCGAGGTGAAGGCGTAGTACGGCGGCTGGTCGATCGGGGCGAGGGTCCGCGGGTGGCGGTGGAACTGGTCGTCGACGCCCGCCGCGCAGGCCGCGTTGTAGCGCCGTACCGTCTCTTCGAGCGTGTCGCCGTCCACATCCAGCAGCGCAGCCAGCTCACGAGGACTGTCGGCCCGCTTGATCCAGCCGCGCTCGATCTCGGCGCTGTTGTCCTCGCTCCACTCGTAGCCCTCGACGAGCATGTTCCAGCCCACCGGGAGCAACGAGGGCGGCGGCGAAATCGGGCCGGCGAGGCGCGTGCGCTCGTCGAAAACCACGTGCATCGGCTGCGCCGGGTAGAGCTCGTAGCTGCCGTTGATCTTCCCGTGGCCGTGGCCACCGCGGGGGAACTCGTCGATCAGCCGCCGGCCGTCCATCCCGGTGAAGATGAAGCCGCGCGCGAAGACGAAGGAGACGTAGAACCCGCTGTCGAAGCCCTCCGCGCGGAAGCCGAACGCGGTCGCCATGTTGTCCATGTGCCAGAGGTCGGCGCCCACCTGCTGGGCCATGCGGATGCCGTCGCCGGTTCCCGCCGGCGACCCCCAGACGGGCGAGTCCGGCAGTTGCAGGTAGTCGCGGACCATCTCCGGGTTGTTCTCGAAGCCCCCGGTCGCGAGCACGACGCCACCGCGGGCGCGGACGCTTAGCGGCGTCCCTCCCTCGCTCGCCCCGCTCACCGCCTGGACGCCCGTCACGACGCCCGAGGCGTCCCGTACGAGCTCGCGCCCCGGCGTGTCGAGCAGCACCTCGATGCCACGTGAGCGCACCGCCTCCGTAAGCGTCTCGAAGAGCCGGCTGTTCCCCAGCTCGCCGTCGACGCCGATGTAGCCGCCATAGGCCTCGCTGCCGGGCAGCTCGGGGAACTCGGGACGGTAGTCGCCGTGCGTGGCGACGCGCGCGCCGAGGCTCTCGACCCACGCGGAGTTCTGCGCCGTCTCCTGCGCCCAGACCTCGATCACCGCCTCGGGGACGGGGAAGTCGCCGCAGAGAGCGCGCAGGTAGCTCGCGATGCCTTCCGGGTCGCTGTTGTCGAACCAGACGCCGCCGGAGACGCGCGTGTTTCCGCCCTCGCGGCCCGCGGGCATCTTCTCGAGGACGACGACGTCGGCCCCGGCGTCGTGCGCCGCGATGGCGGCGGCGCAGCCCGCCGCGCCGAGCCCGAGCACGACGACGTCCGCCTCGCGATCCCACGCCGCTTCGGCCATAGTGCACTCCTCGATTGCTGCATTGGTGTTGGTGAGTATGGCGCGCCGGGAAGGATTCGAACCCTCGACCATCAGATCCGAAGTCTGACGCTCTGTCCCCTGAGCTACCGGCGCACGGGCGATCGGGACGCTACGAGTGTACCCGCGAGGACGCTAGGATCGCGCCGGGCGGCACGCCTGCGGGAGAGGACACGAGATGCGGGTCACGAGGATCTACACCGGCGACGATGGACAGTCGCACTTCGAGGACATCGACGTTGGAACAGGCTCGGGCGGGACGCAGCGCTCGGCGGACTTCCCCGCGACCGCCGTCGGGCTGCGCGAGTCCGACGGCGCGCGCGACCTGGACTTCCACCCCGCGCCGCGCCGGCAGCTGGTCGTCGTCCTCGCCGGGCGGCTGGAGATCGAGGTCGGCGACGGCGCGAAGCGCGAGTTCGGGCCGGGCGAGATGTTCCTCGCCGACGACACCTCGGGGCAGGGCCACATCCTCCGCGACATCGGCGGGCCGCACCGCGGCGTTGTGGTCCCCCTCGCGTCCGAGTTCGACCTCGAGGCGTTCCGGGGCGGGTAGCTGCGTAGCGGTGCGGCGCGCGGCAGGCCCTCACCCCCGCCCTCTCGCTCGGGCAGAGGGGCCGGACGCTAGGGCAGCGGCGAGTAGTCCGTCGGCGCGAGGATGTCCGAGCGGATGCGCGTGACGAGAGACCCCTCGGCACGGATGCGATGCCACTCCTCGTCGGCGAAGAACGCCGCCCACTTGCGGTCGCGTTCGGCGATGTCGCCGAACCGCATCAGGTAGACCAGCCGGTCGCTCCAGCCCCCGTGGGCGTAGGTCCAGAGGCCGACGACGGGCATCTCGAGGCGCTCGAAGATCGGCAGCAGGTCGTCACGGAAGCGAGCGTGCTGCTCCGGCATCTTGCCCGGTGCCGCCTCGTAGGTGCGCAGCTCGTAGATCATCCCCGGCTCCCCCTCACCCTCGCCCTCTCCCGCCGAGGGAGAGGGGAGCGGGCGGACGCTACGGCAGCGGCGAGTAGTCGGTCGGCGCGAGGATGTCGGAGCGGATGCGCGTCACGATCGCGCCGTCGCGCTCCGAATCGGCGCGGACCTGCCGCCACTCCTCGTCGGCCCGGAACGTGGCCCACTTGCGGTCGCGGTCCGCCATGTCCTCGAACTTCATCAGGTAGACGAGCTGATCGCTCCAGCCGCCGTGGGCATAGGTCCAGAAGCCCACGACGTCCAGGCCGTGATTGGCGAAGATGCGCAGCGTGTGGTCGCGGAAGCGGGCGTTGAGGTCCGCCATCCTGCCTGGCGCGGCCTCGTAGATTCGCAGTTCGTAGATCATCGCTGCTCCTTTCGTGGGCGCGCCGCTACGGCAGCGGCGAGTAGTCCGTCGGCGCGAGGATGTCGGAGCGGATGCGCGTCGTGAGCGGGCCCTCGCGCTGCGACTCGGCGCGGACGCGCTGCCACTCCTCGTCGGCCATGAACGTGGCCCACTTGCGGTCGCGGTCCGCCATGTCCTCGAACTTCATCAGGTAGACGAGCTGATCGCTCCAGCCGCCGTGGGCATAGGTCCAGAAGCCCACGACGTCCAGGCCGTGATTGGCGAAGATGCGCAGCGTGTGGTCGCGGAAGCGGGCGTTGAGGTCCGCCATCCTGCCTGGCGCGGCCTCGTAGATTCGCAGTTCGTAGATCATCGCTGCTCCTTCCGCAGGGGCGGACACCATGGCGGACGATACGCCCTCGCGAGGCGCACGGCGAGACGGCGATGAGGGAGCGGGCCCGCTACGCCCGAAGGCCGGGGAGGTGCTCCGCCCCGAACTCCTCGAGGAGCTCGGGCGTCCGGTCGATGTGATCGGGGTCGGCCCGGACGGTCGTGTGCTGTACGCCACCCTCGCGCAGCCGGTGCAGTTCCTCCGCCAGGCGGCCCAGCTCCCCGGGCACGAGGAAGCCGCCGCCCCCGGCGTGCAACGTGATCGAGGCCGGATCGCGTCCCGCGTCCTCCGCGATCTCGCGCACGCGCTCCCAGTCCCGCAGCGTCTTCTCGAGGGGGCTCCGCGGCGCCGCCATCCAGCCGTCGCCGAAGCGCACGGTCCGCGCCATCTGCGGCCGCGTGTCGCCGCCGAACCAGAAGGGGACCGGCCCGACCGGCCGGGGCCGGCAGGTCCAGCCGTCGACACGGTAGAACTCGCCCTCGAAGTCGACCCAGTCCTGCGACCAGAACGCGCGCAGCAGCTGCAGCGCCTCGTCCGTCCGCCGCCCGCGGCGGTCGTAGGGGAGGTCCAGCACCTCGAACTCCTCCTCGCACCAGCCGACGCCGACGCCGAGGGTGAGCCGCCCGCCGCTCAGGTGGTCGAGCGTCGCGAGCACCTTCGCGAGCAGCACCGGCTGCCGCATCGGCAACACGAGCACGGAGGTGCCGAGCTGGATGCGCTCGGTCGCTCCGGCCACGAAGGTCAGCAGCGAGAGCGCCTCAAGCATCACGTCCGGGGGGTAGATGGTGCTGTTGATGCCGTCCGCCGCGTAGGGGTACGGCGACCGGAACTCGCGAGGCACCACCACGTGGTCGGCGGCCCACAGCGAGTCGAACCCCGCCGCGTCGGCGGCCTGCGCGCAGCGCAGCACGTGCTCCCTCGTGGCCGTCGGTCCGAACTGCGGGAGCGAGAGTCCAACCTGCATGATGCCCCGGCTGCAATGATGCACCGCTCGGCGCGCGGCCTGCTACCCTCGCGGCTGCGCCGTGCGTGCGACGAAGGGGGTTGCCATGGGCGCCGGACCCGCGGCGGGACTGCCGCTCTCCGAGCTGCTGGTAATCGACCTGACGCGAGCCCGTTCGGGGCCGACCTGCGTGCGCCAGCTCGCGGACTGGGGCGCCGACGTGATCAAGATCGAGCCGCCGCCGTCCTCGGGCGTCCAGGCGACGATCACCGGCGGGCGGCACGGCTTCGACTTCCAGAACCTGCACCGCAACAAGCGCAGCCTCACCCTCGACCTCAAGGCGCCCGAGGGCCGAGAGGTGCTGCTCAGGCTCGCGGAGACGGCCGACGTGGTCGTCGAGAACTTCCGCCCGCTGGTCAAGCAGCGGCTCGGCATCGACTACGAGACGCTGCGCGAGGTCAACCCGCGGATCATCTACGCGAGCATCTCCGGGTTCGGGCAGAGCGGGCCGTACCGCGACCGCCCGGGCTTCGACCAGATCGCGCAGGGCCTCGGCGGCATCATGTCGGTCACCGGGCTGCCCGGGCAGGGGCCGGTCCGCGCCGGTGTGCCGATCGCGGACCTCAGCGCGGGGCACTTCCTCGCGCAGGGCGTTCTGCTGGCGCTGATCGAGCGCGAGCGCTCCGGCGAGGGCCAGTGGGTCCACACCTCGCTGCTCGAGGCGCAGATCGCGATGATGGACTTCCAGGCGGCGCGCTGGCTGATCGAGCAGGATCTGCCGGGCCAGGCGGGGAACGACCACCCGACCTCGATCCCCACGGGCGTCTTCCCGACCGCCGACGGCCACATCAACATCGCCGCCTCCGGCCAGCCGATCTACGAGCGCTTCTGCAAGGCGATCGGCGCGCCCGAGCTGATCGAGCGCCCCGAGTACGCCGACGGGCAGTCGCGCTCAGCGCATCGCAAGGAGCTCAACGCCGAGCTGGCCGCGATCACCAGCACGCGCCCCAGCGCCGAGTGGATAGAGGACCTCAACGCGGCGGGCGTGCCCTGCGGGCCGATCTACCGCGTCGACGAGATGGCGGAGGACGAGCAGGTGCGCCACCTGCGCATCGCCCGGCCGGCGGCGCACCCGGAGCTCGGCGAGATCGAGCTCGTCGGACAGGCGATGCAGCTCGAGCGCACGCCGCAGCCACCGCAGATGCGCAGCGCCGCGCCCGCGCTCGGCGAGCACAGCGACGAGGTGCTGACCAGCCTCGGCTACGACGACGAGGCGATCGCCGCGCTGCGCGAGCGCGGCGTCGTCTGAGCACACGGACCAGCGAGCGACCTCGGAGCCCCGGAGGAGCGATGGAGACGACGACCGAGCAGCTGATCGCAGAGGTCGAGGATGGCATCGGCTGGCTGACCTTCAACCACGCGGAGCGGCGCAACGCCCTGACCGTCGCGATGACGGCGGCGCTGCCCGGCGTCCTCGAGCAGTTCGCCGCCGACGACTCGGCGCGGGTGCTGGTGATGAAGGGCGCGGGCGACCGCGCCTTCGTCTCCGGGGCCGACATCTCCGAGTTCGAGCAGCGCCGCGCCTCGCCGGAGGCGATCGCGAAGTTCGACGAGTCGGGCAGGCGCATGGCGGCTGCCTTCGCGGAGTTCCCCAAGCCGATCGTGGCGATGATCCGCGGCTTCGCGATGGGCGGCGGGCTGATGATGGCGATGCGCGCCGACATCCGCATCGCCGCCGAGGACTCGCAGTTCGGCATCCCCGCCGCGCGCCTCGGGCTCGGCTACGGCTACCAGGGCGTCGAGAACCTCGTGAATCTCGTCGGGCCGGCCCATGCGAACGAGATCCTGCTGACCGGCGGGCGCTTCGACGCCGGGACGGCGCTGCGCTGGGGCCTGATCAACCGCGTCGTCCCCGTCGAGCAACTCGAGGCGGAGACGCGCGAGGTGGCCGGCGCGATCGCGGAGAACGCGCCGCTCACCGTGGCGGCGCTGCGCGCCTCGATCCGGCAGACGCTGCTGGACCCGGCGCGCCGCGACATGGAGACGATCACGGAGATGATCGCCGCCTGCTTCGCGAGCGAGGACTACATCGAGGGCCGCCGCGCCTTCATGGAGAAGCGCCAGCCCGAGTTCAAGGGGCGCTGAGCCCCGGATGAACCTCCTGCTGATCGCCCTCGGCGGCGCGGCCGGCGCGCTGCTGCGCTACGGCGTGAGCGAGTGGGTGACGGCGCCGCGCGGCGGCTTCCCGCTCGCGACGTTGCTGGCGAACGTGACGGGCGCCTTCCTGCTCGGCGTCGCCTCGCTGCTGCTCGTGCGCCTCGAGGTCTCCGCCGCCGTGCGCCTCGGCCTCACCGTCGGCGTGCTCGGCGCCTACACGACGTTCTCCACCTTCAGCGTCGAAACACTCGACCTCGTCAGCGACGGCCAGTGGCGGACGGCCGCGCTCTACGTCGTCGCCAGCGTCGCCGGCGCCCTTGCGGCGGCGTGGGCGGGGCAGAGCCTCGCGCGCGGGACGGGGTAGGGGGTCACGTGATCAAGAACGAGCGCCAGTACCGGATCACGAAGGCTCAGGCGGCTGGACTCGCACGGAGCATCGATCGCCTCGACGACCGTGACGGCGAGCCTGACGAGGTGCATCCCCGCATCGCCCAGGCCAAGAGGATGCACTGAAGAGCCAGCTCGCAGACCTTGAGCGGGAGTTGAGCGCGTACCGGTCGCATGAGTCCGGCCGGGGGTCGCCCTCACCCTCGGAGGAGGGAGAGGAGAGCGGAGTTTG
Source organism: Chloroflexota bacterium (assembly GCA_009839925.1). GTDB lineage: Bacteria > Chloroflexota > Dehalococcoidia > UBA2979 > UBA2979 > VXMT01. The sequence continues at coordinate 28,063 of VXOS01000117.1, forward strand.
GGGCCCTCAAGGGCCCCGGTAGCCAGCAGTGGGGGTGTGGGGGCTGCGCCCCCCCGCGGCGC
>VXOS01000087.1 GCA_009839925.1 Chloroflexota bacterium
CCTCGGGTCCTGGCGGTGCCCCCTGCCCGCGCTCGACGCCGTGCCCGAGCGGCGCTTCCGCGCGGGCGTGGCGGCGGCCGCGGCCGGGCTGGACCCGGCCGCTGTGCTGGTCGGCGGCGACACCGCCGAGGCGGCTGACACGCGCACCGCCGGCGACCGCGACTCGCTCGTCGTGCTGCCCCTGATCCTGCTCGCGATCGGGGTCGTGCTCGGGCTGCTGCTGCGCTCCGCCATCGCGCCCCTCTACCTGGTGGCGACGATCGCCTTCACCTACTTCGCGACGCTCGGGCTGGCGGTGCTCGTCTTTGTCCTGGCCTTCGGCCACGCGGGCATCGGGCCGGCCGTGCCATTCTTCCTGTTCGTCTTCCTCAACGCGCTCAGCGTCGACTACAACATCTACCTGATGTCGCGCATCCGCGAGGAGGCGCGACGTGCGCCGCTGGAGGAGGCGGTGATGCACGCGCTGGCCCGCACGGGGCCGGTCATCACCTCGGCCGGACTTATCCTCGCGGGCACCTTCTCGGCGCTGATGACGCTGCCGTTGCAGGACCTGCTCCAGCTCGGATTCGCGGTGGCGGCCGGGGTGCTCATCGACACCTTCATCACGCGCACGCTCATCGTGCCGGCGCTGGTCGCGCTCGTCGGCCGCTGGAACTGGTGGCCGTCCCGGCTCGCACGCCAGGCGTAGGCGCACGTCCCGGTTCGGCGCTGCGGCGGAGTCCCGAGGGTCGTCGCGGCGATGCGCGTCCCCTGTCACTCGCGAGCCGAGGCTCGTCCCGGCCTGACCCGGTCCTCGCTACCCGGAATCCGGTTAATGGAGGAAAGCACCCACGCACGGAGGGGGCGGGGGCTGCCCGCTTGCGCCGGCGTGGGCCAGTAGCGCCTCGCCCTCGCGCATCCCACCATGGTGGAGATGCAGGAGTTGCTGGCTACGCTCGACTCGATCGCGGAGCGCGCGAGCATTGAGGTCGGCGGCGGCGAGCTCTCGTCCGGCAGCTTCCGCGAACTCCTTGCGCGCCGCGCCCAGACCAGGCAGGCGGCGGACGAGGTGCGCCAGGCGCGCGTGGCCGTCCCCGACGATCTGCTCGCTCGCCTGGGCGACGGTGTTCGGGCCGTGCTCGGGGAATACGTCGAGCCATCCACGGACCAGATCGGCCATGTCTTTCCGGTCGCGTCGGGGGCGCTCGTCCCGGGGCGGGCGCCTCAGGGCACAACGACGCACCTGAGTGACGGCGTCGTGAGCCTCGAGGTGGTGTCGCACGTGGAGACCTTCGCCGCGGCGCTCGCCGCTGGCGCGGCTATCCTTGGGGCCGAGCGCGTCGCGGGCCTCGTGGCCGGATGGCTGCGGGGTGAGCCGGTCCGCTACCAGATCAGGAGCATCCTCAACAGTGACGGCATCCTGCAGGCACCGGTGTCGCCAATGGAGGGCGTGCGGCTCGAGTCGCTCCCGCTCTCGACCGACCGTCTCAGCGGCAACTTGCCGCTGACCGGGGACAGGTCGCCCGGGCAGTACCTCGGCAGGACGCTGTTGACGATCGACCACTCCGCGTCGCCGGCCCTGTTCCGCCCCGGCGGCGAGCGAACCGTGCGCGCGGAGCGGGCGACGGCCGCCCCCGATGCCGGACCGGATGTGATCTGCCAGGCGCTGGCGCTCGAAGCCGACGCCTTCACGGAGGTCGCCTTCTCGTGGCTGGACTTCGGCGACGACCTCGGCGTGTTCAGCCTGCGGCGCGAGGAGGTCTGGTCCAGTGGCCGGGCTCACTTCCGCCTCGCGTCGTTCCGGAACTACTCCGTGCAGACCGACCACCACAGGGATGCGACGACGCTGACCGTCAAGGACCCGCCGGAGATCGAGGTCGACGGCGAACGGCTGGGAGCCGTACTCACAGCCCTTGCGGGGTCCTCTTCCGGCAGCCTCCAGATCGCCGCGTCGCGGTGGCTGCAATCCAAGGACACGTCCCCTCCCCTCGAAGACCGGTTCATCGATCTGCGGACCGCGATGGAGTCGCTGTACCTGCGCGACTTCCAGAACGAGCACAGCCAGGAGATGGGGTTTCGGGTGGCGCTCTTCGGCGCGTGGCACCTGGGAGCCGACCTCGAAGAGAGACGCACGCTCCGCAAGACGCTGCGCGACGCATACGGCGCAGCTTCACGGGCGGTCCACTACGGCGATGTCGACTCCGGGCGCGGTGCCAGGCGCAAGCGCGAAGACCCGGCCGGCCGGTGGCGTGAGCACGAGAAGCTCCTCTCCGAGACCCAGGGAATCCTTCGCCGGGGACTGCTGGCGGTGATCGCGAACGGACCGCCGCCTGACTGGGGCGACCTCGTGCTCGGCGGTGGACCGCCGTAGACCGCGCGGGCGCCCGGCACCGGTCCGGCCGCGGGCAGCAAGAAAGCCCCGCACATCGCGGCGGTCCGGAGAAAGACGCCGCCAGCACGGCGCCCTGCTCCAACGAGCCTACCCGGCGGCGGCCGGTGCCCCTTCCTGCTCGTGCTCGGCACACCGACTCGACCGAGCCGGGCGTCGTCCCTGCCAGCGATGATCTTCCTCGCCCGTGGCGAGCGTCATGTCATCCCATCGGTAGCAAACAAGGCCTCTCCCCGGCAACGCCTACCGCGACGAGGAAGCTCCGCATCTCCAGGCTCACGAGCTCGGGGCGGCGGCGCGCAGGTTCGCTTTGAGCGACGCGGTGCAAGCGAACCAGGTCGAACGCATCGGTGAGATCGGAAGGACGCGCTTCCGGTACGGACCTATGCAACAGCCGCGTCTCGCCGATAGCGTGGTCTCGCGGTCAGCGCCCGGCGCAGGCGTCCACCCCCCCCCGATCGGCGACGTCTCCACAGCGCTGCAGGTCTAGGAGGGCGGTTCGTTGAGGTCCAGGAGAGCAGCCACGGAGGCGGGCGAGTGGGCGAGCATCGAGTGCCCGGGATAGACGACGTCGTCGCCGATGCGTGGCAGGCGTTCGCACACGCCGCCGCCCTGCCCTCGCGAGTGAGCCCGGCCATCCCGATCCTCTTCTTCGGCAATCTCAACGCGTACCGGGCTTCGCCCCTCCGCGTGCTGACCACGGGCCTCAACCCATCGCTTCACGAGTTCCCGGAGGACGACCCGTTCCAGCGTTTCCCCGCTAGCTGTACTGACTACAGAGGTGTGAGACACGGCTGACGGGCGGGAGGCCGC
>VXOS01000131.1 GCA_009839925.1 Chloroflexota bacterium
CCGCGGCCCGGACCACCGACTCCCTCCCGCACCCCCCTCCCGCCCCCGCCAACCGCCACCCGGCCGCGCTCGACGGCGGGCCGGGCGGCGGCCGGCCGGCGCCGCCGCGGCCCGCCGCCCCCCCGGACGCCGAGGTGCTGGGCGTCGATCCGGCGCCGCGGCGCGTGCTGACCTGCAGCGCGAACGCGGCGCGGCTGGGGCTCGCGAACGCGCGCTTCGCGACGGCGGACGCGGCGAGGCTGCCCCTCGCCGACGGCTCGGTGGACCTCGTCACGGCGGCGGCGTCACTCGAGGAGGCAGCGGCTCCGGAGGCGGTCTTCGCCGAGCTGCGGCGGGTGCTGCGGCGCGGTGGGGCGCTGCGCGCCTCCTACCAGAACTGGCGGCTCCCCGCCCCGGAGATCGAGAGCGTGCTGCTCTGGGAAGGCGTCGACGCCGCCTCGCGCCCGATCCGCCTCTACACCTACGTGCGGCGGCTGCAGGATCCGCCGCTGGAGCGTCGCTACACCCTCGAGCTCCCGGCCGGGGGCGAGGCGGCGCGGCTGCACCAGCAGGCCCTCGAGGCCGCCGCGCTGGGCCGGCGCGCCTACGGCGAGACACTGCTGGCAGGCGCGCCCGCGCTCGGCGTCGAGCTGCTCGAACGGCTCGCGCCCCACGCGCGGCGCAGCACGGTGGTGGAACTGCGACGCTGGACCACCGCGTGGCTGCGCGAGGCGCTGGAGCGGGCGGGCTTCGCCGAGGTGCGCGCGACCGCGCACCCGGGAGAGCTCGCGAGGCATGTGGGGCGCGCGCTGATCGCCGCCTCCCCGGCGGCGACGGACGGCCGGCACGACGCCCTCGAGGCGCTGGCGCGCGGCTTCGGCTACTGGACGACGCGGATCGGCGAGGCCGGCGGAACGCTGCCGGGCGGCGGGATGATCGCGGCGGTCGCGTGAGTCGCGGTTAGCGCGAGCCCCTCAGGCGCGGGTCGAGCACGTCGCGGATGACGTCGCCGAGCAGGTTGAAGGCGAGCACCGCGAGGGCAATGGCGCTACCGGCCGCGAAGGCCATCCAGGGCTGCTCCTCCATGAAGATCCGCCCGTCGCGCAGGATGATGCCCCACGAGACATCGGGCAGCTGCGTGGCGAGTCCGAGGAAGCTGAGCGCGCCCTCGATCAGGATGGCGGAGCCGAAGCCCGCGGAGATCAGGATCAGGATCACCGGCATCACGTTGGGTAAGACGTGCCGGACCATCCGTCGGATCGGCGAGGCGCCGATCACCTCGGCGGCCTCGATGTAGACATTTTCTTTGACGGAGAAGACCGCACCTCTCACCACACGCGAATTGCTGGCGGAGATGAAGACGGCGATCGCCAGCACGGCGTTGGTGGTGCTGGGGCCGATCACCGCGATGATCGCAATCGTCATCATCAGCGCCGGGATCGCCTGGATGGCGTCGACGAAGCGCTGCATGATCAGGTCCGTCGTGCCGCCGGCGAAGCCGCTCACGAGGCCGATGATCGCGCCGAGGAGGGTGCCGAAGGTGACGGTCAGGAAGCCAGCGTAGATCGAAACGCGCGCGCCCTGGATCAGTCGCGACAGCGTATCGCGGCCGAGATTGTCGGTGCCGAGCCAGTGAGCGGTGCTGGGACCCTGGTATGTGTCGATCGATGATTTTGTGAAGGGATACGGGGCAATCCAGGGGCCAAACGCGGCGACGAGTACGAGCAGGATGATGATGGCCAGCGAGATCGCGCCAACCGGCGTCCGCACGATGTTCCACATGGTGTGCAGAACGGGATTCCGTGCAGGAGTAGCAAACTGCTGAAGCTCGGTCCGGGTCGTGCTCGCGGCCACCGTCGCCTCCTGCCCTAGCTGTAGCGGATCCGCGGGTCGATCAGCGCGTACGACAGATCGACCAGCAGGTTCATGACGATGAAGGTGACCGAGGTGAGGACCACCACGCCCTGCACCACCGGGTAATCACGCACTTCGACGGCGTTCAGAAGCAGCGAGCCGAGTCCGGGAAGTGAGAACACGACCTCGATGAGCACGATCCCGCCGAGCAGGAAGCTGAGCTGCGTGCCCATGATCGTGACGACCGGGATGAGCGCGTTCCGCAGCGAGTGCTTGAGGATGACGGGGCGCTCGTTGAGGCCCTTCGCCCGGGCTGTGCGGACGTAGTCCTGGCGCAGCACCTCAAGCATCGCCGAGCGCGTCATGCGTGCACTGATGGCGGACAGCCGGTAACCGACGATCAGCGCGGGGAAGGTGTACGCCTGCAGATTGGTCCACGTGTCGGACCAGAGCGAGAAGTAGCCGAAGGGGGGTGTCCACCCAACCCAGACCGAAAGGATATAGAGGAGCACCGTCGCGGTGAAGAAGTCCGGAACCGAGAGGCCCAGCACCGAGAAGAAGCGCGATATGTAGTCGATCCAGCTGTCCTGCTTGACCGCCGCGATGATGCCGAGCGGCAGGGCGATCGCGATGGCGGTGGCGATCGCCATCAGGGCGAGCTGGATCGAAACCCTCGCACGTTTGCCGATCTGCTCGAGGATGTCGCGCCTGCTGTCGAGGGATTGTCCGAAGTCGGCGCGGATCAGGCCCCCGCCGTCGCACTCGCCAAGCAGCGGCTTCTCGCCAATGAAGCCAATGGACAGGATCGATCCGTCCTTGGGAACCACGCTGTCCGGATCCTGCACGGTGGGAGACGAAGCCCAATTCAGCAGGTCGCCCAACACCCAGCACTGGTACTGGTGCGGCCAGGTGCGCGTGATGCCCAGGTTGTAGGCCATCAGGTCAAGTTCTTCAGGGGTGTAGCTGCCGCCCTCTTCCAGGTTGGCCATGAGGACGCTGCCCGGCTGCAGGCGGATCAGGAGCGAGACGAGAATCGAGATGATGATGATCGTGGGAACGGCGGCGATGAGGCGGCGAATGACGTAACGGTACATGCTGCCCCGTCTCGCTGCGCTGGCCCGGCCGGCGTTTCGGCCGGCTGCGGGTGTCCGTCGATCCCTCGTCGGGCCGGACGACCGACGCGGCAATCATAGTACGCCGCGCGCCGGATCGGGGAGTTGTGCCCGACAAGGGCCCGACAGCCTCCCCGCTCCCTCGATTCCGTCCCCCGCGCCGCGGGGGGGGGGGGGGCGGGGGGGGGGGGGGGCGGCGGGGCGCCGGCGCGGAGGGGGCGGGGGGGGGGGGGGGG
>VXOS01000025.1 GCA_009839925.1 Chloroflexota bacterium
GCCGCCTCCGCCTGATGTGTAAACCCCACAGCCGGTGGGCGGGCCCCCCGCCCCCCGCCCCCACACCCCCCCCCCCCCCCGCGCGGGGAGCGGGCGCCGGAGCGTCATCCGTTTGACTGTCCCGCAGGCCGCGCGTATCAACGAGCCTGACCAGCAACCAGCGTTACGAATCAAGGAGGAGCGATGTCGCGCATCGTCGAAGTGCGGCCGTTCATGGTCAATTTCGAACAGGGCACCGGTGGAGCGGACGCCGCACGCTACGGGGGCCGCGGCAACATGATGATCGTGCGGATCCGCACGGACGACGGCCTCGAGGGTTTCGGCGAGGGCACCCTCCCGCACAAGACGCGGGCCGTCGCCGGGGCCGTCGAGGATTTCGCGGAGTATCTGGTCGGGCAGGACGACACGCTGATCGAGCGCCACTGGCAGGTGCTCTACCGCAACAGCTTCCAGCGCGGTGGCGTGATCCTGATGACCGCGCAGAGCGCGATCGACCAGGCGCTGTGGGACATTGCCGGGAAGCGCTTCGGCGTGCCGGTCTGGCGGCTCATGGGCGGCGCGGTGCGCGACCGCATCCTGCTCTACACCCACCCCGGCGGCGCCAGCCGCGATGAGCTTGTCGATCGCACGCACCAGCGCATCGAGGAGGGCTACCGCGCCTTCAAGACCGGCATCCCCGGCACCGCCGAGTGGATCAGCGACCGCAAGAAGGTGCAGGAGACGTACGAGAACATCGCCGCCGTGCGGGACGCCGTCGGCGACGACATGAAGGTCATGGTCGACGCGCACGGCAAGCAGACGCCGACCGTGGCGATCGAGATCGCGAACGCCCTCGAGCCGCTCGACCTGCTCTTCTTCGAGGAGCCGGTGCCGCCGCGCAACGTCGACGCGATGCTGCTGGTCTCGGCGGCGACGAACGTGCCGCTTGCCACGGGCGAGCGGATGTACAACCGCTGGGACTTCCGCACGACGATCGAGTCGCAGGCTGTCGCCGTGCTGCAGCCGGACCTCGGCCACGCGGGCGGCATCTCCGAGACGCGCCGCATCGCGGCGGCGGCGGAGACCTACTTCATGGGCATCGCCCCGCACAACCCTCGAGGGCCGGGGGTGACGCTGGCGAGCCTGCACATCGCCGCCTGCACGCCCAACTTCATCATCCAGGAAAGCTCGATCCCGATCGGCGGCGACGCGCTGTGGGACGAGATGCTGGTCGAGCCGCTCGTCGTCGAGGACGGCTACGTCGGCCTGCCGCAGGCGCCGGGCATCGGCATCAGGTTCGACGAGTCGATCGCGGAGCGGTACCCCTTCCAGGGCCGCGACACGGGTCACCCGGTGCTGGCCGACGGCAGCGTCGGCGACTGGTAGGAGGCGCTGCGATGCTTGGTCCCGATGCGAGCGTGATGATCTTCGGCGCGCACGCCGCCGACTACTGCTTCCGTGCCGGCGGCACGGCGATCCGCTATCTCCAGGCCGGCGCGCGCGTGAAGGTGGTGAGCGCCACCTTCGGCGAGCGCGGCGAGTCCGCGCCTCGCTGGAAGGAGCCCGGCGCGACCGTCGAGTCCGTGAAGGCGATCCGGCGCTCCGAGGCCGAGGCGGCCGCGCGCACGCTGGGCGTGGAGATCGAGTTCCTCGACCTGGACGACAACCCGCTGGTGATCGACCAGGAGCGGATGCAGCTCTACATCGACCAGCTCCGCGACTTCAAGCCCGACATCATCCTCACCCACTGGACCTACGAGCCGACGAACCGCGATCACCAGACCGTCGCCGAGACGGTGATCCGCGCGACAGGGCTGGCGAGGACGCAGGCCACGATGGCGGGCGAGGCGCTGCCGCGGGCGAAGATCTTCCACTTCGAGCCGGACATCCTGAGCCAGCCGATCCTCGGCTACGTGCCGGACACCTACATCGACATCGGCCCGGTGGTCGAGCAGAAGTACGAGGCGCTGCGCTGCTTCGAGGTGTCGCAGCCGGGGCTGCTCGATCGCTGGCCGCCGCATACCGAGGCGCGCGGCGTCGAGGCCTCGGGCATCGGCGGGCTGCCTGGCTGCACGCACGCCGAGTCGTTCCGGCGCTTCCAGCCGTACGCGGGCGACTACTTCGTCTGAGGCCGCCGCCTAGCGCAGCGCCTCGAGGCGCAGCTCGTACCAGCCGTCCCAGGCCGCGCCGGGCTCCAGCACGATCAGCCCCGGGTCCGGGACGCCCTCGGTCATCAGGTTGAAGGCGTTCGGCATGCAGGTGTGCGGCTCGAACGAGACGACGGGCGCGTCCGGCGGCGTGTAGAAGACCGTCGCGCGCATCCCCTCGCTGGCGTGGAGCGTGGCCTCGAGGCCGTTCGCGCGGTCGGTTAGGCGGCCGCGTATTGCGCCCGCCTCGCGGCCCTCGTGGCCTCTCAGGATGAACTTGTGGTTGCGGGCTGGACCCTCCGGCGTGTTCGAGTTCGGCGTGAGCGCCGAGAGCGGCAGCGCGCGGCGCGGCCACTCGTCCGCGGCGACCGCCGTGACGACCGCCGGGGGCGTCGAGGTGCTCTCCCAGCGCTCCGTCGCCGCGAGGGCGACCTCGCAGTCCTCGGCGCTGCCGGCCGGGCCGAGCGGGGTGCGGAAGTAGGGGTGGAAGCCGAGGCCGAACGGCATCGGCTCGTCCGAGGCGTTCTCGATGCGCACCTCGACGCGCAGCCGGCCGGCGCGCAGCACGGTGCGCAGCTCGCAGCCGAAGACCCACGGCCAGGCGTCGGAGGGGATGCCGTCCTCGAGACTCGCGAGGCGCGTCCTTATCCAGGCGCCGCCTGCGGCGTCCGCGCCGGAGTCGATGACCCGCCAGGCGCGCCAGCGCACGGCGCCGTGCATCGCGTTGCCGGCCTGCGGGTCCGCAGGCAGCGCGATGCGGCGACCGCGGAACTCGAAGGCGTCGCCGCTGACTCGGCCGGGGTAGGGGAAGAGCATCCCCGCGCCCCAGCGCGTCGGCAGCCGCGCGAGGGTTTCGAGGGTCGGCGGCCCGGCGATCACCTCGACGGCCTCGCCATCCGGATCGCCGGCGGGGCGGGTCGCGAAGCGGGTGACGTTGCTGCCGCGTGAGGGCACGACGTGCGCGATCGAGCCCGTCGCGGGCTCGTGCAGCCGTACGACCGCGTGGTCCTCGATGGTAACGGTGTCGACGGC
>VXOS01000120.1:0-22244 GCA_009839925.1 Chloroflexota bacterium
CGTCGGCCCCGCGGCGCCCCCCCGCCGCCCCGCCCGCCGGGGGGGGGGGGGGCCGCCGCGCCCGGGGCCCCGCGCGGGGCCCCGGCCGGCGGGCCCCCCCGCGGCCGCGCCGGGCCGCCAGCCGGCGGCCGCGAGCAGGTCGAACAGCGCCGCCAGCGCCGCCGGGTAGCGCGCGTCGCGGCGGCCGAGCGACAGCCTGCGTTCCTTCGTGCGCGCCGCGGCCAGTTCCGGCGCGGCCTCGTAGCCCTCGATGCTGACGGACGCGCGCAGTTGCAGCGCGATCGCGTGGCGCAGGCGCCGCAGGGCGCGCGCCCGGTTCTCGTGCTGCGAGCGTGACTCGACGGCCTCGGCGCTGAGGCCGGAAGGGCGGTGCCGCAGGCGCACGGCGGAGTCGGTGACGTTGCGCTTCTGCCCACCCGGTCCGCTCGCGCGGAAGCGGTCGACGTCGCACTGCCGCAGCAGCGCCCCGTCATCAAGGTGCAGGAACTCGCGCCAGTCCGGCTGCTCCGCGCTCACGCCACCACCCGCGATCAGCCCGGCAGGATCTCGTCCGGGTAGCGCGTCCCGACAAGGCCGCGCTCCACGAACGAGTCGTACTCCTCACGGGAGTAGCCGAGCAGGTCGAGATACAGCTCCTCGTTGTGCTCGCCGAGCCGGGGAGGCGGGAGCCGCACCTCGTCCGAGGTGTTGCGCAGCTTGAAGAGGTAGCCGGGGTAGCGGTGCGTCCCCACCGTCGGCATGTGGATCTCGCGGAACCAGTTGCGGGCGCTGAGCTGCCGATCCTCGAGGATCTCGAGCGAGTCGCGCACGGGCGCGGCGCACACACCGACCGCCTGCAACTCGTGGAACAGCGCCTCCTTGTCGCGGGTGGCCGTCAACTCGCCGATGCCCGCTTCGAGCTCGACACGATGTTCCCGGCGACCCGCGGCGCTCGCGTAGCGCGGGTCGCCGGCGAGCCCCGGGCGGCCGAGCACCCGGCACAGCGCTGCGAACTGCTCGTCGCTCGCGACGTCGATGGCGATCCACTGATCCTCGCCTCGGGACGGGTAGACGCCGTGGGGGGCGTGCCAGCGGTGGGTGTTCCCCTGCGCCGCCGAGTCGGCGCCGTTCATCACGTAGTCGAGGATGAACTCGCCGAGGATCGGGATGAAGCCCTCGGCGAGTGGCAGCTCGATGAGCTGGCCCTCGCCGGTGCGTTCGCGGTGCCGCAGTCCCATCATCGCCGCGACTGCGCCATGGACCCCGGCCATCGCATCGGCGCTGAGCACATCGCCGGAAAGCTCCGGGTTCCCGTCGATGTAGCGGCGGAGGAGCGTCTGGCCGACCATCGCCTCGGCATGGGCGCCGAAGGAGCGGTAGTCGCGGTAGGGCCCGGACAGGCCGAAGGCAGGCATGCGCACCATCACGAGCCGCGGGTTCACCTCGCGCAGGTCGTCCCAGCCGAGGCCCGCGCGGTCGAACGCGCCGGGCGAGTTGTTCTCGATCACCACGTCGCTGACCGCCGCCAGGCGCAGGAACGCCTCGCGGCCTTCGGGAGCGGAGAGGTCGGCGGTCATCGACTTCTTGTTGCGGGCGTGGGAGTTGAAGTTGGCCGAGCGGTTCCAGCGATCGTCCTTCGGATCGAGGTTGGGGTAGAGCGCGGCGAGGTTGGCGCCGTGGGGCAACTGCTCCTCGATCTGCTCCTTCGTGAGCCCCACCTCTGCGCCGCGCGTGTTCGGGTGGACGCGGTTGATCGGCTCGACGCGGATCACCTCGGCGCCCCACTCGGCCAGCAGCTGCGTGCTGTGCGGCCCGGCCCAGACCACCGTCGCAGCGGCCACCCGCACGCCCTCGAGCGGTGGGCGCAGCAACCCTCCATCCGCCGCTGGCCGCGGCCCGCGGGGCGATCGGGGCGCCTCGATCGGCGAGCGGGGCGGCCAGGCCGAGGGCGCAGTCAGGGCGACGTCGTGCTCGCCGAGCAGCGGCGCACGCCGCGGGGCGGGCCGGGGCGAGCCGTTCATGATGAACGGCCTGCCGGGGTACTCGAGCGGCCCCGTTCGCGGATGATCGATCGTGTCCCAGGCGTCGCGGCCGCGGATGTGCGGATCGCGCAGCAGCTCCCCGATCGTGAGGAGCGCCCCGCCGAGGATGCCGAGCTCCTGTGCCTGACGGAGCGCCTCGAGCTTCGGCGTACGCCGCAGGAACTCCGCGTAGGACGCCTCCAGCTCCTCGACCAGCTCGTCCGGCACGTAGGGCGCCGCCCGGAACAGCTCCTCGCGGGTGATCAGATCCTCGCGCCCGATCAGCGCGAGGAAGCCCGGCAGCCGGGGGCCGAACCCGAACAGGTTGATGTACCCGTCCTTCGCCGGTCGGATGCCGCTCGCCGGGAGGCGACCGCCGGCGCGGCGTCGCATCGTGCAGCCCGCGTAGGCCGCGCCCGTGAGGTCGACCACGCGCCGATCGCGGAACCCGGCCTGGCACTCGTACACCGCGAGGTCGATGTAGTCGCCGGCGCCTCCGGCCTCGACGCGGTAGCGAGCAAGCAGGATCGCGAGCGCAGCCGTCGCTCCGGCGGAGTAGTGCGCCACGTGACCGGCGAACTTCAGCGGTTCCCGGCTGCGATGTCCGGTGATCCACAGCGGGCCGCCCAGCGCCTGGAGGGTGATCTCGGAGCCCAGGTAGTCGCGGTACGGTCCGTCCTGGCCGAACGGTGTGAGCGAGAGCATCACGAGGTCGTCGCGGCCGCGCGAGAGCTCGTCCCAGCCCCAACCCCACTCGGCGGCTCTTCCCGCCTCGTAGTCCTCGATCACCACGTCGCACTCCGCGGCGAGCCGACGAATCGTCGCCGCGCCGTCGGTGCTTGCGGGATCGACCGTGGCGGAGCGCTTGTTGGTGTTGAGGTGAAGGAACAGGCCGGACGCATCGAGGTTCTCGACGTTGCCGGGGAATGGGCCGAAGCGGCGCGCCGGGTCGCCCTCGGGGTGCTCGAGCTTGAGCACGTCGGCCCCGTAGTCGGCGAGCAGCTTCGTCGCGTACGGGCCGGCGACGTCACGGGTGAGATCGAGGACGCGGATGCCTTCGAGCGGACCTGCCATCGTCGTCACCCCGGATCGCCGCGAATGTCGCGGGCGACGCGCATGATACGTCCCGTGCGCCACGCGGCGTGGGATCGGTGGAACTGCGCATCAGATGATGCTGTTTTAGTCGAGGACAGCAAGCGAGCACCTTAGTAAAGTGAAGCGGTCACGACTTAACGATGGCGGCCGGTCCTCGCGGCTCGCTCGCTCATCAGCTTACGCTAATTCAGGCTGGTACACTGCCGAAGCAGACAAATAAAGAAACTCGACCTATACTTAACTAAGACAGGAGCATCCGTGGACGCCGCCGCATTCACCAACCCCTCGGGCGAACTCGTGACGCAGCGCCGCCACGGCGGCGGCCAGGATCTCACGTTCGTCCCGAACCCGCTGCCGCCCCCGCCCGAGATCGCGCACGCCGCGATCGCGAGCGCGGGCGCGCTGCTCGCCGACGCCGAGTACTGGCTCGGCCAGCTGATCGGCCTCGGCGGCGTGCTCCACGACGCGAACGCACTGGCCGCCCCCTACATCCGGCACGAGGCCGTCCGCAGCTCCCAGATCGAGGGCACGCGCACCTCGCTTGGCGAACTCGTGGCCTTCGAGGCGGCATCGGACGAACCGCCGCCGGACGGTGACGCGCGCGAGACTCTCAACTACGTCGCGGCGCTCCACGAGGGGCTGTCCCGCATCCGGGACGGCGGCGCGATCGACGCCGCCCTCCTATGCGACCTGCACCGCACGCTGATGACGGGCGCGGGCAACGAGCTGCGCAGTGCTCCGGGCGAGTTCCGGGACGTCCAGGCCTACATCACCGGCGGGGGCCGGGTGATCTACACCCCGCCGGCTCCCGACCGGATGCCCGGCTGCCTCGACGACCTGTTTCGCTACATCGACTCGCAACCGGAAGCACCGCCGCTCGTGGAGATCGCGTGGGTGCACTACGCCTTCGAGGCGATTCACCCCTTCCGCGACGGGAACGGCCGCGTCGGGCGGATCCTGATGCCGCTGCTGCTCGCCCGGCGGCGGGGGCTGGAGCATCCACTGCTCTACCTCAGTCCCTACCTCTTCGAGCACCGGCAGGAGTACTACGACCGCCTCTTCGCGGTCAGCGCGCGCAGCGACTGGGCCGGCTGGCTGGCGTTCATGCTGCGCGCCGTTGCCTCGCGTGCGCGGGCATCGGTCGCCACGGCACAGCGCCTGATCGCCATCGAGGACGAGTGGCGACAGCGCCTCGAGGAAGCTGGCGCGACTCCCACGGCGCTCCGCCTCGCAGTGCTGATCCGGCGCCAGTCGCTCGCGGTCACCGCACCGCGTGCGATCGGCCTGCTCTCCGCTGCCGGCTCCCCGGTCACCCCGCCGACCGCCTACCAGGCGATCGCGGACCTCGAGCGCGCCGGCATCGTCAGCGAGATCACCGGCCGGGCCCGTGGGCGCATCTGGCTGGCCCGCGAGCTGGTGGACCTGCTCGAAGGCGACGAGGGCGCGGCCAACGAGGGCGGCGCGGGCTCGTAGCCGCGCCGAACCTTCCGGCAGGCGCGGCTGCCGCATATCCTGCAAGGGGCGGACCTGACCGACGGAGGCCACCATGCGCGTGCAGATCGTCGGGGCAACCGGCTACGGCGGCCTTGGCATCCTCGAATTGCTGCTCCAGCACCCCGTGCTTGAGCCATCGGCGCTGATCGCGCGCGACGACGCCGGACGCCCAATCGCCGACATCTACCCGCACCTCGCGGGACGCACGGACCTCGTCGTCCAGGCGCCCGACGCGGCAGACATCGGCGCCGACTGCGACGTCGTCGTGTTCTCCACGCCCGACCAGGTCTCGATGGGCTACGCGGCGGCGCTCGCCGACGCGGGCGTGCGCTTCCTCGACTACTCCGGCGACTTCCGCTTCCCGGACGAGGCGTCCTACGCGCGCTACGCGGCGGCGCACCCCTCGATCGGCGACGGCGGGCACCAGGCCGCCGCGCTCCTCGGCAACGCCTGCTACGGCGTGCCCGAGCTGCACCCCGGGGCGGTCGCCGAGGCGCCGATCGTCGGCAATCCCGGCTGCTTCGCCGTCGGCATTACGCTCGGCCTCGCGCCGCTCTTCGCGGACCGGCTCGTTGAGGGCGGCTCGGTCGTGGTCGATGGCCTCACGGGCTCCTCGGGCGCGGGCAAGAAGCCGGCGGCCGCGCAGCACTTCTCGCACCTCAACGACAACGTCGTCCCCTACCGCGTGTTCAGCCACCAGCACGTCGTCGAGGCGGAGCAGACGCTGGGCGGCCTCGCGGGCGGCGCGGCGAGCGTGCTCTTCGTGCCGCACCTGCTGGGCACGACGCGCGGCATCCTAAGCACGATGCACCTGACGCTCAGCCGCAGCGCCTCGCGCGAGGCGCTGCTCGAGCGCTACCGCGAGTTCTATCAGGGCGCTCCGTTCGTGCGCGTGCTCGACGCGCCGCCCTCGCTGAAGCAGACGGCCGGCTCGAACTACTGCGACATCTCGCTGGTGAGTTCGCCGGACGAGCGGCGGCTGGTCGTGATCTCCTCGATCGACAACCTGCTGAAGGGGCAGAGCGGGAACGCACTGCAGAACCTCAACCTGATGTTCGGCCTCGACGAGACGGCCGGGCTCGAGCGCACGCCGCTGTACCCGTAGCCGCGAGGGCCCTCACGGGTGCGCTCAGGGCAGCATGCCGGGCGCGGGCGTGCGGAAGCGGCTGACGGTGCGGTCGATCGCGACCGCGAGCAGCAGCAGGAAGATCGGCGCCACGGTGATCACGGTATCCACGCCGACCGTGCTCGCGATCGCTCCGAGGGCGAGCAGTGGCGGGATCGCGAAGCCGTCCTTGAGCACCCCCAGCAGCGCGAACGCGCGCCCCTGGATGCGCAGGGGCACCGTGCGGCTGATGTAGGTCTGCGTCGCCACGACCGCGAGCGTCACCCCGGCCCCGAGGAACATCGAGAGCAGCGCCGCCATCTCCACGCGCGGCCCCACGCCGGGAATACCGAAGAACAGCAGCCAGCCGAGCAGATCGGTCAGCGTGGCGACGAGGCCGAGCGCCGTCACGGCCGAGGAGACGAGCACGAAGCCGAGGATCGCGATCGGGCGCTCGCCGGCCCAACGGATCAGCAGCGGCGCGAGGGCAAGCGCGGCGAGAAGACCGATCGGAGCGGGGGCGAAGACGTAGAGCGTGTTCACCGGGTCGACGTTGAGCACCTCGCCGACGTACTGCGGTCCAAGCATCGCGAGGACGACGTTGATCGTGCTCGCCAGCGCGGCCAGCACCAGCATCCACATCACCTGCCGCTCGGCGAGCAGCCAGCGCACCACCCCCATCGTCGAGGCCGGGGGCGCTCCGCGCTCCGGCTCGACCGGCCCGGGGTGCGGCGCCGGGCGGAGGTCGAAGACGCGGCTGGCGGAGAGCAGAAACAGCATCCCGGCGATGATCGTCACCGGGTCCACGCCGTAGGCGCGCACGATCAGCGGGGCGAGCACGGCCTTGCCCAGCAAGTCCGCCGCCGAGGAGATCAGACCGAGCATCGAGTTCGCCGCCGCCAGCTCCTCGGCGGTGGCGACGAGCGGCAGCGTCGACGCCTCGGACGGCTGCGAGAACTGGTGGAGGATGCGCACGACGAAGATCACGAGCAGCAACGAGCCGAAGTCCGAGCCGAGCGCGAAGGCGACGGCGAGCGTGAGCACGCCCATTCCCACGTAGGCGCCGGCGAGGGCGACCCGCTTCGGGAGCGCGTCGGCCACGGCTCCGCCGTAGAGCCCGAGCAGCAGGCTCGGCAGCAGGAATGCGGTGCCCAGCAGCGCCGCCTCGATCGCGCCCCCGTCCCCGCGCGCCGTCGAGATCAGCGCGCCGAAGATCAGCGCGTTGATCGCGACGTCGGTGAGGAAGCGCGAGGCGAGCAGGGCCTGGAACTGCGGGTTCCTCGCCACCGACCCCGGCGGCAGCCAGAACCAGAGGACGCGAAAGACGTGTGCCTGTCCGGCGTCGAGGGCGCGATCGATGCGCTGGAGGCCTTCGAATGCCGGCTCGTCGAACTGGGGGGGCAGCGCCATCGCTCACCATCGTACGGGACGGCGGGTTAACGAATGGGAGGCCAGACCGGACGGCCTCCGACGTTAGTCGAAGACCGCGAGCGCCCGCTCGATGCCGGCGCGGTCGTCGGGCGCGGGCGCGAGCACGAGCGTGACGCCCTCGGCGACCCACGCCTCCGCCTGCTCGCGCACCTCCGAGGGCGTACCCACCAGGCAGGAGTCGGCGATGAAGCGCTCGGAGATCGCGGCCAGCCGGGCCGCGTCGTCGCCGGCCGCGACCGCGGCGCGGGCGGCGGCCACCTCGTCGTGGTAGCCGGCCTCCTCGAAGTAGGCCTTGTAGTAGGGCCGCGAGAAGTAGAGGAACAGCTTGTCGCGTGCCGCCGCGAGGGCGGCCGCGCGGTTCTCGTCGACCGCCGTCGGGATGAAGGTGCCGACGAAGAAGTCGTCGCGCCGCTCGGGCGGGATCACGGCGAGCGAGGTCGCCATCCGCGAACGGAGGCCGTTGGCCCAGAGCGCACCGTCCGCGATCTCGGTGGCGAGGACCGTCATGCGCCGTCGCAGCGTCGCGAGGACCAGGCGTGGGAACGCCGCGCCCTCGGTGTTCGCACGCATCTCGGCGACGTACTCGCGCATGTCCGAGAGCGGGCGGCCGACGCTCAGCCCCAGCTCCGCGTGGGTCGGTTGATGCGAGACGCCGAGCCCGAGCATGAGCCGTCCGGGGTGCAGTTCCTCGATCAGCGAGCCCGCCTGCGCCATCAGGTGCGGGTGCCGCAGGTAGATGTGGGCGATGCCCGTGGCGACGCTGATGCGCTCGGTGCGCTCGAGGACGGCGAGCAGGAAGGCGATGTTGTCGCCCCGGCTTGGGGACCAGACGCCGGGGAAGCCGCGGCGCTCCACCTCCTGCGCGAGCGCGAGCTTGTCCGCGCGGGCGCCGGCCTCGTCCCAGATCCTCAGGTACGGCTTCTCCATCGCCGTCTCTCCTCCCGCTGCCCCGCCCTACTCGAACGCAGCGAGGGCGCGCTCCACGCCGGCGGGATCACCGACCGGAGGGGCGATCACGAGCGCCACGCCCTCGTCCGCCCAGGCTTCCGCCTGCTCGCGCACCTCGGAGGCCGTGCCCACGAGGCAGGAGTCGGCGATGAAGCGCTCCGAGATAGCCGCGAGCAGGGCCTCGCCGCCGCCGGAGGCGATCGCCGCGCGGGCCGCGACGACCTCGTCGTGGTAGCCGGCCTCCTCGAAGTAGGCCTGGTAGTAGGGCAGCCCGAAATAGATGCGCAGCAGCTCGCGCGCGGCGGCGAGGGCGGCCGCACGGTCGTCTTCGACCGCAGTGGGGATGACGTTACCCAGGAAGAAGCCCTCGCGCCGATCGGGCGGGACCCCGGCGAGCGAGCTGGCCATGTGCGAGCGGAGACCGTTCGCCCAGAGCGCGCCCTCGGCTATCTCGGCGGAGAGCGCCGTCATCCGCCGGCGCAGCGTCGCGAGCACGAGACGCGGGGTGGGCCCGCCCTCCGTGCCCGCGCGCATCCCGGCGACGTACTCACGCATGTCCGCGAGCGGCCGGCCGACGCTGAGCCCCAGCGCCGCGTGGATCGGCTGGTGCGAGACGCCAAGCCCGAGCAGCAGCCGTCCGGGGTGCAGCTCCTCGATCAGCGAGCCCGCCTGCGCCATCAGCTGCGGGTGCCGCAGGTAGATGTGCGCGATGCCGGTGCCGACCTGGATGCGCTCGGTGCGATCGAGGATCGCGAGCAGCAGCGCGACGTTGTCGCCACGGCTCGGCGCCCAGACGCCGGGGAAGCCGCGCCGCTCGAGCTCCTGCACGAACGCCATCTGGTCCGGGCGCGATCCGGGGGCATCCCGGATCATCAGGTACGGCTTCTCCATCGCGGTTTTCCTTCCGGCGCGGAGCCCGGCTACTCGCCGGCCTCGCGGACGGCGTTGCGCAGCGGCGTGCCGCGCGCCCAGCGTACGAGGTTGTCGAAGAAGATCCCGGCCGCTCGCGGATCGTTGCCCGCAGAGGCGCCGGAGTTGTGTGGCGTGACGATCACGCGCGGCAGATCCCAGAGCGGCGAGTCCTCGGGCAGCGGCTCCTCATCGAAGACATCGAGGTAGGCGCCGCCGAGCTGCCCCGACCGCAGCGCCTCGATCAGCGCCGGCTCGTCGACGACCGGGCCGCGCGCGACGTTCAGTACGTGCGCCCCGCGCGGCATCGCGGCGAACGCCGCGGCGTCGAACAGCCCCCGCGTCTCGGCGGTGAGCGGACAGGCGAGCGCGAGCCACTCGGCGCGCGGCAGCAGCGAGGGCAGCGCATCGGGGTGGTGCAGCTCGTCGACGGGGTCGGCCTCGCGGGCCGGGCTGCGCCGCACGCCTACGACGTGCAGCCCGATCGCCCGGGCGATACGCGCGATCGCCGACCCGATCGCGCCGAGCCCGAAGACGACGAGCGTCTGGTCGAGGAGGTCGGGGCGCCCCCGGTCCTCGGCCGGCTCCCAGGCGTGCCGTTGCTGCGCGTCGGCGTAGGCGGGGAAGCCGCGCGAGAGGGCGAGCAAGCCGGCGATCGCCGACTGCGCGATTGGCTCCGCCGTCGCGCCGGCAGCGGTGGTGAGCGTGATGCCGCGCGCCAGCATCCGCCCGAAGATGGGGTGGTCGACGCCGGCGTTGCGCGTGTGCAGCCAGCTCAGGCGCGGCGCGCGGTACAGCGCGGAGAAGAAACTGCGCGCCAGTGGACCGGCGATCAGGTCGGAGCTGTAGTAGGCAAGGTCGATGCGCTCGCACTGCTCGTCGCTGAGTCGCGCCTCGGGGTCCGGCGGCACGGTGATGACCTCGGCCTCGAGGCCGGCGTCGGCGGTGGCGCGGCGGAGCTGCTCGCCGTAGCGTTCGAGGAACGTCGCGGACGTCAGGATGCCGGCCATCGTCCCTCCCGCGGGCACGATAGCGGGGCGGCGGCGGCCTCACCAGCAGCGCGCGGGGGGACGGCGCTTGACAGCGAGGCGCGCAGGGCGCGAGATCGACCCAGGATGACCACGACATCGAGCCGCTACCCGGTCGAACTGCCGCTGCGCGAGGGCGTTGTGCTGCTGCGCCCACCCGAGCCCGCCGACCGCGACGCCATCCTCGCCTTCGCGCGGTCGCTGCCATCGCACGACCTGTTGTTCCTGCGTCGCGACATCACCCGGCCCGAGGAGGTCGACGACTGGATCGCCTCGGTCGTCGCAGGGGAGCTGGCCACGGTGCTGGCGATCCGTGAGGAGACGGTGGTGGGCTACGCCGTCGTCGATCGCAGCCGCCTCGAGTGGATGCGCCACGTAGCCGAGCTGCGCGTCATGGTCTCCGCCACGATGCGCGGGCAGGGGCTGGGTCGGCTGCTGACGACCGAGGCGTTCCGCATCGCCTCGGAGATGGGCGTCGAGAAGATGGTCGCGCAGATGACGACGGACCAGCGCACGGCGATCAACGTCTTCCAGAACCTCGGTTTCGAGAACGAGGCGGTGCTGCACGAGCATGTGCGCGACCGCGACGGCAAGAAGTACGACCTGCTGATCCTGCGCCGCGCCGTCTCCGGCTTCGAGTCGAGCGTGATCCTCGAGGAGTACGGCGCCAGGTAGGCGTCAGCCCCGGAAGGCCAGCAGCGCGGTCTGCACGCCGACGAGGAAGATCCCCGCCGCGAGTGCGCGCGTGAGCAGGCCCTCGCCCAGCCGATCGTGCAGCTTGCGGGCGATCGGCACGGAGGCGATTACGCCGATCGTGAGCGGCGGCATGTCGTTCAGCGGGTCGCCGGTGTGCCCCGCGACCAGGTGGAGCGCGACGCCGGCGGTCGCGACCGCGGTGATCAGCACCTGCGCGGTCGGCACCGCGACCGCGTGCGGGAGCCGCATCACGCGCACCGCCAGCGGCGTGTAGAACAGCCCGCCGCCGAGGCCGACGAGCGTGCTGATGCCCGCGGCGCCGGTGGCGGCGACGAGGCTGCGCCAGACCGGCACGCGGTAGCTGAAACCAACCCCGGCGCGATCGCGCAGCTCGCGGCTCCACCCGGAGCGCAGCGGCTCGACGAAGTGCGCCACCGGCCTCCTCACGAGGTAGGCGCCGCTGAAGATGAGCAACAACCCGAAGGCAAGCGCAAACGTCTCGCGAGGCATCAGCGACGTCGCGGCCGCCCCGACGAGCGCGGCCGGGAGGGCCGCGGCGACCAGCGCCCCGGAGAGCGGGCGGTCTACCCGCCTGTGCAGCCAGGCGTAGGCCGCTGCGACGGCGTTCGCGGCCGCCACCGCGGCCAGCGTCGCCGTCGTGATCTCCTCGGGCGGGGCCTCGGGATAGCGCCACAGCAGGATCGGCGCGAAGAGGAAGCCGCCGCCCGCGCCGACGGCGCCGGCGTAGACGCCGATGGCGAAGCCGACCGCGCAGAGCAGCAGCCACTCAATCACGAGCGCGCCCACCTGCCCGCGGTATGCTCGCCGCCGCCGAAGGCGCTAACGTGCAGCGGTACGCCCCCCGCGGCGGGCGAGCGACGGAGGACGCCCATGGCTACGATTTCCACCGTGACCGGCGAGGTCACTCCCGAGGACCTCGGCGTCACGCTCTTCCACGAGCACCTCGCGATGGTTTCGCCCGGCCTCGAGCTGAACTGGCCGCAGGCCTTCGACCGCCCCGCCGAGGTCGCGAACGCCGTCGAGCTGCTCTCGCGGGCGGCCGCGGTCGGCGTGCGCACGCTCGTCGACCTCACCACCATCGACCTCGGGCGAGACGTCACGATGCAGCAGGAGATCGGCGAACGCGCCGAGGTCCGGATCATCGTCTGCACGGGCGTGCACCTCCGGCCCTCGCGCTTCCTGCTGCACGCGCCCGACGAGCGGATCGTCGAGCTGTTCGTCGACGACATCGAGCGCGGCATCGGTGGCACGAGTATCCGCGCCGGAGCGCTCAAGATCGCGAGCGCCGAGGAGGTGACGGAGGAGAACGAGCGCCTGCTGCGCCTGATCGCGCGCGCGCACCTCGCCACCGGCGTCCCAATCATCACCCACAGCGAGGCGCTGACCGAGAGCGGCGCGCGCCAGCAGGAGGTCCTTGCCGAGGAAGGCGTCGACCTCACGCAGGTCGCGGTCGGGCACGTCGGCGACACCATGGACCTGGACTACCTCGAACGGCTCGCGGCGCGCGGCAGCTTCATCGGCATGGACCGCTTCGGGCTCGACGTGGTGCTGCCGGTAGCCGAGCGCATCGAGGTGGTTGCGGCGCTGTGCAAGCGCGGCCGTGAGGCGAGCGTGCTGCTCTCGCACGACGCGGCGACCTCGTACGACGCGCTGCCGCGCGGCCTCGAGCTGCCGGACCATCCGCTCTGGAAGTTCACGACGATCCACGAGGTGGTGCTGCCCGCGCTGCGCGAGCGGGGCGTGAGCGAGTCGCAGATCGAGACGATGCTCGTCGACAACCCGCGCCGCCTGCTCACGCCGATCGCTCCCGCCTGACTCCGGCGGCGGCTCACGCCCGCGGCGCCTTGCCCTCGGCGAGCAGGTCACGCAGGCCGCTCTCGACGGCGCCCGCGAGATGATCGAGGTCGGCCTCGGTCATCGCGGTGGAGAGGCAGCCCATGTGCGGCTGCATGAACACGCCGTTGCGCAGCAGGTGGCCCTGCAACTGGAAGATCCAGCCGCGCTCGTCCTCGCGCCACCACGAGTCGCGGTAGTTCCTGATCGGGCGCGTGGTGAGGTGCAGGCGGAAGAACGAACCCATGCCCGTCACCTGGCCGGGATAGCCCGCAGCCTTGAAGGCGCCGCGCAGCGCCTCGCGCGCGTACTCGCCGAGGGCGTTCAGGCGGTCGCATACCTCGGGCGTCAGCAGCTCCATCGCCGCCAGCCCCGCCGTCATCGAGGTGACGTTGCCGTTGAAGGTGCCGCCGTGCGAGATGCGAGGGCGGTCGGCCGGGTCGGGGGCGAAGAAGCTGCCCTCGAAGACGCGCATGATCTCCTCGGAGCCGCCCATCCCGCCGACCGGGAAGCCTCCGCCGATGATCTTCGCGAAGGTCGTCAGGTCCGGCTCGATGCCGAACTCGCCCTGCGCGCCGCCGTAGCCGAGCCGCAGCGAGACCACCTCGTCGACGATGAAGACGATGCCGTGCCGCCGCGTGAAGTCGCGCAGCATCGCGATGAACTTGGGCGTCGGCGGGACGAGGGCCGCCACGTCCGAGACCGGGTCGAGCAGCACCGCCGCCAGCTGATCGGCGTGCGGCGCGAGCAGGCGCTCGCCCGCCTCGGGGTCGTTCCAGGGGATCACGATCGTGTCGTCGAGGATGGACTGCGGGACGCCGGCGGCGTTCGGCACGGGTACCGGGTCGGGCTCGCCCCAGACGTCGGAGCCGGGCCAGTAGGAGATCTCCGAGTAGTCGTAGGTGCCGTGGTAGGCGCCCTCGATCTTCGCGATCCTGGGGCGGCCGGTGTAGGCGCGGGCGGTTCGGATCGCCATCA
This sequence comes from Chloroflexota bacterium, assembly GCA_009839925.1. Taxonomy (GTDB): domain Bacteria; phylum Chloroflexota; class Dehalococcoidia; order UBA2979; family UBA2979; genus VXMT01. Next base: position 13,539 of record VXOS01000120.1, read on the forward strand.
TCACCGCCTCGGTGCCGGAGTTGGAGAAGCGCAGCCGATCGCAGCTCGGGACGCGCTCCTGCAGCAACTCGGCCAGGGCCAGCTCGGCCTCGCTGCCGAAGCTGTAGGCGCTGCCGGACGCGATCTGCTTCGAGACCGCCTCGACGATGGCGGGGTGCGCGTGGCCGTGGATCAGCGCCGTGTTGTTGTTGTTGAAGTCGATCAGCTCGTGCCCGTCGGCGTCCGTCACCCGCGCGCCCTGCGCCGAGCGCGCGTAGAGCACGTACGGCCCCGGACCGGGCGCCGAGGCGACGACGCGGCTATAGCCGTTGGCGAGCACGCCGCGGGCGCGCGCGAAGAACTGCGCTGACCTCGAGTCCGGGTCCGGGTAGCGGTACGGCTGCGACATGGCTCCCCCTCGCGGCGATGGTAGCGCGGCGCGCGGGTACGATGACCCCATGACGAGCGAGCTGAGCGCGGATGTCGTCGTCGTCGGCTCGGGCGCGGCCGGCCTCAGCGCCGCCGTCAGCGCCGCGGTCGCACTCACCGAGTCGGGCGAGGGCGGCTCGGTGCTGCTGCTGGAGCGCTCGGACCGCCTCGGCGGCACGACCGCCGTCTCCGGCGGCGTCGCCTGGCTGCCCAACAACGACCACATGCGCGAGCTGGAGCTGTCGGACTCGCCGGAGCGCGCGCTGGACTACCTGCGCGCAATCTCGCTCGGCCGCGCCGACCCGGCGCTGCTCGAAGCCTTCGTCGCCGCCGCGCCGGAGGCCGCGCGCTTCCTCGAGGCGGAGACGCCGCTGCGTTTCAGCGCGGCCGGTCGCGGCAACCCCGCAGGCGGCGTGCTGCCCTTCCCCGACTACCAGGCCGACCTCCCCGGCGGCGCGGCCAACGGCCGCTCGCTGGACCCCGCGCCGTTCGACCCATCCGCCCTCGGCGATCTCGCCGAGGCGCTGCGCGAGCCGCTGCCCTACAGCGTGAGCTGGTCCGGCGGCGGCCTCGTGCTCGACTCGGGCGAGTGGGTCGGCGGACGGGCGCTCGCCGGCGCGCTGATCGCCGGCGCCCTCGCACACGGCGTGCGGATCGAGCGAGGCGTGCGGGCGCGCCGCCTGATCGCCGACGCCGCCGGGCGCGTGGCAGGCATCGAGGCCGAACGGGAGGGCGACGTGCTGCGCATCGAGGCGCGGCGCGGCGTCGTGCTCGCGGCGGGCGGCTTCGAGTGGGACGGGGAGCTGCGCCGCGAGTGGCTGCGCGGCCCCGTCGACGCGCTGCTCAGCCCGCAGGGTCTTGCCGAGGGCGACGCGCTGCGCATGGCGATGGAGCGCGGCGCGGCGCTCGCCAACCTCGGCGAGGCGTGGTGGACGCTGGCCGTGCGCCTGGCGGGCGAGGGCGACGGGCCGGAGGACGCGCAGGGCGAGCTGCGCTTCCTCTCCGGGCCGCGCTCGCTGCCGGGCTCGATCCTCGTGAACCGCCTCGGGCGGCGCTTCGTGAACGAGGCGGTCAACTACCACGACATCGTGCGCGCCTTCCACGTCTTCGACCCCGGCGCCTTCACCTACCTGAACCGCCCCGCCTGGTTCCTCTTCGGCGAGTCCTACCGCCGCGCCTACGGCCTGCTCAGCGCAGCGCCCGGCGACCCCGACCCGCCCTGGCTACAGCCCGCACCCAGCCTCGAGGCGCTCGCGGCCGGCTGCGGCATCGACGCCACGGGCCTGCGCGAGACGGTCGTGCGCTTCGACGAGCACGCCACGCGTGGCGTCGACCCGGACTTCGGGCGCGGCGAGGGCTCGTACGACCTCGCGACGGGCGACCCGTCGCGCGAGGGCCGCGCGCGCACCCTCGGCCCGATCGGTGGGCCGCCCTACTACGCGCTGGAGGTGCACGTCGCGGTGCTCGGCACGAGCAGCGGGCTGCGCGTGGACGCCGAGGGGCGGGTGCTCGACGTGCGCGGCGAGCCGATCGCCGGCCTGCACGCCGCGGGCAACACGATCGCCGCGCCGACCGGCCCCGGCTACGGCGGCGGCGGCGGTACGATCGGTCCCGCGCTCACCTTCGGCTACCTCGCGGGCCGCACCGCCGCGCGAGGCGGCTGAGGGCCCGCGCCGCGCGAGCGCGGGTGATGTTCACCTGTTGCGGTCTGCCAGGAAGCGCTCAAGCGCGCCCGGGATGTGCGCTACCGGTCGGAGCGGTGCTCTGGGTTCGCGGGACCGGACCAACTCGCCACTCCGCTCAAGTTGATCGAGCCGCTCCTCGATCGTCCTGGGCCGCGGCTCGATCGGGCGGATCTCGGCGACGGGCTTACCCCGATACGTGACCGTGACGGTCGTCCCCGCGCGGACCTGGCGCAGCACCTCGGAGAAGCGCGCCTTCGCTTCGGATGTCGAATAGGTGTTTCCCGGCATAACCACAGCCTGTCTGGTCACACTAGTCTGATCAAGACCGCTCCGGTCCCGCCCCCTGATGAGCGTTGCGCAACATGCCGGCAAGCGCCCCTTCTCATCATTCCCGTGAACGGGAGCCAATCCCTCCCTTCGCAGGCGTCCCTGGATTCCGGCTTCCGCCGGAATGACGGCGAGAGAGAGGCGCATCCTTCAGCACAACGCTGGAGTTCCGCACAAGTTCCCGGATGGCAGAAGAGGCGCGGACGCAGCAGCAGGCGCCGGCCGCTACGAGGCGGCCAGTGCCTCAAGGTCGGCGGTCGTCACCGTGCCGGGCGTGGTGCCCTCGCGGGCGCAGCGGTTGGCGAGCAGGTTGAGCGCGCGGTTGTAGGGCGTCTCGATGCCGTGGTGTGCGCCGAGCAGGGCGACCTCGCCGTTGATGTAGTCCGTCTCCGCCGTCCGCAGCCCGCGCTGGATGCCCTGCCAGAGCGAGCTGGCGAACGGCGGGGCGCCCTCGATCTCCGCCCAGTCGTAGCGCGGCTGGCGGTTCAGCCGCAGCGCCTCCTCCGGCGTCGGCAGGTCGATCCCGGTCGCCTCGAGGACCGCTCGCGTCTCCGCGACCAGCCGCTCGCGGATCGCCGCCGTGTCGGCGCCGGGACCGAAGACTCCGGCCAGCGCGGAGCCGACGTTGATCAGCAGCTTCTCGTGTTTCCAGCGCATCACGTCGGCCTCGGCCTGCCCGTCGAAGCCACAGGCCGTGAGGTCGGCGGCGAGCTGCGCGGCGACATCGTCGATGCCCTGCGGGCAGCGTCCGAGCTCGATCTCGCCGCCGCCCCGCGGCTCGTAGTTCGCGACGACGCCCGGTTCGAGGAGCATGCCGGGGAAGCGCACCACCATGCCGTAGACGCGGCGGAAGCGGCGCAGCGCCTCGCGCTCCGTCGCCACCCCGTTCTGCGCGCAGACCACCGGCACGTTATCGCCGGCCGCGGCGCGCAGATCGTCGAGGGCGTCGAATGCGTCCTGGGTCTTCACCGTGAGCAGGACCGCGTCGTCCTCGCGGAACTCGATCTCCTCGGGCTGCTCGACGGCGCTCAGCTCGGTCTGCACCGTCTCCAGCGGCGTGCGCAGCGTCAGCCCGTGCTCGCGGATCGCCTCGAGGTGCCGGCCGCGCGCGATCAGCACGACCTCGCGGCCGATCCGCGAGAGCGCGGCGCCCATCACCCCGCCGGTCGCGCCCGCTCCGTAGACGACGTAGCGCATGGCGCCTACCCGACCTGCTCGGCAATGCGCGCCGCCGCGTCGAAGCCATCGAGGATGTCGGCGTAGTGCTCCTCCAGGTCGGCGCGGGTGTGGGGGTGGCTGAAGATGTAGCGCTGGTCCTGCCGGATCGCCTCCAGCACGCGCGGCGCGATGTCCTCGGGATAGACGGGGTTGGGCTGGCGCGGCACCGGCATCGGCCCGAGGGTGAACGGCCCGCCGAAGCGCTCCTGGCGGTGCCGCCCGGCATCCTCGATGTCCGTCAGCATCCCGCCCGGGCAGAACACCGAGCACGAGATCTCGCCGTCGTCGGCCTCCAGCTCGTGGCGCAGCGCGTTGGTGAGCGCGACGACGCCGTGCTTCACGGCCTGGTAGATGCCTCGCTGATTGCGGCGCGCGATCAGCCCGCTCATCGAGGCCGTGTTGACGATGTGCGCCTCGCCGCCCTGCGCGCGCATGCGCGGGAGGAAGGCGTGGATGCCGTTGAGCGGGCCCCAGAGGTTGACCGCGAGCACCCACTCCCAGTCGAGAACCTCGGACTCCTCGATCTTCTTGTGCATCGAGACGCCGGCGTTGTTGAACAGCAGGTGCGCCGCGCCGAACTCGGCGTAGGTGCGCTCGGCGAGCGCCTCGACCTGCGCGCGCTCCGCGACGTCCGTCTCGACGGCGATCGCCTGCCCGCCGCGATCGCGGATCGAGGCGGCGACGACCTCGGCCGGTTCGCCCTCGATGTCGGCGACGACGACGCGCATGCCCTCGTTCGCGCACTCGTTGGCCAGCGCCCGGCCGACGCCGTGCGCGGCCCCGGTGACGACGGCGACCCGATCCCGAAACTCCCGCATCGCACCCTCCCGTCGGCGCCCGCGCAGCGCGGGCGCTGCACAGTCTATGCGGTGGCCGTTCCAGAACAGAGAATACCTCCACGTATCTAGTTAGTCTGGTCTAGTCAGACCAACTCGTGTAGAATGTCGTCATGGTGATCAACGTGTACGAGGCAAAGACTCACCTGTCGAAACTGCTCGACCGGGCGGCCGGCGGCGAAGAGATCGTGCTCGGGAAGTCCGGCAAGCCGCTGGCGCGGCTGGTGCCCTACGGGGAGCCTCGGCAACCCCGGAAGCCGGGCCGGCTGGCGGGCAAGATCTGGATCGCCCCGGACTTCGACGAGACGCCCGAGGACATCATCGCCGCCTTCGAGGGCGACCTCGAGGACGATGAATGAACCTCCTGCTCGACACCCACGTTCTCCTGTGGTGGAGCGGGGAGCGGGACTTGTCGGGGGAGGCGCTCAGCGAGATCGCCAATCCGGATAACGTCGTCTACGTGAGCTCGGCCAGCATCTGGGAGATCAGCATCAAGCGGGCTATGGGAAAGCTGCGCGTAGACGATGCCATCTTCGACATTGGCGATGACGGCTTCGAGCCGCTACCCATTACCCACGCCGACGCCCGCATCGCGGGTGCTCTACCCGATCACCACCGCGATCCGTTCGATCGGATGCTGATCGCTCAGGCGCTCGCACACGGCCTGATGCTCGTCACCCGCGACTCCCGGATGGAGTCCTACGACGCCAGCATCCTCCTCGCCTGACCTTGCGCGGCGGCGCGCCCTCGGACACCCTCGCCGCATGCCGGCGCCTGCCTTCGGCCTGAATCGCTTCGACTTCGGCTCCGTCGCGGCCTTCGCCGCCGACGTGCGGCGCGCCGAGGAGCTGGGCTGGGACCATGCCTTCATCCCGGACTCGCAGCTGAGGCGCCGCGACACCTACGTGATGCTCGCCGAGGCGGCGCGCGCCACCAGCCGCATCCGCATCGGCCCGCTGATCGCCAACCCGGTGAACCGCCACATCAGCGTCACGGCCTCCTCGATCGCCACCGTCGACGAGCTCGCCGAGGGCCGCGCGCTGCTCGGCCTCGGCATCGGCGACACGGCCGTGCGGTTGGCCGGGCTCCGCCCGGCGCGCGTGCGCGAGCTGGAGGAGGCGACGCGCCTCGCGCGCGCCCTGCTGCGCGGCGAGGCTGTCGAGGTGGGCGCGCGCTCCCCGGCCCGGCTGCCGCACGCCCGCCCCGTGCCGGTCTGGATCGCCGCGGGCGGTCCCCGGATGCTGCGCGCCGCCGGGCGCGTCGCCGACGGCGTCTTCATCCGTGTCGGCACGTCGCCCGCGAACCTCGAGGCGGCAGTCGAGGCGGTGCGCGCGGGCGCGGCCGAGGCGGGCCGCGATCCCGGCGAGGTCGCGCTCGGCGTGGTCTTCCACACCGTGCTCGTCGACGAGCCGGAGCGCGCGTTGCGCATCGGCCGCGCGATGGCCGCCGGCTACTACGAGTACTCGCCGACGCTGTTCGAGGCGCCCGGCCTGGGCTGGGACGGCCCGCCCGTCGAGGAGCTGCAACAGCACGTCAGCCCCGACTTCCACCACACGCCGGACCTTGAGGGCGCGGGCCGCCTGCTCGACTTCCTGCCATCAGCCGCCGCCGAGGCGTTCTGCCTCCACGGCGACGCCGCGGGTGTGACGGAGCAGCTGACCGAGCTGCTGCGCGCGCTGCCGGTCTTCGAGGTCGTCGTGCTGCACCCGGTGCCGGACCCGGGACACGAGGCTCCGGGCGCGCCGCCGGACTACATGGGGCTCGTCGCCCGCGAGGTGCTGCCGCGCGTGCGCGCCGCCCTCGGCGACGCGGGACGCTAGCCGACGATGCCCGCCTCGCGCAGCGCGGCGATCTCCTCGGCGCTGTAGCCGCCGAGGTCGGCGAGCACGTCGTCGCTGGCGTCGCCGGGAAGGGGCGACGCGCCTCCGATCGAGGTCGGCGTGCGCTCCAGGTCGAACATCGGGCCGACGAAGCGCTGCGGGCCGGTGATCTCGTGCTCCAGCTCGACGAAGTGCCGCGCGCCTTCCTCGTGGTCCGGGACGTCCTCGGGGAAGATCACCGGCGCGACGGGTGCGCCGACCGCGTCGAAGCGCTCCATCCACTCCGCCACCGTCCGCTCGCGCACGATCTCCGCGACCCGCACCTGCAGTGCCTCGACGATGTCGGCGCTCTCCTCGGCGAACTGGTTGTAGTCGGGGTCGTCCGTCGGATCGCCCTCGATGCCGAGCACGCCGCGGATCGCGTCGCGGTTCTCCTTCGTGACCGCGCCCATCACGAGGCCGCCGTCGGACGCCGAGTAGCCGCGCCAGTAGGTGGTAAGCGGCGCGCCGGAGCGGAACGACCCCTCACGCGTCTCGATCAGGCCGCGGTAGTCGGCGCCGGCGGCGCGCGCGCGCCCGAGCTCGGCGAGCATCGGATCGCGGCCGTAGGCGTCATGCACGGGTTCGACGTTGACGTAGTAGCAGAGCATCCCCAGCACCGAGCGGAGCAGCGAGACCGAGACGCGCTGGCCCTCGCCGGTGCGCTCGCGGTGGTAGAGCGCCGAGATCAGCGCGATCGCCGCCGAGAGCCCCGCCGGGAAGTCCGCGATCACGACCGGTGGCCAGATCGGCGCGCCGTCGTCGGTGATCTTGGCGTTGAGGGCGATGCTGCCGGAGTAGGCCTGCGCGATCATGTCGGCGGCGGGCTTCTGCTCGTAGGGCCCGCCGGGGTCGAAGCCGCTGATCTCCGCGTAGATCAGATCCGGCCGCACCGCCTTCAGCGTCTCGTAGTCGAGGCCGAGCCGCTCGGCGACGCCGGGGCGGTAGTTGATCAGCACCACGTCGAACTCCGGCAGCAGCCGGTAGACCACCTCGCGCGCCTCGGGCTTGCGCAGGTCCAGCTCGAGGCTGCGCTTGCCGCGGTTGACCGACTGGAAGATCTTTGCGTTCTGCGGCACGGCGGCGAAGAGGTTGCGGAACGGCTCGCCGCCCGGCGGCTCGACCTTGACCACGTCCGCTCCGAGGTCGGCGAGCTGCAGTCCGGCGAACGGCGCCGAGAAGATCAGCGAGAACTCGAGCACGCGCACCCCGTGCAGCGGGCCCCGCGGGCCCTCGGCGGTCTCGCTCATCGTCCCCTCCCGTCGCGCGCAGCGATCGAGTCTGCGCGTGTTCCCGGTCACGCCGTCGTGCGGTCCTGTATACCACCGCGACGGCCTGTTTCGGGTCCGTGGTGGAGGCCGGGAACCAAAGCGGGGTGCGCGTCGTCATAGGAGTGTCGCGCCCGTCCGTCCGAGGTGGACGAACCGCCGCGACGGACGGGACAGCGGCAAAGACGCGGTCCCTCCTCCCGCGACGCGGAAGCCGGCGGGGGCTCGGCCCCCCGCCAACAGTGAGCGAGTCCTCGCCGGCCAACGCGTAACCCGATGCCAGGAACAACATCTGTGCCGATCCGCTAGTCTGACCTTCCCGAAGCGAGAGGGCAGGCGCATGAGTCGAGGCCGCACCGACGCTGCACTCCTTGCGATCCTCCTCACCGCTCTGACTCTCGGCCCTCGCGGCGCGCAGGCGCAGACCGAGGGCGGCCCGGCGGAGTCGGACCGCGAGGTCCTGATCGCGCTTTACCACGCGACCGACGGGCCGAACTGGACGGACAGCACGAACTGGCTGAGCGACGCGCCGCTCGGCGAGTGGTACGGGGTCGTGGCCGACGAGGGCGGCCGTGTCACCGAACTCGCCCTGGGCGGGAACCAGGTGCGCGGGGACGTGCCTGCAGCGTTGGGCAGCCTTACCGCGCTGCGGACGTTGACCCTCCTAGCGAACCAACTGAGCGGAGAGGTGCCTCGCGAGCTCGGCAACCTCGGCAATCTGGGCTGGCTGAGTCTCGCCGGCAACGAGTTGACTGGAGAGATTCCTCGCGAACTCGGCAACCTCAAGAACCTGGTGTGGCTGAATCTCTCGGACAACCAGTTGACCGGGGAGGTACCTCCCGAACTCGGCAGTCTCACCAACCTGAAGCTACTGTCCCTCGGCGACAACCAGTTCACCGGGGAGATACCTCGCGAACTCGGCAACCTCAGCAATCTCGGGGGCCTGGACCTCGGGCAGAATCAGTTGACCGGAGGGATACCTCGCGAACTCGGCAACCTCACCGATCTGCTCTGGCTGGACCTCGGACTGAATCAACTGGGCGGGGAGATACCTCGCGAACTAGGGAACCTCAGCAAGCTCGAGCGGCTGAGCCTCGCCGTTAAC
>VXOS01000120.1:22344-27958 GCA_009839925.1 Chloroflexota bacterium
CTCGCGAACTAGGGAACCTCAGCAAGCTCGAGCGGCTGAGCCTCGCCGTTAACAAGCTGACCGGCGAGATACCTCGCGAGCTCGGGAACCTCACGGATCTGAAGGTGCTTTCCCTTGGGGGGAACCAGTTGAGTGGGGAGATACCCCGCCAACTAGGGAACCTCACCAAGCTCGAGTGGCTGAGTCTCGCGGGTAACCGGTTGACCGGAGAGATACCTCGCGAACTCGGCAGCCTTGCCAATGTGACAGCGTCGTACCTCGCAGGGAACGAGTTCACCGGGTGCATTCCTGAAGGTATGCGGGACGTGGAGAACAGTGATCTGGGAGCACTTGGCATCTTGTTCTGCGACGAGTTGCCAGAGCCTCCCGACTCCGGAAACGCCGGACTGCTGCCACCGCCACCCGAGGGCGCGGGCACCCTCGCACCGCTCGCACTCCTCGCGCTGCTGCTCTCCGCCTGCGCCGGCGCGCGCCGCGCCGTCCGAGGGCGCCGGGCGCCGGCACCGTAGTCAGCCCCGCGCACCGCTGCTAGCCTCCGCTCGCGCGAGGCGGCCCGGCGAGCGGCCGCCCTCGCAGGCCGCGACGCGAAGGAGGCGCATCATCACCATCTCCACCGAAACCACCACCCCCGACGAGCTGCAGGCGATCTTCGACTCCGTTTCCAACTGGGGACGCTGGGGCCCCGAGGACGAGCGCGGCGCGCTCAATCTGATTACGACCGAGAAGCGCGCCGCCGCGGCCTCGCTCGTCCAGGAGGGCGTCACCGTGAGCTGCGCTCTGGAGCTCGCGAAGCACCCGCACGCCGACAACCCCACGCCCGTGCGGCACACCATGCTCGTCGCCGGCGACATCACGCGGCCTCAGAGCCTGCAGGGGTCGAGCGACTACTTCTCGATCGCGCCGCACGGGGTCGCGAACACGCACCTCGACGCGCTCTGCCACATCTTCCGCGACGGCAAGATGTACAACGGGTTCGACCAGGCCGAGGTCACCAGCGTCGGCGCGCGCCGCAACAGCATCATGGCCGGCAAGGACGGCGTGGCCAGCCGCGGCGTGCTGCTCGACATCCCCGCCGTGCACGGCGTCCCCTACCTCGAGCTCGGCACGCGCATCACCGTCGAGGACCTCGAGGCGGCCGAGGAGCGTCAGGGCGTGACCGTCTCCGAGGGCGACATCCTGCTGATCTGCATCGGGCGCGACGCCCGCCGCGACGAGCACGGCTACTGGACGTCGGGCATCGACGGCATCGCGGGGCTGTCGGTGACGTGCGCGCCGTGGATCCGCGAGCGCGGCGTCGCCGTCGTCGGCTGCGACGGGATCACTGACGCGATGCCGCACCAGATCGAGGGCTGGGACACGCCAATGCACCAGGTGCTGATCGTCTCGATGGGCATTCACCTGATCGACAATATGCAGCTCGGGCGCCTCGCCGCGGCCTGCGAGGAGCGGGGCCGCTGGGAGTTCCTGCTTACCCTTGCCCCGCTGCGCCTCGACCAGGGCACCGCCTCCCCCGTCAACCCGATCGCGATGTTCTAGTGGTTGGCGCACTCGCAAAATGATATCTGATTCTGATATCATCCGAGCGTGAGGCGCAGGCACCGCAGAACGCTGGCGGACGTCTTCCGGCAACCCACGCCAGCGGGAATCCGCTGGGACGATATCGAATCATTGCTGCGGGCCTGCGGAGCGCACATCGAGGAGCGTGCCGGGTCGAGGGTAGGGGTCGAGTTGAACGGGGCGAGGGCCATCTTTCACCGACCCCACCCGCGCAAGGAGGCAGGCAAGGCGTCTGTTTCCTCGATCAGAAGGTTCTTGATGGAAGCCGGGGTGCGACCCGGCAGGCAAGGCGGACAGCGATCATGATGGAGTACCGCGGCTACCGAGCAGCTGTTGTCTTCGACGATGAGATCGAGATCTTCCACGGGGAAGTGATCGGCACGCGCGATGTGATCACGTTCCAGGCGGAGTCAATCTCGGGGCTTCGCGAGGAGTTTGCCGCCTCCGTCGACGAGTACCTCAAGTTCTGTGCCGAGCGGGGACAGGAACCAGATAAGCCGTTCAGCGGGAGGATCCCGCTCAGGGTCTCGCCCGACGTACATCGCGCAGCAACGGAAAGCGCCAAGGCTGAAGGCAAGAGCCTGAACGCGTGGCTGTCCGAGAAGATCGCGGGCGCCGTCGGAGCCACCGGCTAACCGCAGCTCCCGGCTCCCCGCCCTCTACCCCCGCGGCAGGCCGAGGCCGCGCGTGGCGATGATGTTGCGCTGGATCTCCGAGGTGCCCGCGCCGATCGTGTGCGGGATCGAGGTCAGGTAGCGCTGCGTGAAGTCGGCGCGCGCCGGCGAGCGCTCGTCCTCCGGGTCCCAGAGGTTCGAGTAGAGCCCGAAGGCGCGCACGCCCGTGCGCGAGATCGCCTGCAGCGTCTCGCTGATGCGCAGCTTGCCCATCGACGCCTCGTAGTTCGGGATCAGGCCCACGGCCTGCATCGAGATCACGCGCAAGGAGAAGTTCTCGCAGACCGCCGTGTCGATCGCACGGTCGGCGATCTCCGCGCGGACCGAGGGCAGGTTGCGTACGGAGCCCGGCGCGCGCGGCTCCCGCACCTCGCCGAGGAGCTGGTTGAACTGGCGCCGCACGTTGGTCGCCTGGCGGACGCCGGATCGCTCGAAGTCGAGCAGCGTCATGGAGACGTACCAGCCTCGGTTGACGTCGCCGACCACGTTGGTGGCGGGGACGCGCACGTTCTCGAAGAAGACCTCGTTGAAGCCGTGCTCCCAGGCCATATTGACCAGCGGCCGCACCATGACACCCTCGGTGGCCATGTCGTCGATCAGCAGGAAGCTGATGCCGCGGTGCTTGGGGGCGTCCGGGTCCGTCCGCACCATCGCGAAGATCGCGTCGGCGTGGTGGCCGTTCGTGGTCCAGATCTTCTGCCCGTTCACCACGTACTCGTCACCATCGAGGACGGCGCGCGTCTGCACCGAGGCGAGGTCGGAGCCAGCGCCCGGCTCGGAGTAACCCTGGCACCAGACCATCTCGCCGCCGAGGATGCGTGGCAGGTACGCGCTCTTCTGCGCGTCGGTGCCGTGCACGACGAGCGTGGGCGTCAGCATCTCGACGGAGTGCGAGCTGCCGACGACGGGCGCGCTCACGCGGGCCATCTCCTGGTTGTAGATGAACTGCTCCCACTTGGAGAGCCCGCCCCCGCCGTACTCGGTCGGGATGTGCGGGGCGACCCAGCCGCGCTCCCCGAGGGCCACCGCCCACTCACGGGCGGCCTCGCGGCGCTCGGGTTCCGGCGCACCACGGTCGGCGACCCACTCGTCGGGCGCACCGGGCGGACGCCCGCGGTAGTGCTCCGGGAGGCGCGCTTCGATGAAGCTGCGTACCTCGCTCCGGAACGCGGCCTGCTCGGGGCTATCTTGCCAGTCCATGGGCGTCCTCCTCCCGCGCTAGGGTAGCCGAAACGCGCGAGGCCCGACGCGCGCCCTCAGGCGTGCGGCTCGGGAGTCGCGACCGCCTCCCAGGCGTAGCCCGTCTCCACCCGCCGCACCCGCCCGAGCGTGAGGATGCCGAAGTGCCCGCCCGTCACGAGCGCGTCCCGCGCGATCGCCAGTTCGGCGACCTTGCGGCGCGACCGCTCGGCCTCGGCGGCGTCGTGCTCGAGGAAGGTGCGCCACTCCGGCCGCACGACATGCGCCGGGTGGTAGGCGACGTCGCCCGTGATCAGCAGGCGCTCGCCGCGCGACGAGATCAGCAGCGAGCAGTGCCCGGGCGTGTGGCCCGGCGTCGGCACCATCGTCAGCGAGGGGGACAGCACGCCCTCGCCGTCGACCGGCTCGATGCGGGCGGCCTCGTGCACGGGCAGGACGCAGCGGCGCACGAACTCAAGGCGCTGCGCGTCGGCCTCGGGGCCGAGCCAGTGGTCCAGCTCGGTCCGCGAAACGTAGACCGTCGCGTTGGGGAAGGTGAGCGCGGTGTCGCGATCCTCGTCGATCAGCCAGCCGACGTGGTCGGGGTGGAGGTGGGTCTGCACGACGGCGTCGACCTCCTCGAGGGCGACTCCCAGCTCCGCGATCCGTTCCAGCAGCTCGCCGCAGCCCGGCGCGCCGAGCGTGCGCCCGAAGACGCCGTAGCCGGCGTCCACGAGCGTGGTGCGGCCGTCGCCGCGGATCAGGAAGCTCCCGAGGTTGAACGGGACCGGGTCATCGGGGTTCGTGATCCCGACCTCGCGCATCCACTCGGCGGGCTCGACGCCGGGGAGGTGGCGCTGGAAGTCGGTGACGTCGGGCGCGCTGTCGCTGATCGCGGCGACCTCGAGCGAGCCGACGCGAACGGTCTCGCTGAGCCTCGACATGACCGCGCGCGCTACCCCAGCTCGGCGGCGATGCGCTCGCCCGCCTCGAAGTCGTCGAGGATCTGCTGGTAGTAGGCCTCGACGGTGGGGCGGGTGTGCGGGTGGCTGAAGATGTAGAGCCGGTTCTCGCGGACGGCGGCCAGCACGCGCTTCGCGACGTCATCGACGGTCATCGGGTTGGGCTCGCGAGCGACGGGCCGGGGCTGCTCCGGGTAGGGACCGCCGAAGCGCGACTGCCGGTTGCGGCCGGAGTCGCGCATGTTCGTGAGCATCCCGCCGGGGCACCAGCAGGAGACGACGATGCCCTCGGGAGCCAGCTCGTCGTGCAGTACGGCGCTGACGCCGACGAGGCCGTGTTTGATCGAGGTGTAGATGCCGTTGACGTTCGGGCGCGCCACCAGGCCGGAGACCGAGGCGGTGTTGATGATGTGCCCCGGCCCCTCCTGCTCGCGCATGCGCGGCACGAAAGCGTAGATGCCGTACATCGGCCCCATCAGGTCCACCGAAGTGATCCAGTCCCAGTCCTCGTCGGGCGCCTCGGCGATCGGGTTGCGCTTGCTGACGCCGGCGTTGTTGAAGAGCAGGTTGACCTCGCCGAACTCCTCGTAGGCGCGGGCCGCGAGGGCCTCGACGGCGGCACGCTCGCTCACGTCGGCCTGCACGGCGATCGCGGCCGCACCGGCCTCGCGGACCTCGGCGGCGGCCTCCTCGGCGGGCCCGGTCTCGATGTCGGCGATCACGACGCCGCGCGCGCCCTGGCGCGCACACTCGAGGGCGATGGCGCGGCCGACGCCGCTACCCCCGCCGGTGATCACGGCGACGCTGCCCGCGATGCCGGTCATCCTGCTACCCCTCCCGTCACCGCCCCGGCCGCGATGTCCCGCTCGACGTCCGCGACGAACTCGGCGACGCCGATCGAGCCGGGCTCGATGCCGTTGCGTACGCAGTGGTTCGCTGCCTGCTGGAGCGCGCGGTTCCACGGCGTGGGGACGCCGTGCAGCGCGCCGATCAGCACGATCTCGCCGTTCACGTAGTCCGTCTCCACGCTGCGGTTGCCGCGCTGCACACCCTGCCAGACGGAGCTGGTGAACTCGCCGTGACCGGGAATCTCGCCCCATTCGAAGCCGGGCGCGCGCCCGGCCGCCCCCCCCCCCCCCAAACCGGCCGAGTCGAGAGCGGCCGCGGGGACACCACCCGACCGCAGCCCCCCACGCGGGGTCGCCCGCCGCGCTTTGGCGGCGCCCGGCGCGCTCGCAGCCG
>VXOS01000193.1 GCA_009839925.1 Chloroflexota bacterium
CCCTCGCCGGGGCCCCGCGCCCGCCCCGCGCCGGGTCCCCCGCCCCCCGGGCTGCGGGTTCGGGTGAGGGAGGGTCCGCACTCTGGAGTTTCGTCGCGCCAGCGGGGCCTGCGAAGGCGCGCGGGAGTCCTCCCCCTCACCCCCGCCCTCTCCCCAGGGAGAGGGTGCCGGACGGGGAGGCGTGGCGCCGAGGTCACGGCGGAGAGCCTAGGCGAGCGCGCGGAACACGAGCCGGTGCCGCCACTCCGGCCGCTGTTCCGGGAAGTCGCGCCGGTAGTGCGCGCCGCGCGACTCCTCGCGCAGCAGCGCCGCCTCCGTGATCAGCCGCCCGCACGTGAGCAGCGAGGCGACCTCGTGCTCCTCGCGCGTGCGCGGGTCGGGCAGCGCCCGCTCCCAGGCGGCGAGCTGCGTCGCGGCAGTGCCCAGCCGCGGCCCCTCGCGCTCGAGGCCGGCCTCGCTCCACATCAGCGCCCGCACGTCCTCGCGCGAGGGCGCCTTCGAGGCGGGACCGGCTGCCGCAGCGTCGAGCGTGCACGCGTCCTCGCTGAGCGTCGGCGGCTCGCGCTCGCCCTCGGGCAGGGGACCGCCGTAGAGGGCGTCGACGAGACGGTGCGCGAAGACGACAGATTCGAGCAGGGAGTTGCTGGCGAGGCGGTTCGCGCCGTGCACGCCGGTGCACGTCACCTCGCCGACGGCGTAGAGGCCGGGCAGCGTCGTGCGGCCCCAGGTGTCCGTGCGCACGCCGCCCATCGTGTAGTGCGCCGCGGGCGAGACCGGGATGCGGTCGCGCGCCATGTCGAGGCCGGCGGCGAGGCAGGTGCGGTAGATGTTCGGGAAGCGCGCGGCCAGCCACGAGGCCTCGCGGTGGGTGATGTCCAGCAGCACGTGGTCGCTGCCGGTCGCGCGCATCTGCGCCAGCTCCGCCAGCGCGACGATGTTCCGAGGCGCCAGCTCCGCCGCCGGGTCGAGATCGGCCATGAAGCGCCTGCCCGCGGTGTCGAAGAGCAGGGCGCCCTCGCCGCGCACGGCCTCCGAGATCAGGAACGAGGGCTGGCCAGGTAGCCGCAGCGCCGTCGGGTGGAACTGCGTGAACTCCATGTCCTGGACCTCGGCCCCGGCGCGGAAGGCGAGCGCGATCCCGTCCCCGGTCGCGATCGGCGGGTTCGTCGTTACGCGGTAGACCTGCCCCGCCCCGCCCGTCGCGAGGACGACCGTGTCCGCCTCGCAGCGCAGTCGCGCGCCGTCGTCGGCGCACAGCACGTCGGCGCCGATCGCGCGCCCGCCGGCGACGATCAGCCGCTCGGCGAGCGCGTGCTCGAGCACGGTGATGCCCTCGCGCTGCACCAGCGAGGAGAGCGACAGCTCGATCTCCAGTCCGGTCTGGTCGCCGCGCGCGCGCAGCACGCGCCGCGTAGAGTGCGCGCCCTCCTTGCCGAGCGCCGCCTCGCCCTCGGCCTCGTCGAAGCGCACCCCGTAGCCGCCGAGGTCGGCGATGCGGCCCGCGGCCTCCTCGACGAGCACGCGCGCGGCGGCGGCGTCGACGAGGCCGGCGCCGGCCTCGATCGTGTCGCGCAGGTGCAGCTCGGGCGAGTCGCCGGGGCCGATCGCGGCGCTGATGCCGCCCTGGGCGTAGCGCGTGCTCGCCTCGTCGATCGCGCTCTTCGTGACGACCAGCACGCGGGCGCCGCGCTCGTGCGCCTGGAGGGCGACGAACAGCCCGGCGATGCCGGAGCCGATCACCAGCAGATCGGCGCGCAACAGCTCGCGAGCAGCCTCGGGCGGTGGGGCGGGAGAGTGTGCCGACACGGGAGACCGCGGCTAGCGCAGCGCCAGCATGCGCTCGAGGGCGATGCGGGCGTGGGCCTGCACCTCCTCCGGCACGACGATCTGGTTAACGACGTGCCCGGCGGCCAGCGACTCCATCACCCAGGCCAGGTAGGCGGGGTGCACTCGGTACATCGTGCTGCAGGGGCAGACCACGGGGTCGAGGCAGAAGACGGTCTTGTCCGGGTTCTCCTTGGCCAGCCGCGAGACGAGGTTGATCTCGGTGCCCACGCCGATCACCGAGCCGGCGGGCGCCTCGGCGACGTAGTTTGCGATGTAGGCGGTGGAGCCGATCGCATCGGCGGCCTGCACGATGTCGTAGCGGCACTCGGGGTGGACGACGATCTGCACGTCCGGGTGGCGCTCGCGCGCCTCCTCGATCTGCGTCGTCGTGAAGCGCTGGTGCACGGAGCAGTGGCCCTGCCAGAGGATCACGCGCGAGCGCTCCAGCTGCTCCGGCGCAGCGCCGCCGAGGTTGCCGGCGGGCAGCCGCCAGTTCCAGAGCGTCATCTCCTCGAGCGGGATGCCCATCGCGTGGCCGGTGTTGCGGCCGAGGTGCTGGTCCGGGAAGAAGAAGACGCGCTTGCCCTGCTCGAACGCCCACTCGAGCACCTTCACCGCGTTCGAGGAGGTGCAGACCACGCCGCCGTGCTCGCCGCAGAACGCCTTGAGCGAGGCGGCCGAGTTCATGTAGGTGACGGGGATCAGGTCCTCGGTGGAGCCGAAGAGGTCGCCGAGCTCGCGCCAGGCGACGTGCACGTCGGCGGGCGCGGCCATGTCCGCCATCGAGCAGCCGGCCTCCATGTTCGGCAGTACGACCTGCTGATGCGCGGCGGAGAGGATGTCGGCCGCCTCGGCCATGAAGTGCACGCCGCAGAAAACGATGTACTCGGACTCCGGCCGCTCGGCGGCGTACTGGGCGAGCATGAAGGAGTCGCCGCGCTCGTCGGCGAACTGGATGATGTCCTCGCGCTGGTAGTGGTGGCCGAGGATGACGGCGCGGTCGCCGAGGCTGGCGCGCGCCTCTCGCACCCGCGTCACCAGCTCGTCGCTGCCGAGCTGCCAGTAGGCCTCGGGAATCTCGCGCTGCCAGGAGCCGAAGGAGGCCTCCTGCGAGAGCGGGAGAGTCTCGATCCCGAAGTCGGACTCGCACTGGAGCTGCGGCACGGGACGGGAGATCGAGGAAACCATAGGGGGAGCCCTCATTCCTGCGGCGCTGCGGACGCGGGAGCGACGCGGCTGCCGCGCGTACACTTCGTGTACGAAGTACGCTAAGTGACGGCGTACATAGTACGCGAAGTACCCGAGGTCGTCAAACCCTCGGAACGCGACCCGCATGCACCACCCGCCTTGCCGCCTGCACGCCCGCCGCCCTACGATCGCTCGTGGAGGGGTCGCATAGTGGCCTAGTGCGGGCGCCTGCTAAGCGCTTATCCCTGTTCGGGATCGCGGGTTCGAATCCCGCCCCCTCCGCCATCCGCACCCGCACCCGCCCCGGAACGACCGAGGCGAGTCGCGCGGGCCAGCGCCCCACGCCGGACGGGAGCAGCCTCGTGCCCACCTTCCACATCTGGACGCTCGGCTGCCAGATGAACCAGGCCGACTCCCTGCGCCTCGCCGCCGGCCTCGAGCGCACGGGCTACACGCCCGCCGAGGATCCCGCGCGCGCCGACTTCGCCGTCGTCAACACCTGCGCCGTCCGCCAGCACGCCGAGGACCGCGCCGCCGGCCGCCTTCACGCCCTCAACCAGCGCCGCAAGCGCGGTGAGACCTTCCAGATCGCGGTGATGGGCTGCATGGTCGGCCCCGAGGGCGACAGGGAGCGTGTTGCCCTCGCGCGCCGCTTCCCCTGGGTCGACGTCTGGGCGCGACCGCAGGAGTACGAGCCGATCCTCGAGGCGGCCGGGCTGGCGCGCGACGTCTCCGAGGGCGAGTTCTGGGCGGAGACCTTCGGCGAGCCGACCGGCCCCACAGCCTACGTGCCCGTGGTCCACGGCTGCGACAAGTTCTGCACCTACTGCATCGTCCCGCTGCGCCGCGGCCGCGAGCGCTCCCGGCCCGTCGCCGAGGTGCTCGGCGAGGTGCGCTTCCTCGCGGCGCGCGGGGTGCGTGAGGTCACGCTGCTCGGGCAGACCGTCGAGGCCTACGGCCACGACCTCGAGGAGTCGGCCGACCTCGCCACGCTGTTCGAGGGCATCGAGGCGATCGAGGGCATCGCGCGCACGCGCTTCCTCACCTCGTACCCGAAGGACATGACGGACCGCATCATCGATGCCGTCGCCGACCTGCCGAAGGTCTGCGAGCACTTCAACATCCCCGTGCAGTCCGGCGACGACCGCATGCTGGAGCGCATGCGGCGCGGCTACACCGTCGCCGAGTACGAGGAGCGCGTCGAGCGCATCCGCACCCGCATGCCGGACGCCGCGATCGCCACCGACGTGATCGTCGGCTGCCCCGGCGAGACGGACGAGGAGTTCGCGAGCACGGTCGCGCTCCTCGAGCGGATCGGCTTCGACGTGATCCACGTCGCCGCGTACTCGCCGCGGCCCGGCACCTTCGCCTACCGCAAGCTCGCCGACGATGTGCCGCGCGAGGTCAAGAAGGCGCGCCTCAAGGTGATCGAGGCGATCCATGCCGAGAGCGCCGGCGCCCGCAACCGCAAGCTGCTCGGCGAGACCCTCGAGGTGCTCGTCGAGCGCGAGGAGGACGGGCGCGCGAGCGGCCGGACGCGCGGCGGGCGGATCGTGCACTTCGAAGGCGCGGGACTCGTCGGCGATCTCGTCGATGTGGAGATCGCCGAGACGACGTCGTGGTCGCTGCGCGGCCAGCGTGCGGGAGCACTGCGCGGCGGCGACCTGCTGCTCAACGTGGTCTAGGGACGGCGCAATGTCCGGCGGACCGGCCGTCGCCACCATCCTCGTGATCTTCGCGATCATCGAGGAGCGCTTGCAGGTGCTGCTGGTGCACCGCGACGAGCCGCCCGAGGCGGAGCTGTGGGCGCTGCCCGGCGGGCTCTGGGACGGCGGCCGCACGCTGGAGCAGGCGGCGCAGGCGAAGCTCTTCGAGGAGACCGGCGCGCGCGACGTCTACCTCGAGCAGTTGTTCACCGAGTCCGGGCTCGATCCGACGCACCCGGGCGTGGCGATCGCCTACTTCGCGCTGGTCGAGGCGAAGGCGGTGCGGCTGCGCGAGCGCGCGGACGACGCCTGGCGGCCGGCCTGGCTGCCGGTGGACGACCTGCCGCCTCTGGCCTTCTCCAATGGCCGCGTGATCGCGCAGGCGGTCGAGCGGGTGCGGGCGAAGCTGGACTACACGAACATCGCCTACGGCCTGCTGCCGGAGCGCTTCACGCTGCGCGAGCTGCAGGCCGCGTACGAGGCGATCCTCGCCGCGCGCCTCGACCGCCGCAACTTCCGCAAGCGCATGCTCTCGACGGCGCTGATCGAGGCCACCGAGGACGTGCGCCGCGAAGGCGCCCACCGCCCCGCCCGCCTCTACCGCTTCACCAGCCGCGAGCCCGTCTTCCTGTAGGCGCCACCCGCTCACCCCTCTTCCCACCACTCCGGCTCCCCCCTTCCCGTCATTCCGGCGGAAGCCGGAATCCAGGCTCCCTGCGACGAGGGCGCTTGTCGGCAAGTAGCGCAGGGTCTTCGGGCGGGAGAGGGTTGGGGTGAGGGGAACCGGAACGAGCCCGAGTGCGCCGCTACAGCTCGATCAGGCCGCCGTCGACGCCGAGCTCGACGCCCAGCACGTAGGACGAGTCGTCCGAGGCGAGGAAGAGGGCGGCCTTTGCGATCTCGTCGGGCGTACCCTCGCGGCGCATCGGGATGAGGCGGCGGCTGATGAAGTCGCGCGTCTGCTCGGTCATTGTCGTCGAGAGGATCGGCGTGTTGATCAGGCCGGGGCGGATCGCGTTCACGCGGATGCCGCGCGGCACCAGCGCCGCGCCGAGCGAGCGCGCGAGCGACCTCGCCGCCGCCTTCGAGGCGCCGTAGGCCGCGCCCTCGGCGTAGCCCTGCGCGTCGGCGCCCGAGGTCATGATGATGATCGAGCCGCCGTCGTTCATGCGCGGCGCGGCCTGCTGCACCGTGAAGAACACCGACTTGAAGTTGAGCGAGGCGACCGCGTCGAACTCCTGCTCGGTCATCTCGAGGAAGGACTGCGGCGGGTTGTCCCCGCCCGCGTTCACGACCACGACGTCGATCGGCCCGAGCTTGGCGGCGGCCTCCTCGAAGAGCCGCTCGAGCTCCTCGACGCTGGTGACGTCGCAGGGGATCGTGATCGCGCGCTCGCCGAGGGCGACCGAGGCGGCGTCGAGCCGGCGCGGGTCACGCCCGCAGACGGCGACACGCGCGCCCTCGCCAAGGAACTCGCGCGCGACGGCGAGGCCGATGCCGCTCGTGCCGCCGGTGACGACCGCGACCTTGCCTTCGAGCTTGCCGCCTCGCGTGCTGGATGTGTCCGCGGGGGTCATGGACGACTCGCTACAGCAGCCCGGCGCTCCGCAGCTGCTCCAGGCACGTCTCGCCGATCTGGGAGGGGGAGTCGGCGACCATCGCGCCGGCCTCGCGCAGCGCCGCCTTCTTCGCCTCGGCGGTGCCGGCCTTGCCGGCGATGATCGCGCCGGCGTGGCCCATGCGACGGCCGGGCGGGGCGGTCGCGCCGGCGATGAAGGCCGTCACCGGCTTCGACATCTGCGCGACGTAGGCCGCGGCCTCCTGCTCGGCGGTGCCGCCGATCTCGCCGATCAGCACCACCGCCGCCGTGTCCGGGTCCGCCTCGAAGAGCGCCAGCGCCTCGGCCTGCGTGGTGCCGATGATTGGGTCGCCGCCCACGCCGACGCTCGATGACTGCCCGATGCCGGCCCGCGTCAGCTGGTCGACCGTCTCGTAGACGAGCGTGCCGGAGCGCGAGATCACGCCGACGTTGCCCTCGAGGTAGACGTCGGTCGGCATGATGCCGGCGCGGGCGCGGGCCGCCGGGGTGATGACGCCGGGACAGTTGGGGCCGATCAGCAGCGTCTCGCTGCCATCCAGCGCGCGCTTCACGCGCACCATGTCCTGCACTGGGATGCCCTCGGTGATGCAGATCGCGACCGGGATGCCGGCGTCGGCGGCCTCGAGGATCGCGTCGGCGGCGAACGGCGCGGGCACGAAGATCAGCGAGACGTTGGCGTCGAACTCGTCGACGGCCTCGCGCACGGTGTTGCGGATCGGCGTGTCCTCGAGGATCTGGCCGCCGCGGCCGGGCGTGACGCCGCAGACGATCTGCGTGCCGTACTCGCGGCTCGTCTTCGCCTCGCGCTGCCCGGCGCCGCCGAAGCCCTGGATGACGACGCGGCTGTTCTCGTCCAGCAGTACGCCCACGTTACGCTCCCTCGCTCGTTGTCAGTTCTGTCTCTGCCCGTTGTGGTACGCGACGTGCTCAAAACCATCGTTGCCCCAGCCGCTCAGCAGCCAGGAGCCCGCATCCCACCCTGCCGCACTCTGCAATCGCGACTCGAGAAGGGTCACACCCTCCTCGATCTTGTCCCTTGGCCACACCATCACGCGAAGGTCGGCGCGAGCGCAGAGCAGCTTGTTGAAGTCGAAGAGCACCTGCCACCGCGGCCACCCGGACGCTGGCCCTCCCGAGAGTTCGCTCTCGAGGGCGAGCACTAGGCGCCTGAACGCGGGGAAGTGCTTTGGCGTGTTGCGATCGTGGCGATCCGCGCCGAAACCGGTGTACTCCCCGCTGAACTCGACCCATGTAACGTCGTAATGGAACTCTTTCAGAACCGAATGCTCTTCCGGGTACGGCCAGAAGTGTCCGCGTCTCCGATCGAGACGGTCGCGCGCGTACTCCCCAGCCTCGTCTCGCGTAGCCTTCACGGAGGATGCGAAGGGGTAGAGTGGCACTCGGCACTCATCGGCTAGGTCGAACCCAAGCTTCCATACGTGTGACTTGATCGCGTCGCTTTGCTTGGTGCCCGTCTGCCACTCTGCGTGCGCAGCATCCATCGCGCGCTTGATGCGCTCGATGAGTTCTGGCGCGTCCGGCAGTGTGGAGGCTGACACTATGCGCCCACTGCCGCCTCGACGGACTTGCGCGCGGCGTCGGCGAAGCCGTCCGCGCGGATCAGCTCGATGCCCGATTCGTCGAGGATGCGCGTGCCCTCCTCGACGTTGGTGCCGGCCAGCCGCACGACCGTCGGCTGCGGGATCAGGCCGTCGCGCTTGGCCTGCACCACGCCCTCCGCAATCACGTCGGTGCGCGCGAGGCCGCCGAAGATGTTGACCAGCACGGCCTTCACGTCCGGGTCGGCGCCGATCAGCCGCAGCGCGGTCACGATCGCCTCCGGGTCGTTCGCGGTGCCGATGTCGAGGAAGTTCGCCGGATCGCCGCCCTCGAACTTGATCGCGTCCATCGTCGCCATCGCGAGCCCGGCGCCGTTGACGATGCAGCCGATGTCGCCATCCAGCTTGACGTAATTCTGCACGCCGGCCTCTTCCGCCTCGACCTCCAGCGGGTCGTCCTGCGACTTGTCGCGCAGCTCCAGGAGGTCGCGATGCCGGAAGTCGGCGTCGTCGTCGATGCTGAACTTGGCGTCGACGGCGAGCAGCTTGCCGTCGCCGGTGACGACGAGGGGGTTGATCTCGGCGAGCGAGCCGTCGTTCTCCTCGAAGGCTTGCGCGAGGGCCGAGATGAGCGCGACGGCGGGGCGGTTGAGGTCGCCGTCGAGGCCGGTCGCGAAGGCGAGGGCGCGCGCCTGGTAACCCTGGAAGCCGCAGGCCGGGTCGATCGCCTGGCTGTGGATCTCCTCCGGCGTCTCCTCGGCGACCTGCTCGATGTCCATGCCGCCGGCCGCCGAGGCGATGACCACGGGCCGACCGGACTGGTTGTCGATGACGGCGCCGAGGTAGAGCTCGCGGGCGACGTCGATCTGCTCCTCGACGAGCACGGAGTTGATCGGCTGGCCCTGCGGGCTCTGGATGGTGACGAGGTTCGTACCGAGCAGCTCCTCGGCGGCGGCGCGGGCCTCCTCGGCGGAGTTGGCGAGCTTGATGCCGCCCGCCTTGCCACGCCCGCCGGCGTGCACCTGCGCCTTGACGACGACCTTGCCGCCGAGCTCCTCGGCGGCGGCGGCGGCTTCATCGGCGCTGCGGGCGACCTTGCCGCCCGGCGTGGGCACGCCGTAGCGCGCCAGTAGTTCCTTTGCCTGGTACTCGTGCAGCTTCATCGCGGGCTCCCGGTGCGGATGCGGGTGGGGTGCGCCTCGGTACTGCCGAGGCGGCGCGGCGGATGGTAGCACCTGCCGGGGAGGGGGCAAGGAGCGGCTCCCGCCTCTGCGTGTGGCGCTTTCCCGGCAGCGCGTCGCCTCGTACCCTCGACGCCATGCGGATGTCGCGGCTGTTCGGACGCACGCTGCGCCAGGCGCCCGCCGACGCGGAGACGGCGAGCCACCGGTTGCTGTTGCGCGCGGGCTGCATCGACCAGCTCATGGCCGGGGCTTACAGCTACATGCCCCTCGGCAGACGCGCCCGCCTCAAGGCCGAGAACGTCGTGCGCGAGGAGATGGACGCCGCCGGCGGGCAGGAGGTGCTGCTGCCCGCCATCCAGCCGGTTGAGCTGTGGCAGCAGAGCGGCCGCGAGGAGGCCTTCGGGCCCGTCCTCTTCCACCTCAACGACCAGCGCGGGCGCGGCCTGGTGCTCGGGCCGACGCACGAGGAGGTGATCACCCGCCTCTTCGCCGACCACTCCAGCTCTTACCGCGACCTGCCCGTCACGCTCTACCAGATCCAGACCAAGTTCCGCGACGAGGGACGGCCGCGCGGCGGCCTGGTGCGCGTGCGCGAGTTCACGATGAAGGACGCCTACTCCTTCGACGTCGACGAGGACGGCCTGACCGACTCCTACGACGCGATGTTCCAGGCCTACCGCCGCATCTTCGCGCGCTGCGGCGTGCCGACCGTCCCCGTCGAGGCGGACTCGGGCGCGATCGGCGGCAAGGGCTCGCAGGAGTTCATCTTCCTCAGCGAGGCCGGCGAGGACACCGTCGCGCTCTGCTCGGACTGCGGCTACGCCGCCAACACCGAGAAGGCCGCCTTCGTGCGCCCGCCCGCCGCTCCCGAGGACCCGCTCCCGGTCGAGGAGGTCTCGACGCCGGGCACGACGACGATCGAGCAGCTCGCGACGCTGCTCGAGGTCCCCACGTCGCGCACCGCCAAGGCGGTCTTCTACATGGCCGGGGGCGGCAGCGATCCGGAGGAGCCGATCTTCGCCGTCGTGCGCGGCGACCTCGAGATCAACGAGGTCAAACTCTCCAACGAGCTGGACGGACGCGCTGTGCGCGCGATGACGGACGCCGAGGTCGAGCACTTCGGCCTCGTAGCGGGCTCCGCCTCCCCGGTCGGTCTCGGCGACCGGATGACGGTGGTCGCGGACCTCTCGGTCCCGGACTCGCCGAACCTCCTGGCGGGCGCGAACAAGGCGGACTTCCACCTGCGCAACGTGAATCTCGGCCGCGACTGGCAGGCGAGCCTCGTAGCCGACATCGCCCTCGCCGAGGACGGCCACCGCTGCGCGGCCTGCGGCACGGGCGTGATCCGGCTGCACCGCGGGATCGAGATGGGGCACGTCTTCCGCCTCGGCCAGATCTACTCCGAGGCGTTCAGCGCCGACGTGCTCGGGGCCGACGGGCAGCCGGTGGTCCCGACGATGGGCTGCTACGGCATCGGCGTCGACCGCATCGTCGCCGCGGCGGTGGAGGCGAACCACGACGAGGATGGCATCAGCTGGCCGGTCTCTGTCGCGCCCTACGACGTGCAGCTCGTCGCGCTGCGCCTGGACCGCGACCCGCCGGTCGCCGAGGAGGCCGAGGCGCTCTACGCCGAGCTGGAGAACGCCGGCCTCGAGGTGCTGTTCGACGACCGCGACGAGTCGCCGGGCGTGAAGTTCAACGACGCCGACCTGATCGGTCTGCCCTGGCGGCTGACCGTCTCTGCACGCAACCAGGCGCAGGGCGCCGTCGAGCTGCGCACCCGCGCGACGGGCGAGGTGGAGCACGTCCCGCGCGGCGAGGTGGCGAGCCGCCTGCAAGCCCTGCGCGCCGCCGCCATCGAGGCGCTCGACCCGGACGCGTAGCAGGCTCGGCGCGCCCCGGACCGGGCCGCGTGCTACACTGAGTTGGACACCAGCGCCTCCTTGCGAGACGTGGGCCGACGCCCACGTTTTTTTGTAGCAAGGGCGGCCCAGCCGGATGCAATCCGGGAGCGGCAGCAGCACATGAAGAGCGAATTCGTCACCGCGATCGCGCAGCTTTCTGCGGAGAAGAACCTCGATACCGACACGGTCTTCAAGGCCGTGGAGGCGGCGATGGCCTCCGCCTACAAGAAGGACGAGCTCCAGTACGCGGAGATCGAGGTCAAGATCGACATCGACTCCGGCGACATCGACGCCTGGCGCGTCTGGGACGTGATCCCCGACGAGGAGATCGAGGACGATGAGATCCAGGTCTCGCCGGAACGAGCGGCCGAGATGGGCCACGCCGGCGCGTCCGAGGGCGACCGCATCCGCGAGCCGCTCGAGGCCTCGCTGGACGCGGGCCGCATCGCCGCGCAGACGGCGAAGCAGGTGGTGCTGCAGCGCCTCCGCGAGGCCGAGCGCGAGGCCGTCTTCGGCGAGTTCACGACAAAGCAGGGCGAGCTGGTTTCCGGCACCGTGCTGCGCGTCGAGGCCGGCCGCCGCAACGTCATCCTCGACCTCGGACGGACCGAGGCCGTGTTGCCGTCGGCCGAGCAGGTGCGGCCGGAGCACTACCGGGTGGGGCAGCGCCTGCGGGTCTACGTGAAGGAAGTCTACCGCGCGGCCAAGGGGCCGCAGGTGGTCGCCTCACGCTCGCATCCGGAGCTGCTGAGGCGTCTCCTGGAGCTGGAGTCGCCGGAGATCGCCAAGGGCACGGTCGAGATCGTGACGATGGCGCGCGAGCCCGGCTTCCGTAGCAAGATCGCCGTGATCTCGCGCCAGGAAGGCGTCGACCCGATTGGCGCGGTCGTCGGCGTGCGCGGCGCGCGCATCCAGAACGTGGTCAACGAGCTCGGCGGGGAGCGCATCGACATCATCCGCTGGGATCCGAACGAGGCGGGCTTCGTCGCGAACGCGCTGAGCCCCGCCGAGGTCGTCTCGGTGCGCCTCGATGAGGAGACGAACACGGCGTTCCTCGCGGTGCCGGACAAGCAGATCAGCCTCGCCATCGGCAAGGAGGGGCAGAACGCTCGCCTGACCGCGCGGCTGACCGGCCGCCGCGTCGAGATCAGCCCGGAGAGCCTGCTGATCCGCAACGGCGAAGACCTCTACCCGCCGCCCGAGCCAAACATGGACGCGCTCCCACTGGCGCCCACGCCCGCGCTGCCGACGCTGCCGGACGTGGTCGCGCCCTCGCAGGCCGGGTACGCGCGGCCGGGGCTCCCCGGCGAGCACGAGCTCGCCGAGGCGCCCGCGGAGCCCGCGCCGCTCACGCCGGAGCAGGAGGTGCTCGCCGAGTTCGCCGAGCCTGCCGGGGAGGAGCCGGTGGAGGAGGCCGCGGCGGCTGCCGAGGTCGTCGTCGAGGAGGCGCCCGCCGCATCCGCGCCTGCCCCAGCGCCTGCCGCCGGGCGGGCCGAGCCCGGTGGGCTGCGCTTCGCCGAGGAGATCGGCGAGCTGCGCGACTTGGCGGCGGTGCCGGGGGGGCGGGGGCGGGGTGGGGGCGGCCCCGGCCGCCGCCGGGGCCGCGGGGGGGCGGCGCCGGAGCGCGACCGCCAGCCGCGCGGTGGTCGCCGCCGCTTCGAGATCGACGAGGAAGAGATCGAAGAAGGCCTCAGCGAGCTGCACGGCGATCTGCCGTACGAGGACGACGAGGACGAGTACGGGGAGTACGACGAGTACGAGGACTAGCGCGATCGGCAGCGCGACGCCGCGAACGCGAACAGCGAATGGGACGGATCCACGGCAATGGCCTCGGGCCGCAGACGGACGCCTCCGCAGCGTAGCTGCCTGAGCTGCCGCGAGCAGCGCGACCAACGTTCACTGACCCGGCTGGTGCGGGGTGCGGACGGCTCGGTCAGCGTCGACGAGCGCGGGCGAGCGCCGGGACGCGGCGGCTACCTCTGCGAGTCGCCCGCCTGCTGGCAGCAGGCGCTCGAGGGCGGACGGCTGGATCGGGCGCTGCGGACCTCGGTCAGCGCCGCCGACCGCGCTACACTGCGAGGGTACGCTCAGCGGCACGGCGCCGGCGAAGCCGCGGCTGCCGGGACCCGGGGAACGGGAGAGAGCGAGCGATGACACAGGCGCCGGACCAGACCGTTCCAGCGGCGGAGTCGCCGCGAGTCACGATCCCCGCCGCGGTCGTCGTCAGCGACCTCGCGGGCCTGCTCGGCATCACGCCGGTCGACGTGATCAAGGAGCTGATGAAGAACGGCGTGATGGCGACCATCAACCAGGTGGTCGACTTCGACACGGCCGCCGTCGTCGCCGCCGACCTCGGGTACGCGCCCGAGGAGGAGGGTGGCGAGGAAGCAGCCGCCGTCGCCGGCGAGGACGAGTCCGCGCCGCTGTCGCGCCGCATCATCGAGGAAGGCGAGGACGCGCAGCCGCGCGCGCCCGTGGTGACCGTGCTCGGGCACGTCGACCACGGCAAGACGACGCTGCTGGACACGATCCGCCGCGCCAGGGTCGTCGAGGGCGAGGCCGGCGGGATCACCCAGCACATCGGCGCTTACCAGGCGAGCGGCCCGGACGGGCGGACGCTCACCTTCATCGACACGCCCGGCCACGAGGCGTTCACGGAGATGCGCGCGCGCGGCGCGCAGGTCACCGACATCGCGATCATCGTCGTCGCCGCCGACGACGGCGTGATGCCGCAGACGCGCGAGGCGATCGACCACGCGCGCGCGGCGGGCGTGCCGATCGTGGTGGCGGTCAACAAGACGGACCTCCCCAACGCCAACCCGGACCGCGTCAAGCAGGATCTGATGGGCGCAGAGCTGGTCCCCGAGGAGTTCGGCGGCGACACCGTCGTCGTGCCGATCTCGGCGCTCGCCGGCGACGGCATCGACGACCTGCTCGAGAGCGTGCTGCTGGTCGCGGACCTCGAGGAACTGAAGGCCAACCCGGACCGCGACGCCGTCGGCGTCGTGCTCGAGGCGGCAACCGATCCCCGGCGCGGTATCGCGGCGACGATCCTCGTGCAGACCGGCACGCTGCACCGCGGCGACGTGATTCGCGCCGGGCTGAGCTACGGCCGCATCAAGGCGATGACGGACTCGGCGGGGCAGCAGCTCAAGGAGGCGGGTCCCTCGGCGCCGGTGACGGTGCTCGGGCTGAGTGAGGTGCCGCCGGCGGGCGAGCGCTTCGAGACCGTGAAGGACGAGCGCACCGCACGCGCCGAGAGCGTCGAGCTGCGCCGTTCCGTGGAGCGGGAGGGCAACGTCCGCACCGGCGTCACCCTCGACACGCTCTTCGGCGAGATCCACCGCGGCGCGGTGCAGGACTTCAACATCGTGCTGAAGACGGACGTGCAGGGCTCGATCGAGCCGCTCGTACGCGCCATCGAGGGCCTCGCCGTGGACGAGATCAACGTCAAGGTGATCCACGCCGCTGCGGGAACCGTGAACGAGTCCGACGTCAACCTGGCCGTCGCTTCGCAGGGCGTGATCATCGCCTTCAACACGCGCGCCGAGACCGGCGCGCAGCGGCTCGCAGAGGCGGAGCACGTCGAAGTCCGCGAGTACCGCGTGATCTACGACGTGATCGAGGACGTCGAGCAGGCCGTGCGCGGGATGCTTCAGCCGATCTACGAGGAGCGCCGCGACGCCGTCGCCGAGGTGCGCCAGGTCTTCCGCCGCGGCCGCCGCAACTCGATTGCCGGCTGCCTCGTGCGCGACGGCGCGGTCACGCGCGGCTCGCTCGCGCGGGTGATGCGCGGCGGCGAGGTCCTGCGCGAGTCGCGCATCGACTCGCTCAAGCGCTTCCAGGAGGACGCGCGCGAAGTCGCCGCCGGCCTCGAGTGCGGCATCACCGTGGATGGCTTCGAGGCCTTCGAAGAGGGTGACGAGATCGTCACCTACCACATGGAGCAGGTGCGCTAGCGTCGCTCGCCTGGCAGCACCCGGGCGCAGCCCCGGCACTCCCCGCGATCGGAATAGCCTGTGAGGATCGTGCCGCGATGAGCCGTCGCATGGAGAAGGTCAACGACCTCGTGCAGTCGGAAGTGGCCGAGCTGCTGCAGCGCCGCGTCAAGGATCCGGTGCTGGTCGAAGCCTTCCTCTCGATCACGCGCGTCGAAGTCACCCCGGATCTCGCGACGGCGCGCGTGCACGTGAGCGTGATGGACGCGGACGGCGGCGCCGACGAGGTGCTCGGCGCGCTCGAGCGCAGCGCGCCCTTTCTGCACCGCGAGCTGGTTAAGCGGATTCGCATCAAGCGCGTCCCCCGGCTGCGCTTCGTGCTCGACGAATCGATCGCCGAGGCGGATCGCATGACCGTGTTGATGCGCGACCTCGCGCGCTCCGAGGGGCGCGAGCTGTGAGCGCCCCGGCGCGCGCGAAGGCCCCGGCTCTGAGCGGCTTCCTCAACATCGACAAGCCCCCGGACATGACCTCGTTCGACGTGGTGCGGGTGGTGCGGCGCGCCGCCGGCATCCGCCGCGTCGGCCACGCCGGCACGCTCGACCGGCCGGCGACCGGCGTGCTGCCGGTCGCCCTCGGGCCCTCGACACGGCTGATCGAGGCGCTGATGGACGCGCGCAAGCGCTACCGCGCACGGATCACGCTCGGCGTCGAGACCGACACCTACGACGCGGCCGGCGAGGTGCAGGCAAGCTGCGACGCCTCCGGCGTCACGCGCGCCGATGTCGAGGACGCCCTCGACGCGTTCCGCGGCGAGCTGCTGCAGACGCCGCCCGCCTTCAGCGCGGTGAAGATCGAGGGCGAACGCGCCTGGCGCGCGGCCCGGCGCGGCGAGCAGCCGCAGCTCGAGCCGCGGGCGGTCACGGTCTACGAGCTCACGCTCGGCGCGTGTGAGCCGCCCGAGCTGGAGATCGAGGTCGAGTGCAGCAAGGGCTTCTACATGCGCTCGCTCGCGCACGACCTCGGCGCGGCGCTCGGCGTGGGCGGCCACCTCGCCAGCCTCAGCCGCACGGCCGTCGGGCCGTTTCGCCTCGATGACGCGGTCGCGCTCGATGACGCGGTGCTGATGCTGGAGGGCGGGCTCAGCGAGGAGCTGGTGCATGCCCCGGACGCCGTGCTGCATGACTGGCCGGCAGTGATCCTCGGCAAGCGCTCGATCGCGCTGGCGCGGCAGGGCCGCGACGTGCGCCCGCGCCCGGTCGACGGGCGGCCCCCGGCGCGAGTCGGCGTCAAGGCGCGCGGCTACGGGGCGCACGGCAGGCTCGTCGCGCTCCTCGAGTGCGGCCCGATCCCCGGCGTCTGGCACCCCTACCGCGTCTTCGCCGAGTAGCCTCGCGCTAATCTGCCGGCGCGGCCCCACGCTCGGCCACGAGGTGCAGAAAGGCGGCGACGCGCGCGTCGTCCGGCGCCTGCGCGCGGCGGACCGCGAGCAGCGTGCGCTCGGCGATGAGCTCGCGCCGCTGCGGCCGCAGCGAGGGCGTCCCCGCCTCGGCGATCTCGGCGGGCAGCACGCTCCAGCAGAGGCCGAGCACCACCATCTGGCGCAACACGGCGGGGTTGTCGCTTTCGATGGTCACGCGCGGGCGGAGGCCGCGCAGAGCGAGGCCCTCGTCGATCAGCAGCCGCGTCCGCCGTCCCTGCGGGTAGAGCGCCCAGTCGCCCTGCTCCGGCCCCTCCGCGGAGCCCGGCGGGGCGTAGACGTAGAGCGGCTCGCTCAGCACCTCGGTCGAGCGGTAGCCCTCGGGCGGCGGCCCGACGACGAAGGCGACGTCCAACTCGAAGCGCGCGAGCCGTTCGATCAGCACGGCGCTCTGATCGACGGCCAGACGCACCTGCAAGCCGGGGCTGGCGGCGCGGAAGGCGCGCACGGTCTCCGGCAGCACGTAGAGGCTCGCCGCGTCGATCATCCCGACGCGCAGCACTCCGCCGGTACCGGCCTCGTACTCCTGCAGCCACTCGCGCAGTTCCGTGGCGCGGCCCAACACCTCGGAGGCGAAGCGGGCGACCTCGATCCCCGCCTCGGTCAGCCGCCGCCCACGCCCGGCTCGCTCCAGCAGGGGCGTGCCGAGCCGCCGCTCCAGCTGCGCGATCGCCTGCGAGAGCGCCGGCTGCGTGACGCCGAGGAGGCGCGCCGCTTCCGTGAGCGAGCCATGCCGCTCGACAGCCCGGAGGTACGCGAGCTGCTGCATGTGCACGTTGAGCGGCGCCGCCTCAATGGCCTCGATGGGTTCGGGCGCGTCGCCACCGGCGTCCTCGGGGGGAAGTGCCATGGGGGCAGCATAGATAAGCAAGGCTTCTATGTCTCATCACCAATTCGTATTGGAGCAATGAAAGCGGCATCTCTATCGTAGTTCGGAAGGCCGGGCGCGCTCCCGCGCGGGCCTGCGCGAACGGAGGTTGCGTGATGGGCGAGCCGATCAACGTTGCGATCATCGGCGTGGGGAACTGTGCCTCCTCGCTGGTTCAGGGCATCGAGTTCTACCGCGATGCGAGCGAGGACGAGACGATCCCGGGGCTGATGCATCCGCAGCTCGGCGACTACCACATCCGCGACATCCGCTTCAGCGCCGCCTTCGACGTCGATGCCAACAAGGTCGGTCAGGACATCTCCGACGCGATCTTCGCGCCTCCGAACAACACCTTCCGCTTCGCCGACGTCCCGGCCACGGGCGTCACGGTGGACCGCGGCATGACGCACGACGGCCTCGGCAAGTACCTGTCCGAGGTGATCGACAAGGCGCCGGGCGCGACCGCCGACATCGCCGGCATCCTGCGCGCGACCAACACCCACGTCGTCGTCAACTACCTGCCGGTCGGCTCAGAGGAGGCGACTAAGTGGTACGTGGAGCAGGTGCTGGCGGCGGGCTGCGCCTTCATCAACTGCATTCCCGTCTTCATCGCCAAGGAGGGCCACTTCCAGCAGCGCTTCATCGATGCGGGCCTGCCCGTGATCGGCGACGACATCAAGTCGCAGGTTGGCGCGACGATCCTGCACCGCCTGCTGGCGAGGCTCTTCCTGGACCGCGGGGTGCGCGTGGACCGCACCTACCAGCTCAACTTCGGCGGCAACACGGACTTCCTCAACATGCTCGAGCGCGAGCGGCTGGAGTCCAAGAAGATCTCGAAGACCAACGCCGTCACCTCGCAGATCGACTACGAGCTGCCGGGCGCCGACGTGCACGTCGGGCCCTCCGACCACGTGCCGTGGCTGGACGACCGCAAGTGGTGCCACATCCGCATGGAGGGCACCACGTTCGGCAACGTGCCGCTCAACCTCGAGTGCAAGCTCGAGGTCTGGGACAGCCCCAACTCCGCGGGCGTCGTGATCGACGCGATCCGCTGCGCGAAGATCGCGCTCGACCGCGGCATCGGCGGCCCGCTGCTGGCCCCCTCGGCCTACTTCATGAAGTCGCCGCCCGAGCAGTGGGTCGACCACGTCGCGCGCGAGCGCCTCGAGGAGTTCATCGCCGAGGAGGCGGAGACGGCCGCCGGCTAGCGAGCCGCCCGCGTCGCCCCGGCGCGCCGTCCGCGGCGTAGACTGCGCGCCGATGGCGATCTACTGGGCCTTCCGGCTTGCAGCGTTGTGGGTGCGCGTGTTTCCGCTGCGCGCCTCGTACGCGCTGGCGCGGCTCGGCGGGTTGTGCGTCTTCTTCCTCTGGCGCGGCGGCAGGCGGCGCTGCATCGCCAACATGCGCCGCGTCGCTGGCGGCGACGAGTCGGCCGCGCGACGGCTGGCGCGCCGCTCCTTCGGCTACTACGGCCTCTACATCGTCGATTTCCTGCGCCTCACGGATGTCTCCGCCCGGGAGGTGCGGCGGCGGGTCATCTTCGACGAGTGGCAGCAGCTCGACGAGGCGCGCGCCGGCAGCGGCGTGCTCTTCGTGACCATCCACTTCGGCAACTGGGACCTCGGTGCGGCCTCGATGACCGAGCGCGGCTACCCGGTCTCGGTCATCGCCGACGCGTTCGCGGAGCCGCGGCTGCACGATCTCGTGTTCTCCTCGCGGCGGCGGATCGGGCTGCGGATCCTGCCGGCCGGACACCTCAGCCTGCGGCTGGTGCGCGCGCTTCGCCACAACGAGATCGTCGGCGTGCTGGCCGACGTGCCGCAGCCCGAGGGCGGCGTCGAGGTCGACTTCTTCGGCGGGACGATCGCCGTGCCCGACGGTGCGGCGCGCCTCGCGCTGCGCACCGGCGCCAGCGTGGTGGCGGCGACCGTGCCGCGGCTCGGGCCGTGGAGCGACCAGTTCACGGGCGACTTCCAGCTCGTCGAGTGCGAGCGCACCGGCGATCGCGAGCATGACGTGCGCTCGCTGACCCAGGCGATGTTCCGTGTCTTCGAGGAGATGGTGCGCGCGCGGCCGGAGCAGTGGTACATCTTCCGCCCGCTCTGGCCGGAGGACGCGGCGGCGGAGGCGGCGAGCTAGCCCGTGCCTGGCTTCATCGCGCTCTGGTGCTGGGTGCGCCTCTTCGGGCGGCTGCCTCGGCGAGCGCTCTACCGCATCTCCGACCTCGGCGCCGCGCTGGCCTGGTATGTCTCGCCGCGCCTGCGGGCCGTCACGCGGGCGCACATGGCCCGTGCCTGCGCTCCGGAGGCGACCGAGCCCGAACGCACCCGCGCCGCCCGCGGCTGCCTGCGCAGCGCCTACCGCTACTGGGCCGACCTCGCCTGGGCGGCGCACCGCCCGCCCGAGCGGGCGGTCGACCGCGTCGAGGCGATCGACGGCGTCGAGCACTTCTTCGCCGCACACGACCGCGGCTGCGGCGTCGTCTTCGTCTCCGCGCACCTCGGCAGTCCCGAGCACATGATCCGCACCGTCGGCGCGATGGGCGTCGATGTGGTGGTGCTCACGGAGCCGCTCGCGCCGCCCGCGCTGCACCGACTCGTGCACGAGGTGCGGGCAGCGCCCGGCGTGCACTTCGTGCCTGCGGATATGCGGGGCGTGCGCGCGACGATCGAGCAACTGCGCCGCGGGGGAGCGGTCGCAATCCTCGCCGATCGCGACGTGCTCGGCAGCGGGCAGCCTCAGCCGTTTTTCGGCGAGCCGGCGCGCTTGCCGCGAGGTCCGATCGAGCTGGCGCTGCGCGCCAACGCCGAGGTCGTCGTCGGCTTCGTGCGCAACACGGAGCGAGGAGGCGTGCATATCAGCATCGACCCGCCACTCGCGCTGCCGCGCAGCGGGGACCGCGAGGCGGACGCGGCAGCGGGCATGGAGCTGATGCTGCGCGCACTGGAGCGAGGCATCCGCCAGTCGCCGGACCAGTGGTTCGCGCTGCACCCGGTCTGGGACCTGGACGCCGAGGACGCCGGCTCCTCGTAGGCCGCGCCCAATGTGCGTAGAATGCCGGCCATGACCGACGACACGCCCTCGGTCACTCGCTTCGGCCAGGCCGATCTCCAGATCCACACGGCGCACGGTGACGGCATGGCGGACGCGCGCGCGCTGCTCGACCACGTCGAGCAGTACACGGATCTCGACGTCCTCGCGGTGACGGACCACGACGATGTCGAGGGCGCACTGCGCGCGCAGGAGCTGCACGCGCAAGGCAACTACCGCTTCGAGTTCGTGCCGGGCATCGAGTTGACCACCCGCTCCGGCCACCTGCTGGCGCTCTGGATCGACGAGCCGCTGCCGTCGCTGCGGCCGCTCGAGGAGTCCGTGGCGGCGGTGCACCGGGCGGGCGGGCTGGCGGTCGTGCCGCACCCGTTCTCCTGGCTGACGCGCTCGATCGGGCAGCGCGCGCTGGAGCGGGTGCTGGCCAGCGAGGATCCCGCAGTCCATCCGGACGGCATCGAGGTTGCGAACCCCACCCTCGCCGGTCGCGTGACGGGCGCGAAGGCGAGCCGGCTCAACGCCGAGCGCTACGGCCTGGCCGAGACCGGCGGCAGCGACGCGCACTTCCTGGAGCACGTCGGCAGCGCTACGACGCAGTTCGAGGGCACGACGGCCGCGGACCTGCGGCGCGCCATCGAGCAGCGGCGCTGCTCCGGGGTCACGCACGGCGCGCCCGGACTGCGCACGCTGGGCGTGCGGCGGCTGGCGGAGCAGCAGGTGCGAGGGCTCGCGGTCACGCCGCGCAAGGTCGTCGGCGAGCGCTGGCGCCGGCTGCGGGAGGTCGCGCGACGATGAAGATAGCGCTCGTCTCTCCCTACGACTGGGTTACGCCCGGCGGAGTCAACAAGCACATCGAGCAGCTCTCGGCGCGCTTCGAGGACTACGGCCATGAGCCGATCATCCTTGCCCCGGCCAGCGTCCCGGTGGACGACCCGCGAGTCCGCGTCATCGGCCGACCCACGCCCGTGCCCGCCTCCGGCTCGATGGCGCGCATCGCGCTCTCGCCCCGGCTGGGGCGGCGGGTGCGCAGCGTCCTCGAGGAGGAGGCGTGCGACGTGGTCCACGTGCACGAGCCGCTGATGCCGACGCTGCCGATCCAGGTGCTCCGCAACTCGCGCGCGGCGAACCCGGACGTCGTCAACGTCGGCACCTTCCACGCGACGAAGGACGGCGGCAACCGTCTCTACTCCTACGGGCGGCGGTTGCTGAAGCGCTGGTTCCGCGAGCTGGACGGCAAGATCACCGTCTCCCCGCCCGCCGGGCGCTACGTGGGGCGCTACTTCCCCGGCTTCTACAACGTCATCCCCAACGGCATCGAGGTGAGCCGCTTCGCCGACCCCACGCTGGAGCCGATTCCCGGCCTCGACGACGGGCTGGTCAACATCCTCTACGTCGGCCGCGCCGAGAAGCGGAAGGGGCTCGCGCACCTGCTGCGCGCCTTCGGCATCGTCAACGCGCGCGATCCGGCCACCCGCCTCATCGTCGTCGGGCCGGACTCGCGAGGGAAGCGCCGCTACCGCGCCTCGATGGAGCGCTCCGGCCGCCGCGGCATCCTCTTCGTCGACGACGTGTCGGACGAGGATTTGCCGCGCTACTACCGCAGCGCCGACATCTTCTGCTCGCCGGCGACGGGCCACGAGTCGCAGGGCTACGTGCTGCTGGAGGCGCTCTCCTCGGGCGTGCCGATCGTCGCCTCGAACATCGACGGCTACGCCTCGGTGGTCACGGACGAGGTCGAGGGGCTGCTGGTACGGCCGCGCGATCCGATGGCGCTGGCGGACGGGCTGACGAGGCTGGTGCGCAGCCGCGAGCTGCGCGCGGAGCTGGTGAAGGCGGGCCGCCAGCGCGTCGAGACCTACTCCTGGCCGCGCGTCACCCGCCGGGTACTCTCCTACTACGAGCGACTGCGCTACGATCGCGCGACCCACACGCGCGCGGTGCAAGCCGCCGCGCGGCTCGACTAGCGATCGCGGCAAGGAGCGCGCGGCGATGACGATGATCCCGCGCCTCCTGCCCTCGCGCGTTCCCGCGCTGATCCTCGACCCGATCGTGCGCGTGCTGATCGCGCTGCGTATCACCCCGAACGTGATCACGGTCGTGGGCTTCCTCGGAGCCGCCGCCGCCGCCGCGCTGATCGCAAGCGGCGAGCTGCTGATCGGCGGCATCGTGCTGCTGATCGCCGGCGCCCTCGACCTGTTCGACGGCGCGCTGGCGCGCGCGACGGGGCGCGCCGGCCCGGTCGGCGCGCTGCTCGACTCCACGCTCGACCGCGCCTCGGAGGCGGTCGTGCTCTTCGGCGTGCTGCTCTATCAGCTCGACCGCGGGAACGACGAGGAGGCGGCGCTCGTCTTCGTCGCGTTCGCCGGCTCCTTCCTCGTCTCCTACGTGCGCACGCGCGCCGGCGAGCTCGGCTCCGAGGTCGCCGACGGCCTGGCGACGCGGCCGGAGCGCGTGGTGCTGCTGGCGGTGGGGCTGATGACGGGCTGGCTGCGCCTGGCGCTGTGGATCCTCGCGGTCGCCACGGTGCTGACGGCGCTGCAACGACTGGTGATCGCAATCGGCGCGCTGCGGCGCGGGCAGTCCACGGAAGGCGGCGATTGAGGTGGTAAGCAGCGAACCGGTCATCCCGCGCGAACAACGGCCCGCGATAGCGAACTACCTCTCGCAACGCCTCGCGGGACCGGTCGCGATGGAGACCTGGACGCAGCGTGAGTCCACGCTCGTCCGCACGGACCGCGACCCCTGCATGTTCTGCGAGCCGGTCGCCAGCGCCGCGCGGCAGCTCGCCGCGCTGCACCCGCTGATCTCGATCACCCCCTACGACATCGACACGCACGCCGACCGCGCCGCCGAGGCTGGCATCGAGCGCCCGCCGGTGACCGTCCTGCGAGGGCGCAACGGCCGCGAGGTGCGGATGGTCGGCCTCTGGTCCGGCCTGCTCTTCTCCGCCTTCATGGACGCGCTCGTCTACGTCGGCGCGGGTGTCGCCCCGATCCAGCCCGAGACCCGGGAGGCGCTTCACGAGATCGAGGACGAGATCAAACTCGAGCTGCTGATCGCGCCCTACGACCCGTACTCCGCGTACACGCTGCGCGTCGCCTCCGCGTTTGCGGTCGAAGGGCGGCGGGTGCGCCTCGAGGCGATCGAGGTGTCCGAGTTCCCGCGGCTGGCGCAGGCGCGCATGGTGACCGAGCTGCCGCTGCTGATCGTCAACGGCCGCCGCTTCACGGGCGCCTGGGACGAGCCGGACCTGCTGGAGCAGCTCAAGCGAATCGTCGAGGGCAACGACGAGCCGGTGGTCCGCGAGCGCATCCTCGTCTCGCCCTACATGGACGTCGAGCAGGCGCAGCAGGCCGTCGCGCGCGAGATGCAGGGCGAGGCCGGCCAGCCGCCGCCCACCACGCCGGGCGGCCTCATCATCCCCGGCCGCTAGCCGGGCCGCCGCGCGCCCCGCCGACCGCCAGTCACGGAGTAGTGCGCTCGAACGTGCCGCAGTCGCTGATGCTGATCGTGGACCACTCGGCCTGCACTTCGAAGGTGACCGGTCCGGGGCCTGATGCCAGGCGATAGATGTTGTCGCGGTAGACATCGCATCGGGGGCCGGTGTCGGTAGCGCGGTACGCACCCGGCGCAAGTTCTGAGGGGACGAGATAGACACCGTCGCCGAAGGACGCAAGTGGGGTCGGCGTGTGGGCTTCGAACGTTCCGCAGTCGCTGATAGTGATCGTGGACCAGCTGGCCTGCACTTCGAAGGTGACTCGTCCGGGGCCTGATGCCAGGCGATAGATGTTGTCGCGGTAGACATCGCATCGGGGGCCGGTGTCGGTAGCGTGGTACGTTCCCGGCGCGATCTCGGAGGGCACGAAGTAGACGCCATCATCGATTGTCACAGGAGCCGTGGCCGCTGGCGTGCTTGAGGGCGTGGCGGTTTTCTCCGGCATGGGTGCGGGCGCGGCGGTCGGCTCCGCCGTGGGAGCCGGCGTCGGTGTGGGCGTGTCGGCCCTCGTCGGTGCGGGGGTTGGCGCAGGAGTGGCCGTACCGGCCCCCGCGGAGGTGCCTGTCGGTGCAGCGGTCGGCGTTGGCGCAGGAGTGGGCGTCTCCGTCCCGGACACTGCGGGTGTTGGCGCTTGCGTGGGTGTGGCGGCCCTCGCCGCCATGGGCGTCGGCCTTGGTGTCGCCACCGGCGGAACCGAGCCTTGTGCACGGGTTGGTGTTGAGGTCGGCGTGGTCGAGCGGATGCGGATTGGTGTTGGCGTCGCTCGGCGCAGCGGCGCGGGCGTCGCAGGCCGTGATACCGCCGTGGCTCGCGTTGTGGTCGGTCGTGTTGAACTCTCATCGGACTGGAGCTGTCCTACGACGGCTCGGCCAACAATGCCGACTGCGAGGACTGCGAGCAGCAGGGTCCATGGCCCGATCCTGGATCGTGAGCGGCCTGGTGGTGACTCAGAAGGTGCTCTTCGCCGCGCTGCTCCGGGCGCCCTGCGTGCCGATCGCGGTTCCGATCGCGGTTCCGATCGCGAGGCGCGCCCGCTGCTGTCCGCACGGGGAGTCCCGGCCCGCCAGACGTCGTAGGCGCGCCTTTGCTCTGGCCTCGACAGGATTTCGAAGGCGGCATTGAGCCGCACCATGCGGGCGGCATCGGGCTCCGCACTGCTGTCGGGGTGATACTTGCGCGCGAGGCGCCTGTACGCGGCCTGGATGACCTCGGCCGAGGCGTTCGAGGAGACTTCGAGCTCCTCATAGAGGTCGAAGTCAGGAAAGCCTTCGTTCATCCCAGCGTCTGGCCGTTAGCCCGGCCGCCGCGCGAGGTAGAAGGCGGCGCCGCCGAGGCCGCCGCCGAGCAGCAGCGTGACGAGGCCGATCACGATGGCGATCATGGTGTTCGAGCCGCCGCCGTCCTCGCTCGCCGCCGCGGCCTCCGGCTCGGGCTCGCCCGCGGCCGGCGCCGCGGGGGCGGCGGACTCGGGGGTCGTGGTCGGGGAGGCTTCCTCGCGGTCGCCGGAGTCGCCGCTCGAGCCGATCGAGGTCGGGATCGCGAGGGGCGCGCGGGTCCCCTCGGCGACCGGGGCGGCGGTCGCCTCGACGCGCGGGGCGTAGTCGATCGCCTCGAGGCCCTTGGCGACGCGCCAGAGGTTGTACAGCCCGTCCTGGTCGACGCCGTAGATCTGTTGCAGGCCGCTGTCGGTGGTCGCGCCCTCGCGGATGACGCGGTACAGCTCCGCGAACCGCTGCTCACCGAACTCCTCGAGCATGTAGTCCACCACGGACCAGGACTGCCCATAGAAGAGGTTGACCTCGTTGGGGTTGTTCGAGGGCGCCTCCATGTTGCGCAGCCGGATCGTGCGGTCCGCGGCGATCGCGAAGGCAACGGCGTCGTCGTAGTTCAGCTGCGAGTTCTGCATGTAGACCGCCGTGCCCTCGTCCAGCCACGAGGGGATGCTGGTGAAGGGGCCGTCGCCCGCGACCGAGGTGACGATGTGCGCCGCCTCGTGGCGCACGACGTCCATCGTCGCCGAGAACACGAACAGCAGATCCGACCCCACCCGCTGGCCGCCGGTGCGCACGAGCTCGTCGAACACCAGGCCGCGCGATCGCATCGCCAGCTCGCCGTCCGCCTCCGAGGCCCAGACCATCACGCGCACCGGGAAGGGAACCTTCACCTGCAGCAGCTCCTCGGTGTCCTCGATCGCGGAGCGGGTCGCCTGCGCCACGCGCTCGGAGCGGTCGTGAGCCGTGCCGTAGTAGTAGACGGTCACGTCCCCCTCCTGGACGGAGACCCAGGGGTAGCGGCCGTCGAGGAAGAGGTAGCTCTCCTCGTCGGTGACGAGGCTGGACCCGTCGGCGCCGGTGAGGCGCCAGTGGTAGCGGAACTGCGAGCCGATCGGGATGTAGCGCTGGCTGGTCCGCGTCTCGAGGGTGACCGAGACGTCGAACTCCCGGCCCGGCGCGAAGTCCTCGCGGACCACGCTCCCGCCGACGTCGCCCTCCTTGGGGTTCAGCACGCGGTAGACGAGCTCCGCCTCCTGCAGTCCCTCCGGGGCGGCGACGCGGGCGCTGAACGTGATCTCCGTCGGATCGGGGCTGCGGACCCGCAGCTCGGACACCTCGATGCCGTCCGCGTCCGCGGCGGCCGGCCAGGCGAGCGCGAGGCCAAGCGCGAGCGCCACGAGCAGCGAGCAGCTCCGCAAGACCCGGGCTATTCGCACGTCCGCCATTAGTCCCCTCCGGGCTCGGCGACGCCCACCTGCTCGCGCAGCCAGGCGTGGATGAAGCCGTCGATCTCGCCGTCGAGGACCGCGTTGGTGTCGCTGGTCTCGAGGTTGGTACGGAGGTCCTTGGCCATGCGGTAGGGGTGCAGCACGTAGGAGCGGATCTGGTTGCCCCAGCCGGGCTGCACGTGATCGCCCTTGAGGCGGGCAAGTTCCGCCTCGCGCTTCTCCAGCTCGATCTCGAGCAGACGGGAACGCAGCACCTGCATGGCGGCCTCGCGGTTACGCAGCTGGGAGCGCTCGTTCTGACAGGTCACCACGATACCAGTCGGCAGGTGTGTGAGCCGCACGGCGGTGTCGTTCTTCTGCACGTTTTGGCCGCCGTGGCCGCTCGCGCGGTAGGTGTCGACGCGCAGCTCCTCGGGCCGGATCTCGATCTCGATGTCCTCGTCCTGCGCCTCCGGCATCACCTCGACGAGGGCGAAGCTGGTGTGGCGGGAGTTCGAGGCGTCGAAGGGCGAGATCCGCACCAGCCGGTGCACCCCGCGCTCGGAGCGCAGCAGGCCGTAGGCGTCGTCGCCGCCGACGCGGATCGAGACGGACTTGATGCCGGCCTCGTCGCCGGAAGAGATCGACATCACCTGCGTCTGGTACTGGTGGCGCTCGGCCCAGCGGAGGTACATGCGGAGCAGCATCTCAACCCAGTCCTGCGCCTCGGTGCCGCCGGCGCCGGCGTGGATTGCCAGCACGGCGCTGTGGTCGTCGTAGGGCCCGCCGAGGGTGAGCGCGACCTCCAGCTCGGCGAACTGCGCCTCCAGGCCCGCAAGTTCCTCCTCTATGTCGCGTTCGAGGGCGTCCCGCTCCTCGCCGTCGGTCTCGTCGGCGAGCTCGGCGAGGTCGGCGAGGTCCGCGGAGCGCCGTTCGAGCGAGCGCCAGGTCTCGACCTGCCGTTCAAGGCGGGCGACGCGCTTCATCAGCGCCTGTGCGCGTTCGGTGTCGTCCCAGAGGTCGGGGGCGGCGGCCTGTGTGCGAGCCTCGGTCAGCTCGCGCTCGCGAGCGGGCAGGTCAAAGGCGCACCTGCACGTCCCGTACGCGCTCGAGGAGTTCGGCCAGGCGCTGCCTGAGGTCGTCCATGCCTCGATCTTCGCACGCGCGGGCGCAGAGCGCGAAGCGGCTACGCCACTCCCGCGGCCCGC
Organism: Chloroflexota bacterium; assembly: GCA_009839925.1. Classification (GTDB taxonomy): domain Bacteria; phylum Chloroflexota; class Dehalococcoidia; order UBA2979; family UBA2979; genus VXMT01. The sequence continues at coordinate 27,708 of VXOS01000193.1, forward strand.
AGCGTATTCACCAGCAGCATCGCGATGGTCATCGGGCCGACACCGCCGGGGACCGGCGTGATCGCCGCGGCGACCTCCGAGACGCCCGCGAAGTCCACGTCGCCGGCGAGGCGCCAGCCGCGCTTGCGCGTGGCGTCGTCGACGCGGTTCGTGCCGACGTCGATGACGACGGCGCCGGGGCGCACCA
>VXOS01000093.1 GCA_009839925.1 Chloroflexota bacterium
CCCCACCACAACCCCCCCCCCCGTAAGGTGGGGGATATGTTTATAAGCCCCTGGCGGGGGGGGGCGGCCCCCGGCCCGGGCCCCGGGGGCCCCGGGGGCGCCGGCCACTGGAGTCGTGGCCCTCGGTGAGGGGGAGTCAATGCCAAAGGTAGCAGCGGCCGACTACGACATCGACCGGATCCGGGAGCAGTATGTCGGACGAACGGGCGAGCGGAAGGATGGCCTCTACCCCGTGGAGCACGATCCGATCCGGCGCCATGAGCACATGTGCTACGGGAGGAACCCGCTCTTCATCGACCCCGAGTACGGGCGGGGCAGCCGCTACGGCGACAACATCGCGCCCGGGGTGATGGCCGACTACTTCGCCGGCGACGGCACCTGGCCGAACTGGAACGGCGGCCCGGATATCCCGGCGCCCGAGAACGAGGACCTCGACGTTCCGGTGATCGGCGATCGGGCCATCAACCTCAGCACGACGTGGGAGTTCCTTAAGCCGATCAAGATCGGCGACCGACTGTGGTTGCAGCCCTCGATCGCGGACGTCTACGTCAAGCCGATCGGCCTCGATCCGAACGCAATCTGGATCATCGACGAGACGCGCTTCTACAACCAGGACGACGAGCTCGTCGCGATCAGCCGCAACACGAGCCTGCGCCACCGCGCGCCCGAGGAGGTCGAGGCCGACCCCGACCCGCTCGGGCTGCAGACGGGGTAGGCGCTCAGCACGAGGGGGCACGGCGATGGCCGTCAAGCTGGACCCGGTACCGCAGATCTACTTCGAGGACGTGACCGTGGGCGACGAACTACCGGGCTTCTCCTACCCGCTCGACTGGACGGAGATGGTCAAGCAGGTGAGCGGCTCGCAGGACTTCTACGCGGTGCATCACGACCCGCCGTTCGCGCAGTCGGGAGGGCACCGCACCGTCTTCTACAACACGGGCTGGACTCGCGCGCAGCTCTACCGCCTCCTCGCTGACTTCGCCGGACCGGAGGGCTGGGTGCGCAGGCTGCACTTCGAGATGCGGCGCATGAACATGCCGGACGATGTCATCACAGTGAGCGGCACGGTGGTCGCCAAGGAACAGACCGACGACGGCAACGCCGTCGAGATCGATCTCTCGATTGCGAACGACCGCGAGGGGGTCGCGACGCCGGCGCACGGCACCGTGCTGCTCCCCTCTCGCGAGTGACTGCGGAACCTGGGGAGGGACGACATGGCGATACGCGGAGATGACGTGCTGCTCGTCGAGCGGGTGCCGGAGAAGCACTACGCAGTGCTGACCGTGAACCGCGAGGAGCGCGGCAACTCGATCAACTTCGATCTCGCGCGCCGGCTCGCCCAGGAGTGGCCGCGGCTCAAGGCCGACGACGAAATCTGGGCGGTGATCCTGACCGCGGTGGGTGACCGCTTCTTCTGCGCCGGCGAGGATCTCAAAGACCGCGCCGAGCTGGACGAGGAGTACGAGGGCGGCTTCGTTCAGTACGTCGACGATCAGGGTGGCTGGGCGAAGCTCGCTCCGGTGGACCACGAGTTCTGGAAGCCGATCATCGGCGCGGTCAACGGCTTCGCCGTGGCAGGGGGCTGGTTCCTGTCCCAGATCTGCGATGTGCGCATCGCTGCGGAGCACGCGATGTTCGGAGTCCCGGAAGTGCGCTGGAACCTCCCGGCGTCGTTCATGGCGCAGGCGGCACGCATGATTCCGCCCGCCATGGTCATGGAGATGACCCTGTGGGGTGCGCGGCAATACACCGCGCAGCGGATGTACGAGGTCGGCTGGGTCAACAAGGTCGTACCGAGGGAGCAACTACTCGACGAAGCCATCCAGTGGGCCGAGGAGGTCTGCGAGATGGGCCCGGTCTCGGTCTGGACGCACAAGGAGCTCATCTACCGCTACCTCTTCCAGGACGATCACTGGGCGCAGCGCTTCGGGCTCGCCCTGTTCGACAAGGTCGAGGCGATGGAAGACTCGATCGAGGGCCCGAGGGCTTTCGCCGAGGGGCGCCCGCCCGAGTGGAAGCTGCGCTGAGCGGTCGCTCCGACCTCTTCAACGCGTCCTCACGCCAAAGTGCCCTCGACAGGCCCCGGGTGAGTCGGAGGCCGTCGGTGGGGTCACCCGTTTCGGGGTTGTTCAGGAGCGCGGCGCCTCGCGAGTGCCGCCGTCACCACCACCGGGACGCGCCTGATCTTGTCGTTCCCGAACAGTGACGCCAATGTTCGTCGCCTGGTCCTGACTCCACGACTCGGCGGAACGGGAGACCAGGAGTTCGGTGAGAAGCGCGGCCTTCATTCATCTTCGCGATAGCGCCGTAACGAGCCTGGGTTTCGAGCGCTGGCGGCGTGTCTTCCTGGACCAGGATTACCCGCTGATCGGCCTCTGCTGAGCACCTCGGTCAAACACTAACGGATATTTTACGTCATTTTGGCGCTACCTTATAGATCCCTCACATCCCTGCGCGTCTAGTCGGCTATCGTCTTCAGCGCGCGTCAATGGCCCGCGATCGACGACAGAACGCCTCGGCCCAGTTCGCTCATGGCGGCGACACCGGCCGCGAGAGTGCGTGAACTGGTCGGCGTACTGCCGCTCAGGTGGCCCAAGAAGTGCGTTCGATGAGACCGTCCGTTCCCTTCTCCGCTGCCCCCACGATGGTCGCTCCCTGGCTCGGCGCCGCGATGTTGCTGGTTGCCTGCCAGTCCACGCTCAGCGAACCCACGGCAACCGCGCCGGCAGGGACGCCGCCGCTGGCGACGGCGACACCAGCGCCGACCACCCCGGTACCGGATAGCCAGCGTGACGCTACGCCGGCCGCGATGCCGGCGCCGACGGCAACACCGGCGCCGGACATGCCGGTACCGGATAGCCAGAGGGACGCCGCGACTGCCACACCGACCGCTCCGGCCGGCGCTCCGACAGCGAGCGCCACGCCCGACAGGGCGGTTCCGACGCCGACCGGGGGGAGCGCCGCCCAGCCGGCGGGGAGGCCGCCAGCCGGCGCACGCGGTCCCGGCTCGGTGGGGGGCAGTGACACGCGACGGGCGCCTCCCGAGGGGGCCACCGAATACACCTGGCAGGACGGCGAACACACGCGG
>VXOS01000092.1 GCA_009839925.1 Chloroflexota bacterium
TTCCTCTACGGCGGGTGTCCTCGGCTCTGTTTACACGACATCGGTCCCCGCCGGGGCACGTGATCCTCGACGGCGTGCGCACGCCGCGCGGGAGCCTGGTCGGCGAGCCGGACGGTGGCTTCCGGCTCGCGCTCTCGGTGCTCAACGGATCGCGCGTCGGCATCGGGGCGATGTGCCTCGGCGTGGCGAAGGAGGCGCTGGAGCTGGGCTGGCGCTACGCGCACGAGCGCGAGCTGTTCGGCCAGACGATCGGCGACTTCCAGGTGACGCAGCACGCCTTCGCGGACATGGCGATCGAGGTGATGGCGGCGGAGTCGCTGATCTACCGCACGGCGCTGCAGTTCGACGCCGGCGAGGACGTGGCGGCGGAGGCCTCGATCTGCAAGGTCTACGCCAGCGAGGCGGCGCAGCGCGTGGTCGACCGCTCGTTGCAAATGCACGGCGGCGTGGGCTACCTGCGCGAATCGCCGATCGAGCGCCTCTACCGCGACATCCGCGTCGCCCGCATCTACGAGGGCGCCAGCGAGGTGCAGCGCAACAACATCTACCGCGTCATGCGCCGCCCGCGCGGCTAGCGGCGCGCGCCTCGTCTCCCTCGGGAGTTGGCGAGGCTGCGGGTGTTCGTGCAGGGCTGGTCCGATGCGAACTCGGTACATCCTAGGAACCAGCCCGTCCGTCCCTGGCGGGTGACCATCACCCCCGCGCCGCACGACTCGCAGGCCGGCGGGCTCGCATCGCACGAGGCGTTCGTGCAGCGGGACGAGGCGCCCGAGATCACGGCGAAGCCCCTCCGGCAGCTCTGGCAGCGTGGCGCGCGGTAGCGGCAGAAGGGGAAGTTCAGGCAGCCCAGGCTGCGGCCGCTCTGCGAGACATCGAGCCGGCCGGTGCGGCAGCGCGGACAGGCGGGAGTCGTGTCGCGCTTGAACTCGCCGAGGCGACGCACTCCGGGCGACTCGCGGAGCAGCTCTCCCACGAAGACCGAGGGGCGCAGCGAGTCGGCGACGAGGTACGTCCCGCGCCGCGCCCGTGTCAGCGCCACATAGAAGAGGCGACGCTCCTCGGCGTGCGCGAACGCGCCTCGAGGCGGAGGTGGCAGCACGAGGCCGAGCAGAGGGTCGTCCTCGAACTGGGCGGGGAAGCCACGCCGCGCGTCCCGAAGGTCGAGCACGACCACGTAGTCGGCCTCGCGGCCCTTCGCGGCGTGCACCGTGCTGAACTCGAGAAGCAGCCGCCCACGACGGGGCGGGAGCGCGCCGCGGCTGCCCCGGTAGCGCCCGAGCACGAGGACCGAGATGGGTGCGCCGCTCTCGCGCTCGCGGGCCTCGATGTCGCGCAGGGCGTTCTGGAGGCCGCGGGCGGGATCGTCGCTGGCGATGACGGTGACGCCCGCGTCGGGCACGCCTTCGGCCGGGCGCAGCGCGCGTTGGGTCTGCGCCGGGTTGCGCACGACGAAGGCGGTCGAGGGGTCCAGGATGCCTCGGGCGAAGCGGAACGTGCGGCTAAGCTCGCGCTCCCGTACGTGGCCGAGGTAGCGCTGGCATTCGCGCACGAGTCCCACATCGCTGCCTGCGAAGCGGTAGATCGATTGCCAGTCGTCGCCCACGAGGAAGTAGGCGACGCCCGGGCGCTTGAGCGCCTGCAGCAGCGCCATCCGGCCCGCGGAGATGTCCTGGAACTCGTCCACCAGCACGTAGCGGTACGGTGATTCCCAGCGCCCCGCCCGGATGTGCGCCGCGGCGTGGTTGATCAGGTCCTGGAAGTCCTTGTCCTCGCCCAACAGCTCCTCGTAGCGAGAGCGGACCTGCTCGAAGACATCGAGGAAGGCCTCGTTGCGCGTGCGATCGCCGGAATCGCGGGCGCGGACGCGGAGCGCCTCGGCGGAGATGCCGCTGGTCTTGACGTGGTTGAGGAACGTCGCGACCAGCTGCGCGAGCCACGAGATCAACCAGCGCCCGAGATCCTTGAGCAGCGTCCGCAGCGAGACCCGCTCGAACGTGACGCCCGCCTCCTCAAGCTGCGCGCGCAACCTCCCGCGCAGCACGCCCTCGCGCTGTTGCCAGCTGTACGTCTCGATCAGGGTGGTCCCGTTCTCCGCGTGGATGCCTCGCTTCCACGCGACTCCGTCGGCGTAGCCCGTCCACCCCTTCGGCGGGCGGCCCTCCCGGTCCAGCGCGAAGTGCTCGATGTAGATGTCGTGGTCCGGGAGGTAGAAGTCGGGCCGGTACTGGCGATGCCGGGTGGTGGCGGTCTCCAGCGGGTAGTGCTGCTCGTAGCTGAAGCTGACGCCGTTCCGCGTCAGGAAGTTCGCGATCTCCAGCTCCTCGAAGCTCTTGACCAGGTCCCCGCCCAGCGTTCGCAACTCGGAGCGGCGGACGTGATCGTAGTACTCGCCGGGCGTCTCGAAGTCGAACTGCGAGCGGTAGTCCGTGCGGTGGCGGTCGATGAAGTCGGTGACCGCCCGGCTCTGCCGAGGATCGCTGACGAGCTCGACGAGGATGCGGTCGATCACGGCGATCAGCCGCGCCTCGTCCTCGGCTAGCTTCGACATCGTCGGCGCCACCTCGACTTCGGCGATCACACGCCTGCCGAAGGCGTGGAACGTGGCGACGTGGACGCCGGCGAGGTCGTCCGGGAGGCGCTCGCGGATCTCGTCGGCGGCCTTGCGGTTGAAGGCGAGCACGAGGATCTCGCGCGGCGGTACGCCCAGGTTGCGCACCAGGTGGGCGACCTTGCCGGTGATCACGGCGGTCTTCCCTGTGCCCGCGCCCGCGAGCACCAGCGTCGTGTCCTCGTCGGTGGCTATCGCCGCCGCTTGCTCCTCAGTCGGCGGCGAGGAGAGCACGCCCGATGCCGCCTGCGTCACCGCCGCGACGGAGCCGGCAACGAATCGGGAGTTCGCTTCCTGCCGCGCCGCCTCGAATGCCTCGATGTGGGCGACCGGCCCGATGCGGACGAGTGCCTCGGTGGCGGATGGAGAGAGGCCGTTCCGCATCAGCGCTCCGCTACTGCGCCGTGCGGCAGCAGCAATGTCCGCCTGGAGGCCGCTACTCATCGAGTGGCGCCTGTAACGGTTGGTTGCGTGGAAGCGTTTGAGGCGGTCGTCGAGTTCCGTGAGTTGTGGCGCAATCTCCGCGGCGACGCGTGCCGCGTCCGCCCGCACCGCCTGGGCGAGCGGCTCGGCCTCCTCCCGATCGAGCCCGCCGATGGAGCGCGCGGCGCCCCCGGCTTCGCGGACCGTCAGCCGCGTCCAGAACCATGAGCGGCGCGTCTCGACTCGATCGATCGCTCCGACTGGCGTGCTCGTGGCGTCACCAAAGTGGACCACCCCGCCGTCGAGGGAGACGCGGGCGGGGCCGCCTCCGAGCAGGCGGACGAGGACGTTGCGGGTCGCGGTGATCGGGCCGGCGTCTGGGGCCATCACGGTCCGAACTCTCAGGGTGTCTGGCGCGTCGCGCCTCGAGGATAGTCGGCGCGGCGCGGGACGTCAGTGCCGCCAGCGCGGCTAGCTGAGCAGGGCCAGGTAGGCCTCCTCGAGGGTGGGGTCGCGCTGCAGCAGGCTCTCCACGTTGTCCGACCCCGCGGTCTCCTCGACGGCGCTGCGCAGGTCGGCGTCGGGCGGGACGCGGATCGAGAAGGTCTGGAGCGCGCCGTCGGAGCCGACCGCGACGTGCTCGACGCCCGGCAGGGCGCCGAGGCGGTCGGCGAGGCCGAGGTCCGGCTCGCGGACCGCGAGTTCGATGACGCGGAAGGTGGCGAAGCGACGGCGGATCGCGGCGGGCGTGTCGCGCGCGACCAGCTTGCCCTCGTTGATGATCGCCACCTCGTCGCAGAGCTGGTCGGCCTCGAACATGTAGTGCGTCGTCAGCAGGATCGTGTGCCCGGCGGCGGCGAGCTCCGGAATCATCGTCCGCACCTCCTGCGCCCCGATCGGATCGAGGCCGATCGTCGGCTCGTCCATGAAGACGACCTCGGGCTCGGTCAGCAGCCCGCGCGCGATGTGCAGCCGCTGCTTCATGCCCCGCGAGTAGCGCTCGACCGCGGTGTCGGCGGCGTCGCTGAGGCCGACGAGGGCGAGCAGTTCCTCGCGGCGCTCGCGCGCCCGCCTGCGGTCCATGTGGTTGAGCGCCGCGTGGTAGCTGAGGTTCTGGCGTCCGCTGAGGCGCGTGTAGAGCCCGCGGTCGCCGCCCAGAATCAGCCCGATGTGCTCGCGCACCCGCTTCGGCTCGTCGACCACGTCGTAGCCGAGCACGCGCGCCGTCCCGCTCGTCGGTGTGAGCAGCGTCGCGAGGATGCGCACGGTCGTCGTCTTGCCCGCGCCGTTGGGGCCGAGCAGGCCGAAGACGGAGCCGGGCGTGATGGTGAGGTTCAGGTCGTCGAGTGCGACGGTCTCCTGCGTGCTGCCCCGCCCGATGCCCCTCGAGAAGCGGTAGATGCGGCCGAGCGCCTCGCACTCGACGGCGTACTGCGGTTGGTCGTTCATTCGCCCGTCCTCACACCGTGTCGTACGTACCGTTGGTGCGCGCGCGCCACTCGACGGCCCGGAACAGCACGAGGCCGGCGGCCAGGTAGGCGATCGCGACCCCGAGTTCGCCGAGCAGCGCCTGCGCTACGTCCGTCTCGCCCTGGACCAGCGCATCGCGCAGCGCGGGCAGCGCCCAGGTCAGCGGCAGGAGCAGACCGAGGTCGTCGAGGGGCGCGGGCAGCGCATCCCTCGGGATGAACGCCCCCGTCAGCGCGATGATCAGGCCGTACGAGAGCGCCGGCCCGCTGAACCAGTCGCGGAGCACGATCACGAAGCTCCCCATCATCAGCGAGAAGGTCATGCTCGAGAGCGCGATCAGCACGACCGCCGCGACGACGACAGCCCAGTCCGCCTCGGGGAGCGCGACGCCGAAGAGCAGCCAGGCGAAGAGCAGCGTGGTCGCGGCGCTCAGCAGCGCGTTGCCGTAGTGCAGCACGCCGCGGCTGAGGTACGCGACGATCCGGCTGCCGGAAGAGCTGAACAGCACCCAGAGCGTCCCGAACTGGCGCTCGTAGTGGAAGGTCTGGGTGATGCCCCCCTGCACGATCTGCATCTCCGAGAGCGCGATCATCCCGACCGCGTAGCGCTGCGCCGCGCCCTCGTCGCCCGCGAAGCGCCCGGCCAACGAGAACATCGCCATCAGCAGCACCGGGCGGAAAAAGACGTTCGAGGTGTACCCGGGCCAGTTCAGCCAGCCGAACAGGCCCAGGTACGAGAGGTACGACTGGGTGGGGGATTATATACAATAGTGCCCGAATGTAGTAAACTACCTTGTGTAGCAAGGGGAAACGGCTATGACAGCACCGGGACACGACTACCGTGAGGGATTAAGCCTCACCGATCTTTTCCGCCTCTTCCCCGACGATGCCGCCGCTGAGCGCTGGTTCTGCGAGACGCGCTGGCCGGACGGCGTAGCCTGCCCGCACTGCGGCTCGGTCAAGGTTCAGACCGGCGCGGCGCACAAGACGATGCCGATGCGCTGCCGCGACTGCCGGAAGCGGTTTAGCGTCCGCACCGACACGGCGATGGCCGGCTCGAACCTCGGCTACCAGACGTGGGCGATCGCGATCTACCTGCTGACGACCTCGCTTAAGGGCGTCTCCTCGATGAAGCTCCACCGCGACCTCGGCATCACTCAGAAGTCCGCCTGGCACCTCGCGCACCGCATCCGCCAGGCGTGGGCCGTTGACAGCGAGCCGTTCGAGGGTCCGGTCGAGGTCGACGAGACGTTCGTCGGCGGCAAGGCCGCCAACATGCACGAGTCCAAGCGCGAGAAGATGCGCCGCTCAGACTTCCCGAAGGCTCCGGTCGTCGGCGTCCGCGATCGCAAGACCGGCCAGGTCAGCGCTCAGGCCATCGAGATCACGGACGGGGAGACGCTCCGCGGGTTCGTGCGCGAGCACGCGCGCCCCGGCGCGCGCGTCTACTCGGACGGCCACAAGGCGTACCGCCCGCTAGAGGGCGAGTACCACCACCGCGCCGTCGAGCACGCCGTGGGAACCTACGTAATCGGCGACGTGCACACGAACGCGATCGAGTCATTCTGGTCGATGTTTAAGCGCGGGTATATGGGCACGTACCACCGGATGAGCCCGAAGCACCTCGACCGCTACGCGAAGGAGTTTGCGGGCCGTCACAACTCCCGGTCCCGCGACACGATCGAGCAGATGCGGCGTATCGCTCGCGGGCTTGCCGGAAAGCGCCTCCGCTACGGCGACCTTACGGCCTAAATGCTGACCCGGTGCGCGATATCAGGTAAACTACCGGTTGTCGCTTTAGAGAGGCGACCGCCGGGCTAGCGCCGCGGCGGGGACTCGATCGGAACCTGAGAGACTCCGATCTTACAACGCCCCGTCCTGCTAGCGCTAGCCCGACGCGCCCTGTAAGCCCCCGTGGCGAAGTGGAAACGCGCGTGTCTCGCAAACCACGTATTGCCTGGGTTCGATTCCCAGCGGGGGCTCCACAGCAAGGGAGAGTTTACCGCTTCGGCTGCTTCTTAAGGACGGCCTGAGCAAGTTTCTGCGGTGTCGTGGGGATGCGGAGGTCGCGCTCCGCAGGCTGTTGCTTCTCTGTCATAGGGGTGCCTCCCTCCCCGGTAGCGTACTACAGCGGCGCTAGCCGCAGAGCGTCTCGGCCAGATCAAGGAGCGTCCGCAGCGTCCGCGTATAGGCCGCGCCGGTACGGTCTACCGCCTCCCAGTCCCGCGCTCGAACGGCGGATATGAGTCGGTCGAGGAAGTCTGCGGCCTGCCGAACGCGGTCATTCATCAGGACGATCTTCCCCCGGTCGCTCGGCGCTCGCACCTCTCGTAGATCGTCCGCGTAGTCCGAGAGCAGCCGGAGGTGCGCGCCTTCGGACCTCGTTTCGACAACGGCGGAGAGGTCTCCCAGGGCGTATCCGGAATCAGTGATGATGAGGCCCAGGGTGCTGACGTAGGTAGCCTCCGCTGGCGTAGGGCAGGCGTCCTCGATACGTGGTGCGCTGCGCTCCGGCTCTCCCTTATCGCCGCCGAGGAATGAGGCTACGGCATAGCCGATACCGAGAAGCAGGGCGCAGGCTATAGCGATGACGGCAATACCGCCCGCGACCTCACCTCGCGAGCGTTGACCTTGATCGGGCATGGGTGCCTCCCTGCGGCGGTCGAGTACCGCTCACCACAAGCAGGCACAACGCTAGAACCGCAGGAAGGCGCGAAGACCCGACCCGCTAGCGTTACGATGCCCGTGGTGAGCGGCCCGCACTCTATCACAGGGAGGGCGAGGGCACTACTGTATATAATCCCCACTGGGTGGCGAAGTTGTTGATGGCGCTCATCTATCCGAGGTCCAGCGTGGCCGAGATGCGGATGCGCCGCTCGACGATGCGGAACAGCGCCCAGGTGGCGGCGAGGTACAGGGACGCGATCGCCAGGCCCACGCCGAGGTTGGCGAGGATGCGTCCCGCCTCGGGCGATCCGTCGCGGATCGAGGAGTAGACGGCCTCGGATGTCCAGGCCGTGGGCAGGAGGCGCGCGACGGCCTCGCCGGCGGGGGAGAGGAAGTCGATCGGGACGATGAAGCCGCCGAAGACCACGGCGAAGGGGATGATCGCGTTGAAGAAGCCGGGCCGGTTGCCCACGAGCACGAAGAGCGGCGCCCAGACGAACCCCGTCGCGATGATCGCGACGATCGCGACGCAGACCGAGAGGACAAGCAGCGCAGGATCGGCGACCTCGATCAGGTCGCGCGCCATCCACCAGGCGACGAGCAGCGCGATCAGGCCCGAGAAGAAGGCGGAGCTGGCTGCGGCCGCGGCCTTCCCGAAGAGCACGAGCGCCAGCGGCGTGCGTGAGAGCACGACGTGCTGGAGCGTCCCCCCGAACAGCTCGTGCGAGAGCGACCAGCCCATCTGGAAGAGAGAGCGGTTGGAGGTCGTCAGCAGCACGACCCCGACCACCACGTAGGTGGCGACGACCGGGTCGTTGCTCTGGGTGATGATCCAGGCGAGGACGGCGATCTGCGGGATGTCCCGGATGTAGAAGAGCGGGTCCTTGAACGTCGTGGCCATCTCGGACCACTGCTGCGTCCAGGCCCCGGCCATCGCCCACGCGTAGTGCACGTTCGTCTCCAGTGGACTCGGCTCGCGCGCGCTCGACGCCCGCAATCACGTCCGAGGGTGAGCGAGGGAGTCTGGCACCGGGACGGGCCTGGGGCAAGCGTTCGCGTTCAGTCGCCGCCGCGCAGGGCGTGGAGCGTGAAGGAGACCACTTCGAGCGAGGGATCCGAGGGCTCCTCGTCGGACGCGAGATCGCGGTCGAAGACGCGGGCGAGCGAGTTGCCGGCGAGGTCCTCGAGCCGCGGGTCGACCGCCAGCCGGTAGTCGCCGGGCAGCCACGGCGCGGCCGGGGTGAAGCTCCACGAGCGCTCGGCGGGTCCGACCTCGGGACGCCCGCGCACGGGGCGGCCTGCGGCGTCGATGACCTCGAAGGCGTGCTGCAGCAGCGCGCGGTCGAGCGGCCGGTCGAAGCGCACGCGCAGCGGCCCGGCCGTCCCGGCGTGCGGCAGGCGGCACTCCCAGTCGCGAGGGTCGACGCGGTCGCGCAGATCGCCGTCGACCTCGTAGCGCCGCGCGAACGGCTCGCGCAGCGGGTTGCCAGCGGCGTCGCGGAAGCTCGTGTCGACGACCAGCCGGACGGCGACGCCCTCCTGCAGCGGGTAGCCGGCCTCGAGTTGCGGTCGCAGGCCGCGCTTGAGCCGGCCGGGGTCGAAGAGCAGCGTGAGGCGACGGTGCTCGCGGTCCCAGAGCTCCGGCTCCGGGACGAAGGGGTCCTCGATCCTTTCACCTCCGTCGGCGCGCTCGAGGCGCACGTGGCTCGCGGCCTGTCCCTCGCTCATGCTCGCCGAGAACTCGACGTAAAGCTTGAGTTGGTTCCGCACGAGCCGGTCGCCGCTCGGATAGATCGCGAGCACCTCGGCGGTCGGCTCGGAGGGGGCAGCGGGCAGCCGGAACGCCAGGCGCTGCGGCTCGCCCTCGGCTACGCGCACGACCATCGCGTAGTCGAGGCCCGGCACGAGGGGGTAGCGCGGTACGAACGTCACCGCGTCCGAGTCGACCTCGTAGCGGCCAGCCATCGGCGCGAAGTCGGGCGCCTCGCCGGCGAGGTGCTCGCGCGCGTAGACCGGGAACTCGCGCGCCAGCTCCTGCTCACCGAGGGTGGCGAGGCGTTGTCGCGTCTCCCGAGGGAGTCCGAGCAGCCGCACACGGTGCGACCCCTCGGCGGCCGACAGCTCGATCTCGAGCCGTCGCCGCGCGCTCATCGCCGTCGGTCTGCGTCGCCGCGGAGCGCGCCCGCTAGAGCGCGGCGCACTCGTAGGAGCGAAGCGAGACGGGGCCGGCGCCGTTCTGTTGCAGCATCACCACGCTGCCGTCGTCGAGGTTCGTCATGCGCAGCACGCCCGGGTGACTCAGCTCCTCGCGAGGCACGCCGACCGGCTCGTCGGGCTCGGTCAGCGCCTCCTGGCCGTCGATGTCCGAGCAGGCGATGCGCAGCAGCGGGAGGCGGGAGGTCGCAACCAGCAGATACTCATCGCCGTCGCGTCGGTACGAGACCATGTCGGTCGGGCTGTTCATCGCCCCCAGCTCCGCCACCGTCGAGCCCATGACGTGCGTCGCCGGCTCCAGCTCGCTCAGCGAGAACTGCACGATCGGGGTGCAGGTGTAGCTCGCGAGGATGCTGCCGCCTCCGTTGTAGGGGACGAAGGTGCGGATCGGCGACGCGGTCTCGTACTTGCCGTGCGAGACGTGGAAGATCTCGAGCGAGTTGGACTGCGCCGCGCCGTTGAACGGGAAGGGGATGCGGCGCAACGTCGAGGAGAACTCCTCGTTCGAGGCTCCCGCCACCAGCAGCGTGCCGTCCACGTAGTCGAGGTCCGTGACGGTCACGGTGCGCAGCCCGTCGCGGAGGAGACGAAGGCGGACCCCGGAGCCCGTCTTGTACTCCTCGCCCTCGGCGCTGTCGTCGGGCAGGACCTGGATGTCGATCCGCTCGTCGCCGAGGTCGGGGGCGTCCTCGATCGTCGTGCGGGCGAACGGGACGCCCTCGAGGGGCACGTCGACCACCTGGCCGTCGGCCTCGACGCGGGCGATGACCGGGATGGCGGCGGAGCCGGAGCCGCGCATCACGGACAGGTAGACCTCCTTCGTCAACGGACACACGGCCATGTCGCGGATCGAGACGTCCTCGCGCGCGCAACCGAGGCGTGACGCAAGGCGCCCGTCGAGGTCGTCGATTGCGAACGCCTGGGAGTCGGGCGCGGGACCGGCGGGACCAAAGCCGAGCGCGAAGATCGCGGCGCTCGCGTTGTCCGCGACGAAGAGGATGCCGTCCGGTCCGAACGCGATCGGCCCCACCGACTGGATGTCGGGTGTCCCGACCGTCAACCCGAGGTCGGCGTACCCTGCCGCAGTTCCGTTCTCGCTCATGCCGCCCTCCGAAGCCGTCCGCCGCTTGTCGGCGGCAGGGTAGCATCTTGAGAGCGGCATTACAGATGGTGGTGAACCGCGCGGCGGAGTGCACCGGGGGCGCGAACCGGGGCCGGTGATACACTGGATCCGGCGCTCATGCGGGCGAGGCCTGCGAGCCTCTCGAGGCGGCCCAGCCTGAGCGCGAGGAGCGTCCCGGACCAAATGAAATCCCGCTGGATGCGCAACTCCTTCATCTACCTGATCATCCTTGGCGCGGTCGTCCTGGCCGTCGTGATGTTCCTGCGCCCGTCCTCCAACTCGCGCGAGATCCCGCTCTCCGACGTGATCGCGCAGGCGCAGGCGGGCAACGTCGTCTCGATCAAGGCCTCGGGCGACACGCTCGAGGTGCAGTTGCGGGGCGAGCGCGAGCCGCTCAGCTCGCGCAAGGAGGAGTCCGCCTCGATCGTTGAGATCCTGCGCGAGAGCGGCGTCCCCGTGACCGGCGAGGGCGCGGTCGAGATCGAGGTCAGCGGGCCCAGCCAGTTCGGCAATATCTTCGGGCTGTTCTTCAACTTCCTGCCACTGATCCTGTTCGGCGGCATCCTGATCTTCATGATGCGCCAGGCGCAGGGCTCCAACTCCCAGGCGATGTCCTTCGGACGCAGCCGGGCGAGGATGTTCACGGGCCAGAAGCCGACCGTCACCTTCCTCGATGTCGCCGGGCAGGACGAGGCGAAGCAGGAGCTCGCCGAGATCGTCGAGTTCCTGAAGTTCCCGGAGAAGTTCGCGGCCCTCGGGGCGCGCATCCCACACGGCGTGCTGCTCGTCGGCTCGCCGGGCACGGGCAAGACGCTGCTCGCCCGCGCCGTCTCCGGCGAGGCAGGCGTGCCGTTCTTCTCGATCTCCGGCTCCGAGTTCGTCGAGATGTTTGTCGGCGTCGGCGCCAGCCGCGTGCGCGACCTGTTCGAGCAGGCGAAGCGCAACTCCCCGGCGATCGTCTTCGTCGACGAGATCGACGCGGTCGGGCGGCAGCGCGGGGCGGGCCTCGGCGGCTCCCACGACGAGCGCGAGCAGACGCTGAACCAGATCCTGGTGGAGATGGACGGCTTCGACTCCAGCTCGAGCGTGATCGTCGTGGCGGCCACCAACCGCCCGGACGTCCTCGACCCGGCGCTGCTGCGGCCGGGCCGCTTCGACCGCCAGGTGACGCTGGACCTGCCGGACGTGAAGGGCCGCCGCGCGGTGCTCGATGTGCACGTCAAGGGCAAGCCACTGGACACCGACGTCGACCTCGAGAAGGTCGCAAAGCAGACGCCGGGGTTCTCCGGGGCCGATCTCTCCAACCTCGTCAACGAGGGCGCGATCCTCGCGGCGCGGCGGAACAAGAAGCGGATCGGGATGCCGGACCTCAACGAGGCCGTGGACCGGGTGATCGCCGGGCCGGAGCGCAAGTCGCGCGTGATCACGCCCCTGGAGAAGCGGATCATCGCCTACCACGAGGGCGGTCACGCCGTCGCCGGGCACTTCCTGCCGAAGGCGGACCCCGTGTTCAAGGTCACGATCGTCGCGCGCGGCATGGCCGGTGGCTTTACCCGCTCGCTGCCCGCCGACGACCGCCGTCTGCAGGACCGCTCCTACTACGAGGCGATGATGGCGCAGGCCCTCGGCGGACACGTCGCCGAGGAGATGGTGTTCGGCGAGCCGACCACCGGCGCGCACGACGACATTGGCAAGGTCACCCACATCGCGCGCGAGATGGTCACGCAGTGGGGCATGAGCGAGCGGCTCGGCCCTCGCACCTTCGGCCGCCGCGACTCGATGGTCTTCCTCGGGCGCGACATCGCCGAGCAGCGCGACTACTCCGAGCGCACCGCCGAGGAGATCGACGAGGAGGTGCGCCGCATCGTCGAGGAAGCGCACGAGCGCTGCCGCGAGGTGCTGCGCGAGCACCGGGCCAAGCTCGACGAGCTGGCCGAGGCGCTGATCGAGCTCGAGACGATCGAGGGCGACGACCTGCAACGCTTGCTCGGCCCGGCAGAAGGCCGCGAGCCGCCGCCCGAGCCGGCCGCGCCCCCGCCCGAGGATGCCCCGGGCGCCGAGGCAGGCGAGGAACTGGAAGCGGAGCAGCCGGTGGGACGCCCGGGCCTGGCCTGGGGTCAGTCCAGCGCCGCGCCGCCGTCCGGCGGCGGGTAGCCGCAGCCCCACCACACGACCCGCACCTGTCGAGGGATCTGCGCCGCAGGGCGCCCGTGCGCCTCACGCCTCCGAGGACGGCTCCGCGGGGGCCGGGGTGGCCTCGGCGGCCTCGGCCGACTGCTCCTCTTCGCGCATCGCTTTGCGGTAGCTCTTGATGAACTCGCGCTGGGCGAGGACGAACCAGATCGCGGCGCCGAGGCCGAGGCCGATGCGCAGCGCGGGGTGCTCATCGAGCTTACCCTCCGGCGTGAGCACGGCCTGCCCGAGGATCCAGCCGGCGCCGACCCAGGCGGTGTTGGTGAGGATCGCGCCGAGGTAGTCGAGCGGCATCCAGATGCGCAGCGGCATGCGAATCGCGCCCGCCCCGAACGGGCCGAGCGTCCGCGTCCAGCTGTTGAGGTGATAGAAGGGGATCAGCCAGAGCGTCTTGCCGCCGACGATCATCTTCCCGATCCGCAACTGAGGACCGAAGCGGGAGCGCTCGAGCCGGCCCCCGCCCCAGCGCCCGAGCGCGTACGACAGCGTGTCGCCGAGGATCGTGCCGAGGAAAGCGAGCGCGAAGATCATCGCGATCGGCGTGCCCTGGTCGTCCGCGAAGGCGCCTCCGAGGAACATCATGATCACGCCGGGGTAGATCAGGCCGAGACCGACCGTCGCCTCGATCAGCGCGGAGGCGAAGACGACCGGCGCGCCGAAGCGGTCGAACAGGTCGTTCGCAATCAGGAACATCTGGTCCGCGACCCAGTTGAGAGCGTCGTACGGCGCGGTAATGACGTCGACGAACTCCACCGCGGACCTCCACCGGCGGCATCCGGTGGGGCGCCTTCATTGACGCTCCGCGCCGGGCCTGCCTAGGATCGTAACGGTCGCGCCTGCGATCACTACACGCCAGCGGCGCGCCACCAGCATCGATCAGCGGAGTACGCAGCCATCTCCTACGCAATCATCCGCACCGGCGGGAAGCAGTACCGCGTGCGCGAGGGTGACCAGCTCGCCGTCGAGCGGCTCGACGTGCCCGAGGGCTCCGAGGTGGAGTTCGACGTGCTGCTCGTCTCGGACGGTGAGGACGTGACGGTTGGCGACCCGACCGTCGAGGGCGCCTCGGTAGCCGCGAGGATCGACGAGCACACCCGCGACAAGAAGGTGCTCGTCTTCAAGTACAAGAACAAGACGCGGCGGCGCGTGCTGCGCGGGCATCGCCAGCAGCGCACGCGCATCACCATCACCGGCATCAGCGCCGGGGCGTAGCGGGAAGCGGGGTCGAGGCGATGGCGCACAAGAAGTCCGGCGGATCGAGCCGCAACGGCCGCGACTCCAACGCGCAGCGGCTGGGTGTGAAGCGCTTCGACGGCCAGTTCGTCACCGCGGGCTCGATCCTCGTGCGGCAGCGCGGGACGCGCTTCCACGCCGGTCCGCACGTCGGCGTCGGCCGCGATCACACGCTCTGGGCGAAGGTGGACGGCACCGTCAAGTTCAGCCCCTACGCCAAGGGCCGGCGCAAGCAGGTCTCGGTCCAGCCCGCGCCGGCCGAGGGGTAGCGCGCGCATGAAGGACGGCATCCACCCCGACTACGACTACGTCTGCTTCGTCGACATCTCCACCGGCGAGGAGTACCTGACGCGCTCCACCATGACCTCCGAGGAGCGGCGCGAGGTAAACGGCGTCGAGGCGTACATCGTGCGCGTCGACATCAGCGCCAGCTCGCACCCGTTCTTCACCGGCGAGCAGCGCATCGTCGACACCGCCGGCCAGGTCGAGCGCTTCCGCCGCCGCTACGCCCGCACGCAGCAGAGCGAGTAGCGCGACCCCTCCGACCCCTCTTCCTGGTGACAGGGCTCCATCCGCGGCGCGGTGGGTTGGCGTGCCTGGATTCCGGCTTTCGCCGGAATGACGGGAGGGGGCCCGGACAGGAACCCCGCGCGCCTGCGGACCGTTCGGCTCACGCGTCGTAGGCTGAGCGTGTGAGCAGCGAGAGCACCGGACCGGCGATCAGGGCGAGAGCGAACTACGGCGGCCAGGCCGTCGTCGAGGGCGTCATGATCCGCGGACCGCGCGCCGTCGCGACGGCGGTGCGCAAGCCGGACGGCGAGATCGCCGTGCGCAGCAAGCTGCTCGGCGGCCTCTACAGCGCCCGGCTGCGGCGCGTCCCGCTGCTGCGCGGCGTGCTCGTGCTGTGGGAGACGCTCGCGCTCGGGATCTCCGCGCTCACCTGGTCCTCGGCCGTCGCCAACGACGAGGTGGACGAGCACGGGGAGGCGAAGCCGCTCGGCGTGGCGGGCTGGGCGTTCCTCGCGCTGATGCTGCTGGTCGCGCTCGCCTTCTTCTTCGCCGGGCCGGTGGCGGCGACGGCGTGGCTGGAGCGCCGCTTCCCCTCGCCGGTGGTGATCGCCTTCGAGGGCGTGCTCCGCATCGGGCTGCTGATCGGCTACATCTGGCTGATCGGGCGCTCGCAGGAAGTCGCGCGCGTCTTCCAGTACCACGCCGCCGAGCACATGACGATCAGCGCCTTCGAGCACGGCCGCGAGCTGAGCGTGCAGGCGATCCGGCGCTTCCCCAAGGAACATCCGCGCTGCGGCACCTCGTTCCTGCTGACGGTCGCCGTGATCGCTGCGCTCGCCTTCATCCTCGTGGGCGCCGAGCCGCTGTGGTGGCGCTTCGCCTCGCGGCTGGCGCTGGTCCCGCTGATCGCCGGCGTCGCGTACGAGGCAATCCGCTTCGCCGGCAACCGCCTCGACCGGCCGCTGGTGCAGGCGCTCTTCTCGGCCAACATCGCGCTCCAGCACCTCACGACACGCCCGCCGGACGACGCGCAGATCCAGGTGGCGGTCGCCTCGCTGGAGGCGGTCCTGGAGGAGGAGAGCGCCCCCCTCGAGGGCGCGCCCCGTTAGCCGTCCGCCAGCAGCGGGGGCAGCTCGCTCAACGACCGCACCCGCAGGATCGAGGCGTCCTCGACACGCTCCGCGCGGTCGAGCAGCACGGAGTGCAGGCCCGCGGCCCGCGCCGGCTGGTAGTCGTTGTCGAGGCGGTCGCCGATCGCGAGCGTCGTCTCGGGGCGGCCGCCCATGCGCTCGACGGCGCTGGCGAAGAAGGCCGGGTCCGGCTTCGAGATGCCGACCTCCTCCGCGTAGTGCGTCGAGGCGAAGTAGCCGTCGAGGCCCATCGCGGCGAGCGAGACGTTGCCGTTGGTGGCGGCGACGAGCGGCAGGCCGCGCGCGTGCAGCTCGGCGAGCACCGGCTCCGCGTCGGGAAACACCGCCATCGCCTCGTCGCGAGCGCGGTAGTAGCGGTCGTGCAGTTCGTCGAGCGCCCACGGATCCTCGATCTCGAAGGCCTCGAGGATGCGGCGGAACGACTCGCGCCGGATCGCGACCAGCCGTCGGCCCTGCCACGCCGGGTCGCGCGCCACCTCGTTGCGCAGGGTCCGCAGGCGGCGCGGGTCGACCGCGACGCCGCCGGCGCGCCGGGAGACCTCCCGCGCGACGACCTCGAGGCCTCCGTCGATCGCGCGGCTGAAATCCACGAGCGTGCCGTCGATGTCGAAGATGACGAGCGAGACGGCGAAGGGCGGGCCGCTGCTGGTGTGCCCGGACACGGGCGGAGCGGCGTCAGGCGGACGGCGAGCCGACGAGGCGCGGCGCGGCGCCGTCCGGCTCGACGAAGCAGGAGTGCGCGCCGGTGTGGCAGACGGCGCCGCCGAGCAGTTCCACCTGCAACACGAGCGCGTCGGAGTCGCAGTCGGTGCGGATCTCGTGGACGCGCACGTAGTCCCCGGAGGTCGCGCCCTTGTGCCACAGCTCCTGGCGGCTGCGCGACCAGAACACGGCCTGGCCGAGCTCGAGGGTCTGGCGCAGCGACTCGGCGTTCATGTAGCCGAGCATCACCACCTCGTGGCTGACGTGATCCTGAAGGATCGCGGGGATCAGTCCCTGCGCGTCGTAGCGAAGCCCGGAAGAATCAATCACGCTCCGTCTCCCTCGCCCGAGCCGCCCCCGGCGTCCGCGTCCTCGACGGGCCGCATCGGGATGCCGCGGTCCGAGAGGTATCGCTTGAGGTCGGCGATGTCGTACGTGCCGAAGTGGAAGATCGAGGCGGCGAGCACGGCCTCCGCGCCGCCCTCGGTGAGCGCTTCGTAGAGGTGCTGCGGCGTGCCCGCGCCGCCGGAGGCGATCACCGGCACCTCGACCGCGTCGCTGATCCCGCGCAGGAGCTCCAGGTCGTAGCCGGTCTGGTGCCCGTCCTTGTCCATCGAGGTGACCAGCAGCTCGCCGGAGCCGCGCTCGACGGCCTCGCGCGCCCAGCCGAGCGCGTCGATGCCGGTAGGCGTGCGGCCGCCGTGGGTGTAGACCTCCCAGCCCGCGCCCGGGTTGTCGGCCTCGCGGCGCTTGGCGTCGATCGCGACGACGATGCACTGCGAGCCGAAGCCGTGCGCGCCCTCGCCGATCAGCGCGGGGCGCTCGACGGCTGCGGTGTTGAGCGAGACCTTGTCGGCGCCCATCTCGAGCATCATGCGCACGTCCTCGGTGGAGCGGATCCCGCCGCCCACGGTGAACGGCACGAAGACCTGGTCCGCGGTGCGCGCGACCATGTCGTAGACGCTCGGCCGGTTGTCCGAGGAGGCGGTGATGTCGAGGAAGACCAGCTCGTCGGCGCCAGCCTGCTCGTAGGAGGAGGCGAGCTCGACCGGGTCGCCGGCGTCGCGCAGCTCGACGAAGGAGATGCCCTTCACCACGCGCCCTTGATCGACGTCGAAGCAGGGGATGATGCGCTTTGTCAGCATCGGCTCAGCGCCCCGTCCCCGGCGTGCGCCTCGGCGGCCTCATGAGACGGCCAGCGCCTCGGGGAGCGAGACCTCGCCGGTGTAGAGGGCGCGCCCGACGATCGCCGCCTCGACGCCGCAGTCGGAGAGCCGCCGCAGGTCGTCGAGGGTGCTCACGCCGCCGGCGGCGATGACGGCGATCGAGGTCTCCGCGACCATCGCCTCGTACATCTCGAAGTTCGGCGAGCCGCGCACGCCGTCGCGGTCGATGTCCGTGTAGACGATGCGCTCGACGCCGATCGATGCGAGCTGGCGAATCAGGGAGGTCGCGTCGACGTCGCTGCCCACGGTCCAGCCCTGCAGCTGCACGATGCCGTTTCGCGCATCGACGGAGACGATCAGCCGGTCGCGCGCGACCGCGACGGCCTCGCGCAGCAGGTCGGGGTCGCGGACCGCCGCGGTGCCGAGCACCACGCGGTTCACGCCGCCGTCGAGGGCGGCGCGCACGGTCTCGAGGTCACGCAGGCCGCCGCCGGTCTGCACGGCCGCGCCGACGGTGTGGACGATGCGCCGCACCAGCGCCGCGTTGACCTGCTCTCCCGCGCGCGCGCCGTCGAGGTCCACGATGTGAATGCGCCGCGCGCCGAGGGCGGCCCAGCGCACGGCGACCGCCACCGGATCGTCGTCGAAGACCGTCTCGCGGTCGTAGTCGCCCTGGCTGAGGCGAACGCAGCGCCCGCCGCGGATGTCGATGGCCGGGATCACCTCCATCAGGCGCTCCCCCCGGTGGCGGCTGCCGCCTCGGGAGCGATCGAGCCGCCGTTGAGCGCGAGCCGCAGAAAGTTGTCATAAAGGCGCAGCCCCGCCGCGCCGGACTTCTCCGGGTGGAACTGCGTCGCGATCAGGTTGCCCCGCCCGACGATCGAGGCGAAGGGCACGCCGTGCTCGGTGCTGGCGATCGTCAGCGCCGGGTCGTCGGGGCGCGGGTAGTAGGAGTGCACGAAGTAGGCGTAGGCGCCGTCGTCGACGCCCTCGAGGACGGGGTGCGGGCGCGTGAAGCGCAGCGTGTTCCAGCCCATGTGCGGGACCGTCAGCCCGCCGGGGAAGCGCACGATGCGCCCCGGCAGCACGCCGAGGCACTCGTGCTCGCCGCCCTCCTCGGAGCTGTCGAAGAGCGCTTGCATGCCCATGCAGACGCCGAGGAATGGCCGGTCGGCCGCGATGTACTCGCGGAGCGGCTCGACGAGGTTGGTGCGGCGCAGGTTGGCCATCGTGTCGGCGGCGGCGCCGACGCCGGGGAGGATCAGCGCGCGGGCGCCGTCG
This sequence comes from Chloroflexota bacterium, assembly GCA_009839925.1. Classification (GTDB taxonomy): domain Bacteria; phylum Chloroflexota; class Dehalococcoidia; order UBA2979; family UBA2979; genus VXMT01. The sequence continues at coordinate 18,741 of VXOS01000092.1, forward strand.
ACGGCGTCGGGATCGGACGTGACGATCGGCTCGATCCCGGCGTGACGAACCGCCCGCGCGACGCTGCGCAGGTTGCCCGCCCCATAGTCGATGATGACGACCTCGGCCAACTTCCGGGTCTCCTCAGTGCAGCTGATCCGATTCTAGCAAGCGCCCGCGCTTATACTCAGCATGATGACCACGCCCGAGCCCGCAGGGGCGCACGAGGCGGCGCGCGAGATCGAGGAGCTGCGCTCCCTCGTCCGCCATCACGAACACCGCTACCACGTCCTCGACGATCCGGAGATCGGCGACTCGGAGTACGACGCGCTGTACCGCCGCCTCGTGAACCTCGAGGCGGACTTCCCCGAGCTGGTCACGCCCGACTCCCCGACCCAGCGCGTCGGCGGCGCGGTCGCCGAGGGCTTCGCGGTGGTCGAGCACCGTGAGCCGATGCTCTCGCTCAGCAACGCCTTCGACGGCGAGGAGCTGCGCGCCTGGTATGCCCGCGTACTGCGGCTGCTCGAGGTCGAGGAGGTGGCGCTGGTCTGCGAGCCGAAGATCGACGGTCTCGCGATCTCGCTGGTCTACCGCGACGGCGCGCTCGAGGTAGGCGCGACACGGGGCGACGGCCTGCGTGGCGAGGACATCACCGCCAACCTGCGCACCGTCCGCGAGATCCCCCTGCGCGTGCAGGGCGAGGACGTCCCGCCCGCCTTCGAGGTGCGCGGCGAGGTCTACCTCTCGCAGGACGAGTTCGAGCGCCTCAACGCCGCGCGCGCCGAGGCCGGCGAGCCGCTCTACATGAACCCGCGCAACACCGCCGCCGGCTCGCTGCGCCAGCTTGATCCCAAGGTGACGTCGGAGCGCCGCCTCCAACTCTTCGTTTACCAGATCGGTTGGATCGAGGGCGCCGCCCCGCACACGAGTCAATGGGAGGCCTTGGAGTGGCTGAACAGAGTCGGCTTCCGGACGAACCCGGTGGCCGATCAGTTCGAGGGAATCCAAGACGCCGTCGCATCGATCGACCGACCTGAGGAGAGCATCGACCGCGCGGTCGCGTTCTGCGAGGAGTGGGTGCGCCGCCGCGGCGAGCTGGCGTACGCCATCGACGGCGTCGTGGTGAAGGTGGACGACGTCGTGCAGCAACGGCAGCTCGGGGTCGTGGGGCGGGAGCCGCGCTGGGCGACGGCGTACAAGTTCCCGGCAGAGCAGGCGGTGACGCGGCTGCGCGACATCCAGGTTTCGGTCGGGCGCACGGGTGCGCTGACGCCTTTCGCCGTCCTCGAGCCGGTGGTGGTCGGCGGCGCGCGCGTGAGCGTGGCGACGCTGCACAACGCGGAGCAGGTGGAGGCGAAGGGCCTGCTGATCGGCGACGACGTGATCGTGCAGCGCGCCGGCGAGGTGATCCCGGAGGTCGTCGCCCCCGTCCTCCCTGCTCGCGAGGGCCGCGAGGACGAACTGCGCCCCTTCGAGGCGCCGACACAGTGCCCGGCCTGCACGGCGGCGGTGGAGACGGACGGGCCGGCCTCGCGTTGCCCGAACCTGCGCTGCCCGCCTCGCGTGGCGCGCACCGTCGAGCACTTCGCCTCGCGCGGCGCGATGGACATCGAGGGCTTCGGCGAGAAGCTGGCGGCCCGCCTCACCGAGCTCGGCTTCATCGAGGGCGTCGCCGACATCTATGGCCTGGCGGAGCGGCGCGAGGAGCTGCTCGCCCTCGACGGCATCGGAGAGAAGACGCTGGACAACCTGTTCGCGCAGATCGAGGCGAGCAAGCAGCGGCCGCTGCGCCGGCTGCTGGTGGCGCTCAGCATCCGCCACGTCGGCGGGGAGACCGCGCGCGACATCGCGGTGCACTTCGGCGAGATGGCGCAGCTGCGCGCCGCCGCAGTCGAGCAGATCGAGGCGATCGACGGCGTCGGGCCGATCGTCGCGCAGGCGCTCCACGAGTACCTCGAAGACTCCGCGAACGGCGCCGAGATCGACCGCCTCGCGGCGGCCGGCGTGCGCATGGACGACGACACCTCGGCGCGCGGCGGACCGCTCGAGGGTGACATCGTCGTAGTGACGGGCGCCCTCGATCGCTGGTCCCGCAACGAGGTGGAGGCGCTGATCAAGGAGCTGGGCGGACGTGTCAGCGGCGCGGTCGGGAAGCAGACCAGCTACCTGCTCGCCGGCGCGGGCGGCGGCGCCAAGCGCGCGCGAGCCGAGGCGCTGGAGACCGAGATCCTCGGCGAGGACGAGTTCCTCGAGCGCCTGCGCGAGCGCGGCTGGGACGGCGAGGAATAGCTCCACGGCGAGTTATCCACAGGGCGCGGCGTATCTGGCTATACTGAGCGCGCGGGCGCCTGCGGCGGGCCCCGTTGGCCGCTCCCCTCGCAACGCGGGGCGAGCGCTCGTTGGCAACTCCCGGGATTGAACGCCGCGAAAGGGGAGACCCCGTGGCCTTCAACCCGTTGTCCAGCTTCCTCGGCATCTTCTCGCACGACATCGGCATCGACCTCGGCACCGCCAACACGCTGGTCTTCGTGCGCGGGCGCGGGATCGTGGTCGACGAGCCGTCCGTTGTCGCGATCGACACCGTCTCGAAGCGCGTGCTCGCGATCGGCGACGAGGCGAAGCTGATGGTCGGGCGCACGCCCTCGACGATCGTGGCGGTGCGGCCGCTGCGCGACGGGGTGATCTCCGACTTCTCGGTGACGGAGCGGATGCTCCAGCACTTCATCCGCCAGGTGCACGAGCGCTTCGGGATCGGCATCCCAAAGCCGCGCGTGGTGGTCGGCATCCCCTCCGGCGCGACTGAGGTGGAGAAGCGCGCCGTCCACGACGCGGCGATCGCCGCCGGTGCGCGCTCCTGCTTCCTGATCGAGGAGCCGATGGCCTCCGCGATCGGCTCCAAGCTACCGGTCATGAACCCCGCCGGCCAGATGATCGTCGACATCGGCGGCGGCACCACCGAGGTGGCCATGATCGCCCTCGGCGGCATCGTCGTCTCGCAATCGGTGCGGGCGGCGGGGGACGCGATGGACCACGCGCTGATGCAGTACGCGCGGCAGGTCCACAACATGCTGATCGGAGAGCGCAGCGCCGAGTCGATCAAGATCGAGGCCGGCTCCGCCTACCCGCTCGAGGAGGAAGGCCGCGTCGACCTTCGCGGGCGCGACCTCGCGACCGGGCTGCCGAAGTTGGTGGAGGTCTCGACGGTCGAGGTGCGGGACGCGCTCTCGCCGATCACGAGCGAGATCGTTCACGCGGTGCAGGCGACGATCGAGACGACGCCGCCCGAGCTGGTCGCCGACCTGATGCTGCACGGCATCGCGATGGCGGGCGGAGGCTCGCTGCTGCGCGGTCTGGACCGGCGAATCTCCGCCGAGACGCGCTTCCCCACCTACGTGGCGCAGGATCCGCTGCGCTCGGTCGTGCGCGGCTGCGCCGAGACTCTCGAGGAGGCAGAGACGCTGCGCAAGGTGCAGGCCCGGATCAGCCAACGCCGGCCGGTGCGCTAGCGGGGCGGCCGGGGGCGTCCGCGGAGCGATCTGCTAAACTCGGAATGGCCGGGTGGACAGGCGCCGACAACACGTTTCTGCCGTAGCTGACGATCTGATCGCCACGGCCCGGACTCCTCGACACTGATCGGATCGTGCGGAGGGCGCGCCCGTGGCCGTACTACGCCACGCCTTCTGGCTGATCGCGCTGCTGACGCTGGCGGGCGCCCTGCTCGCGGGCTCCCGGGCGCAGGGCGCCGCCCAGTTCGAGGAGCGCGGCGGCCTGATCGTCGCGCCGTTGATCGAATCCGCCACCAACATCGCACGCAGCATCTCCGACGCCGCCCAGCACGGCGGCCGCGTACAGGAACTGAGCAGCGAGAACGCCGCACTGCGCCAGCAGATCGCACGCCTCGAGGGCGAGAACGCGCGGCTCCGCGAGTCCGTGATCACGAGCGGCCAGCTGGCCGACCTGCGGGCCGCCGCGGGCGCCGAGGATGTCGGCTCCACCCTCGCTGCGGGGGTCGTGCTGCGTGATCCGGCGCCCGGGCGCGACGTGATCGTGATCGACCGGGGCGCGCGCGACGGCGTGCGCAAGGGGCAGGCCGTCCTCGGCAGCGGCGCCACGCTGATCGGCCTCGTCTCCTCCGTGCAGGACCAGCGCGCGCGCGTGCGGCTATTGAGCGACCCGCAATCCGCGATCGCGGCCGTGGTGCAGTCCACGCGAACGCAGACCGCGCTCACCGGCAGCCGCGATGGCCTGCGCCTGGAGTTCGCACCGATTGCGGATCCGATCAGCGAGGGCGACCTCGTGATGACCTCTGCGCTGATCGGCGGGCTGCCCGGCGGGCTGCTCGCCGGCCTCGTCACGGAGGTGGACCGCAGCGGGCAGGATCTGTTCGCCGACATCAAGGTGGAGCCGCTCGCGACGTACGAGCGGCTCGAGCACGTGCTCGTGATCACGGAGCCGTCGCGGACGGCGTCGGGGACGGGGACCGACAAGTGAACGTGGTGACCGGAATCGTGCTGTTCCGGCTGGCGTTCGCCTGCGCGGCCACGCTGCTCGGCGTCGGCGCGGCGCTGCTGCAACTCGGGTCTACGCCGATCTGGATCGAGCAGCCGCTGGCGGCGCCCGTGCTGCCGCTGGTCGTGATCGCGGGCTGGGGCGCGGCGCGGGGCCTCGGCGAGGCCGTCGCCGCGACGGTGCTCGCCGCGATCGTGCTGGGCGTTGCCTCCGAGGAGCGCGCGGGCTGGTTCCTGCTGGCGATGCTTCCGACCGCGGTGCTGCTGCTCCCGGCCACCGCCTTGCGCCGCTGGGAGCGACTCCTGCTGGCGCCCGTGGCGGCGGCGCTCGGCGTCGTGGCGTTCCAGGGGCTGATGCGCTTCTCGAGCGGACTCGGTGCGCTCTCCGCCGATCAGCAGAACCAGCTGTTCGAGGGGGCAACCTGGACCGCCGCCGCCGCCCTCGTTCTCGCGGTCGTCCTCGCCGCCGGCGGATGGGCGCTACGCTGGCGACCGGCGATCGATCCCGAGGCGCCGTGGAGGCTGTTCGAGTGAACCACCAGCGCTTGTTGGCGTTGCAGGCCGTGGGGGCGCTGTTGCTGCTGGTGGTCGCCGTACAGCTGGTCCGCCTCCAGCTCTACGGCGAGGTGCCCGCCCTCGCCGCCTCGCGGAATGCACCGCAGGCCGCCGTCAGCGGGGAGTTCGTGCGCAGCATCCCGGTGGAGCCCCTGCGCGGCCTGATCACCGATCGGCGCGGCGCCATCCTCGCCTACAACGTGGCGACGTTCTCGCTGGCGCTCGTGCCCGGCGACCTCCCGACCGACCCGGCCGAGCGCCTGGTCGCGATCCGCTCCATCGAGCGGATCGGCCTGGTGCCGCGGTCCGTGATCGAGGAGACACTCGCCCAGCCCCTCGCGGAGATCGATCCGCTCGCGCCGTTAACGCTGCGCGAGGGCTTTGACCGCGAGGAGGCGATCGCGCTGCGCGCCGCGCTTGCGGACGTGCCCGCCGCGCGGGTGCGCACGGCGCCCCGGCGCGTCTACGGCGGCGGCGACCTGCTGGCGCACATGATCGGCTATGTGGGGCCAATCACCGCCGAGCAGGCCGAAGCCTACCTCGATGCCGGCTACCGGCTGGACGCGCTGGTGGGGCGCGCGGGTGTGGAGCTGAGCTACGAGTCCGAGCTGCGTGGCGAGGATGGCGAGCGGCTTGTGATCGCCGACCCCGTCGGCCGCGAACTGCGCAGCCTCGGCGCCGACCCGGCCCACGGCGGCGTGGACCTCGTGCTGAGCATCGACTCGGAGTTGCAACGCGCGGCGACGGCCGCGCTCGCCAGGGGCATCGAGCAGGGCATCGATTACGCGGTCAACGTCGAGAACCGCGATCGCGACGAGCTCGCCCGTTCCGGGGCGGCGGTGCTGCTGGACGTGCGCAGCGGCGAGTTGTTGGCGCTGGCGACGTACCCCTCGTACGACGTGGGCGCCTTCGCCTGGCATAACCGCGGCGAGGACATCGCCGCGCTGCTGAACGACCCGACGCGACCGCTCGTCCATCGCGCCTACATGGAGGCGCCGGCGCCCGGCTCGATCTTCAAGCCCTTCGTCGGAGCGGCCGCCCTCCAGGAGGGCGTCGCCACTCCCACGACGCAGATCTTCAGCAGCGGCACCCTGGAGATCCAGTCGATCTACGACCCGGAGGTCGTCTACACGTTCCGGGACTGGGCGCCGCACGGGTTGCTGGACTTCTATACGGGGCTGACGCGCTCCTCGGACGTCTACTACTACTACCTCGCAGGCGGCTACGACCAGGACGGCGAGGTCTTCGAGGGTCTGGGCGTGGAGCGCGTGGCCGCGTACGCGCGCGCGTTCGGCTTCGGCGCGCCGACCGGGTTGGACCTTCCGGGCGAGTCGTCCGGTCTCGTCCCCGACGAGGCGTGGAAGGAAGAGGTGATCGGCGAGCCCTGGGTGCTGGGCGACAGCTACAACATGGGCATCGGGCAGGGGTTCCTCGAGGTCACCCCCCTGCAGATGGCCGTCGCCACCGCAGCGCTGGCCAACGGTGGCGACCTGCTCGTCCCCCGCGTCGCGAGCGCCATGCGGACCCTCGACGGCATGGCGCCAATCGAGCGCCAGGTCGCCGGCGTCGTGCCCGTCGACGCGAGGCACCTCGAAGTGGTCCGGGAGGCGCTCCGCCGCGCCGCCGACGCGGGCGGGACGGCCTGGCGCGGGGAGCCCCTGGACGTCGAGATCGGCGGCAAGACGGGTACGGCGGAGTTCGGCCGGACGAACGCCGAGGGGCTACTCGCCTCGCACGGCTGGTACATCGGCTTCGCGCCCTACGACGATCCCGAGGTCGCGATCGTCGTGTACCTCGAGTACGGAGTCGGCGCGACGCACGCCGGCCCTGTCGCGAAGGAGATCCTCACGGCTTACTTCAACATTGACATAAGCCCGGAGGATGAGTGGTACGGGACTCCGGCTGCCACGGTTGGGAGGGCGCAGCCGTGATCCGCGAGGCGCTCACCGGCCCGCTGCAGCGCAGCGATGCGACGCTCTGGGCGGCCGTGGCCGTGCTGGCGTCGCTCGGCCTGGTCAGCGTGTACTCGGCAACCCTTGCGGAGCCCCCGCATCCGCTGCTGACCCCCGCCGCCCTGCGCCACGCGCTGATCGCCGTCGCGGGAGTGGGGGGGATGCTGCTCGCGGCGCGGTTCGACTACCGGCTGCTGCGGCAGGGGAGCGCCGCGCTGTATCTGCTGGCGGCGGCGCTGCTGTTGCTCGGCGCCGTTGTCGGCGAGGTTGAGTACGGCGCGCGGCGCTGGCTGACCGTCGGCGGCGCCACGTTCCAGCCCTCGGAGCTCGCGAAGCTGGCGCTCGTGCTCGCGCTCGCCTCATACGCAAGCGCGAGGTCGCCGCGGTTGCCGGCCTTGCTGTTCTCGCTCGCGCTGCTCGGAGGGCTGACGCTGCCGGTGCTGGCGCAGCCGGACACGGGCACGGCGCTGGTGCTGATCGTCGGTTGGCTAGCCGTGGTGCTGGTCTGGGGCGCGCCGCTGCGCACGCTCGGCGGGCTGTTCGCCGCGCTGGCCGGCGTGATGCCGCTGCTCTACGCGCTGGCCGTGCCGGATTACCAGCGCGAGCGCATCGCCGTCTTCCTCAACCCCGAGCGCGATCCGCTCGGCACCGGCTACACGTTGCGCCAGGCGGAGACCGCGCTCGCCGAGGGCGGCGCCACCGGCAGCGGCCTGTTCGGGGGCAGCGAGTCGCACCTCTTCGGCATCCTCGCGCGCTCGAGCGATTTCGTCTTCGCGCTGATCGGCGAGGAGCTGGGGCTGATCGGGACGCTGTCCGTGATCGTGCTGTTCGCCCTGGTCGGCTGGCGAGGGTTCGAGGCCGCGCGCCACGCACCGGACACCTTCGGGCGGCTGCTGGCGTGCGGACTGACGGCGCTGCTGCTGGGCCAGGCGATTCTCAACATGGCGGTGAACGTGCGGCTCTTCCCGGCAACGGGCTTGCCGCTGCCGTTCATCTCGCAAGGCGGTACCTCGCTGCTCGCAACCTTCCTCGCCGTCGGCCTGCTGCAGAGCATCTACGCCCATCGCGCCGTGCCTCGCCTGCCCCTCGGCGAGCCGACCGATCCGGACACGAGACAAGCGAGCGAGTTCTGACGCGCCGGCCGCGACCGTGATCGAGAAGGCGTACGGGTTCGTGCTCCGTGAGCGCGCAGCGGGCCTCGAGTTGCTCGTATTCGAGCACGTCGGGCAGACCGAGGCGGGGCTCCAGATCCCGGGCGGCACGATCGAGGACGGCGAGGCCCCGCTCGCGGCCGTCGCGCGCGAGGTGCGGGAGGAGAGCGGTCTCACCCTCGACGCTTGGGAGGCGCTCGCGACGCTCACGCACGAGCACGTCGCGGGATCGGGCACGCCCGGGCCGCAGCGCTGGCACTGCTTCGCGACGACGCCCACGAGACCGTTCGCGGACTCCTGGCGCTACGAGCCTCGTGGCTCCGCGGGCGAGCAGGGCCTGCGCTTCGACTACCGCTGGATCGCGCTGGCCGGCGGCGAGCGGCTGGCCGGGCAACAGGAGGAGGCGCGGCTGGCAGTGGCCGCCGCCGTAACGGAGCGCCGCTAGCGTGTCTTATTCCCGAGTAGCTGCGACAGGTGCCGGGCTTCTGAGATAGGGGCCAGG
>VXOS01000096.1 GCA_009839925.1 Chloroflexota bacterium
GGCGGGCGGTCGCGTCGCGGAAGATCGGGTCGAAGTCCCAGACGTAGGTGAGGTCCTCGCTGCGGGTCAGGGTGGCCTTGATGCGGCGGTTGAGCTGCTCGCTGGTGGCGTAGGGGTAGAACTCCTCCCAGGTCTCGACGGCCTCGTCGATGCTGACGAAGCTGTCCGCCGAGGCGAGCAGGCGGCGCATCGTTTCGACGCCGCTGCGCAGCACCTCGGGAGCGGCCTCGATCACGATGAGCGCGGAGACGACGTCGGGGTGCTCGGCGGCGTAGCAGAGCGCGTTGGCGCCGCCCATCGCCTGCCCGGCGATGGTCACGCTGCGCAGCCCGAGCGCCTCGACGAAGGCCTCGAGGTCCTCGACCTGGCTGTTGCGGCTGTAGTTGTGGTCGCGCGGGCGCTCGCTGCCGCCGTGCCCGCGCTGGTCGAGGGCGAGCACGCGGAACTCGCGGGAGAGCTCGATCGCGATCTCCTCCCAGATGCCGGAGGTCTCGCCGAAGCCGTGGAGCAGCAGCAGCGCGTGCTTGCTGCGGGAGTCGCCCCACTCCTGGTAGTTGAGCGAGAGGCCGTTGATCTCGACGGTTTCAGCCTGGGCGCGGTTCGCCACTGGGTGTGCCTCCGTGGGAGCGAGCGTATGCGGATGGCCCATCGTAGCATCGGCCTCCCCTGCGCGCTGCCCGGCCGCGGGCGAGGCCCGCGTGGCTACTGTGGATTCGGAGGCTCGAACATGCTCTCGGCGAACTCGATCAGAGTCGCCGCGTCAAGATTTCCATCGAGCAGGTAGAGCACGCCCGTCGCCTCGTCCCAGACGTGCAGCGTTGTGGGGAACTGCTCCTCTGTGATGCTGCGGTGCACCCGCGCGGGCCGGCCCGCGATCTGCAGCGTCTCGCGGACGCTGGTTTGTGTGCCGCCAAAGGTGTAGGTGGCGCTGGCCTCCTTCGCCGAGTACTTCGCATTGATTCCGGATGCCGAGACGGTGAGGGTGAGGCCGTTGTAGAAGGCCTCGAAATACCCCACCTCGACTTCGTCGCCGCTCCAGGCGTAGGTGAAAGTCCAGCCCCCCGGCAGCTTCGGCTCGCGCCAGTGGGGGAACGTGCGCGCCTCGGCCAGGCTCGTGGTCTCCGCGAACGGGATCGTCGGGCCCGCCGGGAAGCGGGGGCCCACCGGCTTCGTGGCGCCGGTCCAGCCGGCGGGGACGAGCTGGAAGGGACCCTGCACGATCGGGGCGGTCAGCGAGGTTCCGCCGAGGTTGGGCAGTGCGCCCCAGGTGACGCTGGCGGCGGCGTCCGTGGAGACGGCCCCGCTGCAGCCGGTGAAGGCGTACGCTATCGACTCCACCCCGAGCGACTTCCTGGGCACTGTCCCGGCCGGGTCGGGCTTCACCTCCGTGACCGTGTAGCGCACGAAGCAGTCGTCGGCCTGCTTCCATTCGAAGAGGTCGCCCGCCTCGACGGTGTCGAGGAAGGCGGCGCGCGAGACGCCGTCGGCGTCCGTCGTGTGGATGCGCAGCGCCCTCGCCGTGCCGTCGCGCAGGCCCTCGTAGCTGGTGACGACGCTCGATGTGTCGGCGGGGTCTGCGAGGAAGGCGTAGCTGCCGGGCTCGGCGACGGCGCCGGTCGTGTCGTAGGTGGTGTAGCGGAAGGTGGTGGGTGAGGGCGTTGGGCTCGGTGCGGGCTCGGGCGTCGGGGTCGCGGTCGGCGTCGGCGTGGCTGTCGAGGTTGGCGTCGGCGTTGGGGAGGGCGCGGCGGTAGCCGTCGGCGAGGGTGTCGCAAGGGAGGGCGGAGTTGGCGAGGGCGTCGCGGTCATCGTTGCGGGCGTCGCGGCGGGTGAGGGTGCGAGCGTCGCAATCGGCGTCGCCGTCGCGAGCGGTGCGGGAGGCTCGTCCGAGTCGCCGGTGCAGGCGGCAAGCGACAGCACGAGGACGGCGAGGGGCAGAGCGAGCGCGCGACGCAGCGGCAAGGTGCCCCCCCAACGGTTCCTGAGAGGTTAACGACGTTGGCGGACGTGGGGTTCCGTGAGGGCCCCTCCGCGCTCAGAGGGCGACGGCGAGGCAGTGGGCGGGCGGCAGGGTGGGGCGCGCCGAAGGGTCGGTGAGCGGGCGCCAGTCGCCGCCTCGATCGTGCGACGCCCAGGCGACGCCGGCGGCGAGCGCGAAGACGGTGTCGCGGCTGCCGGGCAGCGCGGCGACCAGCGGCGCCTCCGGCCACTCGTCCTCTTCGCCGAGGATCAGGCGGATCCAGCGCACCCCGCCGTCGACCGAACGGAAGAGCGCGCCGCCTGATCCTCCGGCGCGGCGGGACGCCCCCAGCACGAGCGCGTCCGGCGCGCCCGGCAGCACCGCCACGCTGTGCGCCACCGAGCGATCGAGGCCGGTGATCGACTGCAGCCAGCTGAAGCCGCCGTCTTCGGATCGGAAGAGGCCGCCGCCGGTCGTGGCGTAGACGCGGTCGCTGCGCTCGGGGTGCTCCTTGAGGCCGGTCACGTCGGGGTCGATGCCCTCGGATCGCGGCATCCAGCTGCGGCCCTCGTCGTTCGAGAGCCACGTGCCCGCGCCGCCGACGGCGACGAGCAGCGCGCTGCCGGGGAAGGCGATCGCGCTCAACTCCCAGCGGGACCCGGCCGGACCGCGGCTGCGCGTGCGCTGGTAGCGCACCACGCTGTCGAGGCTCTGCGAGGCCGTCCATTGCTCCTCGCCGGGCTCGGCGCGCAGCAGCGCGGCGGGCGCCGCGCCGATGTAGCGGACGCCCTCGGGGCGCATGCGCACGCAGCGCGGGTCGCCCTCCCAGACCTGCCGCCAGGCCGTCGCGTGCCCGCCGTCGTGCTGCCAGACGCCGCGCCCCGGCGCGGCGGCGCGGGCGCCCCCGCCCCCGCCCGGCGGGGAGGGGGCGGGCGGGAGGGGGGGGGTGGGTGGGGATTAA
>VXOS01000191.1 GCA_009839925.1 Chloroflexota bacterium
CCGTTGACGATCACGAGGTCGGCGGCGGCGATGTTGCGGATGGAGGTGGTGGTGGGGGTGAAGCTGTGCGCATCGGCGCCAGGCGGAATCACGGACACGACGTCGGCGTCGTCTCCGGCGATCTGCTCGGCAAAGTGGGCGATGATGCCAGTGGAGCCGACAACCTGGAGGCGCTCCTGGATCTCAGCCTGCGGAGTCTGCTCGCCAGGTTGGCCGGCATCGCCGTCACCGTCATCGTCGCCCGTGCATGCCACCGCGACGGCGAGCGCGAGCGCGAGTAGCGGTGCGGTCCAGAGTGTCCGCAATCCCATGATGTTTCGCACGAATGGGCCCCTTTTGCAGATAGACGATCATTGCCGATGCGCCACAGTGAGACGCGGTCTCATATGACGGGGGACCGTACCACGGGCTCAGCAGGCCGTGCAAGAGACTTGGTATCAGTGGGCGAGGCGCCGTTGCCGGCTCGGTGGAGACGCGGTCGTAAAACAACGAGGTCGTCATGGGCGCCCTCTCCTGCGACTCCCCTTCCTCGAAGACGGCGATCCGGTCGGCGCTGCGAATCGTCGAGAGCCGGTGAGCGATGACGAGTGCGGCCTGCCCGCTGAGTCGCGTGTCTGGCGCCTACTGAGAACCAACTTCACCGCCACCGGCACGCGCTCGATCGTGTCGCTCCATATGCTTCCTGCCGGGGATGCAGCCGGTGGTGGCTCTACCGAGGAGTCGTCACTCGGCGAAACCGTTGAGTCACCGTTGGGCGTGACGCATCGAGTCGCCGCGTCGCACGCGTGACGCGCTAGCATCGACACGGAGCGGCAGCGCTCCAGGCTCGTGACCAGGCTGGGTCCGAACGGAGGCTTGCGATGACGGCCGCCCGGGAGCAGTCGCCAAGCTCCGCGCTCGCCGGCATTCGCGTGGCCGAGCTGGCCAGCGGGAGCGCAGTCGCCTACTGCGGGCGGTTGTTCGCGCTCTTCGGCGCGGAGGTCGTCCGGCTGGAGCCCGAGGACGGCGACAGCGTCCGCCAGGCCGGACCGTTCCCCGACGATGTCGTGGACCTGGACCGCGGAGCGCAGCATGCCTTCCTCAACGCCGGCAAGCGCAGCGTGACGTTCGACCCGTCCGGCCACCGGCACACCGAGCGAGCCGACCGCTGGATAGGACGAAGCGACGTGTTGCTCGCCGACTGGCGAGCCCCATCGTGGCTTCCCCTTGGAGAGCCGGATCGGCTAGCGGCGCTGTTCCCGCACGCCCTCTACGTCGCGGTCAGCCCGTTCGGGATGACCGGCCCTTATGCGCCACACGCGGCGGACGGGCAAGTGCTCGAGGCGCTCGCGGGGATGTCCTACATCAGCGGGTACCCCGACCGGGAGCCGCTCAGCCTCGGCGTGGAGCTGGCGGACTATGAGGCGGGCGCCATGGCCTTCACGGCGGCGCTGGCGGCGCTCGCCGACCGCGGCCGGGGCGCGGCTCACCGTCACGTGGACGTGTCGGCGTTCGAGTCGCTGGCCATCGACGACGACTACAGCCTGGCGATGTACATCGCGGCGGGCGCCGTGCGCCGCCGCCACTACTCCCGCGTCATTCTCTCCTACCCGTCCGACGTGCTGGCCTGCGCCGATGGATACGTAACGTTCACCCCGCGCTTCGCGGGCGACCCGGCAGTGGCTCTGGCGGAGCTGATCGAGCGGCCGGAGCTCGCCACGGACCCCCTGTTCGCCGACCAGCGAGACCGGATGCTGCGCTGGAGGGAGTTCGAGGCGCTGCTCCGCCCCTGGCTCGAGGCGCATACCGTGGCCGACGTGGTGCGGCGCGGCAGCGCGCTCGGCATCGCCCTCTGGCCAGCCCCCTCCGTGGCGGAGCTGCTGGCGGACGAGCACCTCCGTGAGCGGCGCTTCTTCGGCGCATCGTCCCGCGAGCAGGTCTCGGTCGGCCCGCCGTTGCGCATGTCGGCCACACCGCTGCGCGTGGAGCCGGCGCCGGCGCTGGGCGCCGACGATGAGCTGGAGCCTTCGGACGGCGACCGCGCCTCCTCCGGCCGGGAGCCGGAAGTCCCCACCCGAAGCCGCGGGAACGGCGAGCGGCTGTCGTTCTTCGAGCCGCTCCGCGTGGTGGAGCTCGCCCACGTCTGGGTGGGTCCGCTGGCGACCCGCATCCTCTCCGAGCTCGGGGCAGACGTGGTCAAGGTCGAGCGTCCCAACCCGCCTGAGACCGCGCGCACCCTGTTCCCGGCCGCCAACGACATGAGCGGCGACTACTGGAACCGCTCGCCTTACTTCCATGCCCGCAACGCCAGCAAGCGAGCGATCTCCCTCGACCTTTCGTCCGCGCCCGGGCGTGATGCGCTCCACCGTCTGCTCGCCGGCGCCGACGTGCTCGTCGAGAACTTCACCCCCGGGGTCATGAGCAGGCTCGGACTGGACTTTGCTGCGCTGCGGAGCTCCTACCCGCGGCTGATCCTGGTGTCCGTATCCGGCTACGGGCAGTCCGGGCCCGACGCAGGGCTCGGCGCCAGCGGTGTCAGCATGGAGCCCGCTGCCGGCATCTCGTCGGTAACCGGCTATGCAGATGGACCCCCGTCAAAGACCGGCAACACCTGGGTCGACCCCTTCGTCGGGGTCCATGTCGCCGGCGCGATCATCGCTGCCCTGATCCATCGCGAGCGCACGGGGGAGGGACAGTACATCGAGGTCTCGATGCAGGAGGCGACGCTGCAGCTGCTCGGCCCGCAGTTGCTCGACTTCGCGGCGAACGGGCGTGCGCCGCAGCGATCAGGCAACCGCCGGCCCGCCGAGGTGCGCGGCATCTATCGCTGTCGCGGCGACGATGATTGGGTCGCGATCTCCATCGCGGACGACGAAGCGTGGCGAGCCTGCTGCGAAGCCAGCGGCCATCCGCAGTGGGCGAACGACCCGCGCTTCGGCAGCGCCTCCGCCCGCCGGGCCCACCACGACGAGATCGATGACTTGCTCGAAGGCTGGACAAGCGCGCACACGAAGTTCGAGGTCATGCGGCGACTGCAGGCTGCGGGGGTGGCCGCGGGCGCCGTCCTTAAGGCGGACGAGATCCTCGCCGACGAGCAGCTCCGCGCCCGCCAGTTCTTCGATCCGATCGAAACCGACGGCTTCGGCACCGTGCCGCTGCAGCGCTGCTTCCCGGCGAAGATCGACGGACGGGGGTTCGCGGTGCGCTCGCGGGCACCGAGCGTCGATGAGCACGCCGACGAGATCCTGCGCGAGGCCGGGCTCGGCGCCGGGGAGATCGCCGAGCTCCGAAGGCAAGGCGTGATCACCGCCGACACCGGGGTGTGGCGCAGTGCGGCCGCGCGCGAGGCTCGAATGCAGCCCTACGAGCTGTACCTCGACCTTGGCTCCGTCCACCGGATCGACCCGGAGCACCGTCGCGTATGCGAGCTCGCAACAGGGAGGCGGTAGGCGCAGCCGGTTCCGGCATGTCGCTTCCGAGCAGTCAGGCCGGTGTTCGTGGCCCGGGCCAGGGCGACGGGACGACGCACGGGAACGCGGTAGAGACGGGGATGCGCGGCTGACCATCCCGGGCGGGCCGTCGGGCTGCGGCGTCCGCCGGAGCTAGCGTCCCTGCCAGTTCGGCTCGCGCTTCTCCGCGAAGGCCGTCGGCCCCTCCTTCGCGTCCTCGGACTCGAAGACGGCTCCGGCGATCCACTGGTACGCGCGGTGGCTCTCCGCCATGCCCGTGTTGCGCCAGAAGTGGAGCATCGACTTCGTGCCCTTGACCGAGAGAGGCGCGTTGGTGGCGATCAGCTCGGCGATCTCGATCGCTCGAGGCAGCAGCCGCTCCGGCTCTACGACCTCGGAGACGATGCCCCACTGCAGCGCCTGCTCGGGCTCGATGCGGTCGCCCGTGAGCAGCACGTAGCTCGCCGCGGCCGAGCCGACGAGTCGCGGGAGGTGGTGGACGGCGTAGCCGGCCATGATGCCCCGCTTCACCTCGAACAGCCCGAAGTACGCCTCGGTCGAGCAGATCCGGATGTCGCAGTCGAGCGCGCGCTCGAGGCCGCCGCCGAGCGCCAGCCCGTTGACCGCGGCTATGAACGGCTTCGGGCTGCTGGAGAGGGGCGACCGCGGCGTCGAGCCGTCCGGCCTGTTTCCTCCCACCGGCTCTCCACTCGCGGCCCGCTCGGCCGCCTCCTTGAGGTCCATGCCGGCGCTGAACGCCCTGCCCGCGCCGGTCACGATGCCCGCCCGCATGGCGGGGTCGGCGTCGAAGTCCGCGACCGCCTCCTCGATCTCCGCGCGCATCTGGAGGCCGCTGGCATTGAGCCGCTCCGGGCGATTCAGCGTGAGGATGGCGTAGGAATCTCGCTTCTCGTACAGCAGGACGGACATCGGAACCACTCCCTTACGAAATACGTGGTCGCAGCGTTCTCGCGCCCGATTCTAGCCCGCTCGTCTCGTGACTAGCCCGACTCACCTGGTCGAGGCGAAAGGAATGCTGCGCCGCCCCGAATGCAGCGGACGCTCCCGTCGCACGTCATGTCCTCGCGATCGCGGACGGACTCCGCCCGCTACCCGCGCGGCAGACCGAGGCCGCGCGTGGCGATGACGTTGCGCTGGATCTCGGAACTGCCGCCCGAGATGGTCCTGGGAATGGTCCGCAGGTACTGGTAGGTGTGCTTGCCGGCCAGCGGAGCGCGTTCATCCCCCGGCCAGAGGTTGGCGTAGAGGCCGAACGTCTTTGCGCCGCTTCGCGCGACGCGCTGCAGCAACTCCGTCGAGAACATCTTGCCCATCGACGCCTCGTAGTTGGGGATCAGGCCGGATGACTGCATCCACGCGAGCCGCAGCGAGAGGTTGTAGCCGACCTCGACCTCGATCATGCGGTCGGCGATCTCGCCGCGCAGCACCGGCCGCTCCCCGATCCGCACGAAGTCGCTGCCCTCACCCGTCGCGAAGGCGATCAACTCCTGCATGTCGAGGCGCTGCTCGGCCGTGTTGGAGATGCTGGCGCGATCGAAGTCCATGAGCGTCATGGCGACGTACCAGCCGCGATTCTCCTCGCCGATCAGGTTTATCGCCGGCACGCGGGCGTCCTCGAAGAATGTCTCGCCGAAGCTGGAGTGGTCGAAGCAGGCGTTCATGAGCGGCCGCCAGGAGATGCCGGGGATGCGGAAGTCCTCGATCATGAGGAACGAGATGCCACGGTGCTTGGGCGCGTCCGGGTCCGTGCGCACGAGCGCGTACATCGCATCGGCGGTCTGCGGCGTCGACCAGATCTTCTGCCCGTTCAGCACGTACTCGTCGCCATCGCGGACGGCGCGCAGCGACAGCGAGCCGAGGTCGGAGCCGGCGCCGGGCTCGGAGTAGCCCTGCGCCCAGTTGACCTCGCACGCCGCGATCGCCGGCATGTGGCGGGCCTGCTGCTCGGGCGTGCCGTGCACCATCAGCAGGCTGCCGAGGAACATCGCGCCGGTGCCGCCCACGCGCGGCGCAGCGGCTATCGTGCGCTCTTCGTTCAGGATGTACTGCTCGATCGTCGAGAGCCCGGCGCCGCCGAGCTCGCGGGGCCAGTGCGCGGCGACCCAGCCCTGCTCGTTCAGCGCCTCGACCCACTCCTGGCACTGCCTGCGGACCTCCGGGTCGCCCGACATGCGGTCGGTCTCCCATGACGCGCCGGGCATGATGAGCGTCTCCACCGGGCTCGGGATCTCCTGCCGGCTGTACGAGGCGGATCCCGACTTGTAGCGCGGCGGCAGTCGCTCCTGCATGAACTTCCGCACACCGGCGCGAAACGCTGCCTGGTCCGCGCTGTCCCTCCAGTCCATCTCACTGCTCCTCGCGCCCTCGAGCCCGCCACGGCTCGACGTTCTGGATTCTACGCGCGCAGCGGCGCCCGCCGAAGCGTTCCGAGCCCCCCGCTGTTCCTCCTCCTCCGCCCGTCGCCGCCTCGTGACCCGCCTCCATCGCACAACGAATCCACGTGGTACTCTCCCCCATCGATCGTCACGAATTCGCCAACGGGCCATAGTCCCTGTACCAGCGAATGCTCCCCACGAGGCTCCGTGCCTCGACGCAGTTCCTGGGAGGCGACGTATTCAGGCGCGCACTACATCGCGGTCAACCGCCGGTCGCTTGGCGTCGGCGCCTCTACGTGGTTGCTCGCCCCCGGCCGCTACCCGCCGCTCAGTTTCGCCGACCAGGGAAGCCTGGACCGACGAGTACGGCGCCAGGCGCTCGCCGGGCGCCATGCCCGCTCAGTGATGGATTCTCTCCTCGGAGTCGTCCTGATCCTGATAAGCGCTGGCTGGTCGGCGCAGGATCTGGATATGGCGCTCTGTGTGGTGATGGAGGAGTCGGAGGGCCTCCCGACCGCCCACATAGCGAACGAGCGAGAGGACAGCCGCGGGCTGTTTCAACTCAACATTCGGGCCTGGCGCGACGGTGAGTGGCCGGGAGCCGCCAATCGTCCCATTCCCCCTCTCGACCCCGAGGCGGCGTTCGATCCGATCTACAACGCCCGCTACGCGCTCGTCGTGTACGAGAAGTGGGGCTGGGAGCCGTGGAGCACCTCCGAAACGTGCGCGCGGATCGTACGCAGTCGCCCGGAATCGACCTGGACGCATCTCTTCGAGGTCGAACCTGTGTGGTGAAACGGGAGCCCGGCAATCGGGTGGGCGAGGGGTGGGTCGGTCGACCGAAGGGTTCCGATCTCCGAGATATCCTCGAGCATCCCGTCGACGCCGATCGGGTTGACGACGAATAGCGGTGCGGTGCGACCTCCTTGCTCACGGCTGCGTTTACCCGCTCGCTGATTTCCGCACAGACCCGAGGACGCGCGTGATCGTCGCCGTCGGAGCGGGCCGCGACGCGGTGTGTGCGGTTCGGGGATCCCGGCCCGTCAGACTTCAATCGGGACACCGTTGCGCAGTGCGCACGCCGGGAGTCGTACGATGTGGCAACGTGGAGCCCGATCGGTCCGCCCGCCGTCGGAGGCTCCACCTCACGACGGACGAAGCTGCGCAACTCGGGAGTTGACGGTTCATGGCAACGGTCCGTCTGCCCTCGGGCAACGTCCTCGAAGTCCATGACACCCTCTACAACTTCGTGAGGGACGAGGCCGTCGCGGGCACCGCCTGGACCGCCGATGGAGTATTCGAGGTCCTCGCTGGGCTGGTCGAGGAGTTCGGCCCTCCCAACCGCGAGTTCCTGGCCAGGCGGGCCGACGTCCAGCAGCAGATCGACGACTACTACCGTGAGAAGCGCCGCAACGGCTGGGTGCCGACCGGGGAGTCGGCCACCCGGGACGCCGGGGAGCTCGAGAGCTTCCTCGTGGCGATCGGCTACCTCGAGGCGTCGCGGCCGGTGGACTTCGAGGTGGATACCCCGCAACTCGATCCCGAGATGGACCAGAACGGGCCCGAACTGGTCACCCCCGTCACCAACGCCAGCATGGCCGTCGGAGGGGCCAACGCTCGCTGGGGCAGTCTCTACGACGCCTGGTTCCTGAGCGACATTCACGCCGAGATCGACGCCGAGGACCAGCGTCCCGCCCGGCTCCGGATGGTCGTGGAGGAGACCAACGCCTTCCTCGATGAGCACGTCAGCGCCTGGCAGGGCGGAGTCAGCTTCGACTCGATCGAGGCCTACTCGGTCGGCCGTACGGACGACGGCGCGTATGAGCTGGTGGGCCGGACCTCGGACGGCGCCGAGGTGAGGCTGGAACACCCGGAGAAGTTCAGCGGCTTCAACCTGGACGCCGAGGGGGAGCTGGCGGAGTTTTTCCTGACGGACAACGGCCTGCGGATCCTGCTCCAGCTCTACGAAGGCGGAACGGTCGACCCGGTCAACGGCCAGTTCCGGGACCTGGTCGTCGAGTCCGCCCTCACCAACATCATCGACTTCGAGGACGCGGTGTCCGTCGTCGACGCCGACGACCTGGTGGAGGGGCTGCGCAACTACCTCGGCCTGATCCGGGGCAGCCTCGAGGGCTACGGCTCCCGCGGCAACCTGAAGCAGCTGAACTCCGACAAGACGTACCGCGACGTCAACGGCGAGGAGCGGACGCTCAAGGCGACCAGCCTGATGTCGGTGCGAAACGTGTCGATCCACATGTACACCGACGCCGTCACGCTGGGCGGCGAGGAAGTCCCGGAGCGGATCGTCGGCGTGCTGCTCACCACCCTCATCGCCAGCGCCCACGACCGGGGCTCCAACGGGGAGCCCCGGGGAGGCGGCGAGGGCGTCATGCCCGTCCGCGGTCCCAACAGCGGCCGCGGCTTCGTCTACCAGGTCACTCCCAAGCTCCACACGGCCGAGGAGGTCGCCGAGCAGATGCGGTTCTTCGAGGCGGTGGAGCGCGGCCTGGGGCTGCCCGCGGGGACCATGCTGATCGGCATCATGAACGAGGAGCTCGGCATGACCCTGCAGTTGCCCCAGGCGCTGCGGGCCGCCCGCAACCGGGTCTTCTTCACCAACACCGGGTTCCTCGACCGCACCGGGTCTCAGCTTCGTGCGCAGATGTACGCCGGGCCCGTCGACCCGCGGGAGGATCTGAACCAGGCAACGTTCAATACGAGCTACGAGCTCGACAACGTGGACGTGAGCCTGCGGGCCGGGCTGCACCGCCACGGCAAGGTGGGCAAGGGGATGCAGGTCCGGAACCGGGCCATGGCCGAGATGATGGAGCGCAAGATCGACCATCCTCGCAGCGGCGGCAACACGGCCTGGGTGCCCGCCCCCTACCCCAGCGACCTGCACTCGACGCACTACCACATGGTGGATGTCGACGAGGTGCAGCGGGTCATGCTGGACGCGGCCGCCGACCCGGTGTCCCGCGCCGCCCTCCTCGCGTTCCCCCTGCTGGGGGAAGGCAAGCTGGACGACTCCGACGTCAGGGAGCGCGCCGTCCTCCGCTACGCCCACAGCATGGTGGCGTACGTGGAGCCGTGGGTGCGGCGAGGCGTTGGCTGCAGCGGTGTGCCCGACTTCGACCAGATCGAGGAGATGAAGGACCGCGCCACCGAGCGCATCGACGGCGCGATTCTGGCCAACTGGAGGCTCCATGGCGTGATCAGCCAGGCCGACATCGAGGACGCGGTCAGGAAGGCGGCCGCGATCGTCGACGAGCAGAGCGCCGAGGTGTCCGGCTACGTTCCGCTGGCCGACACCCGGGAGAAGCAGGACAGCATGCTGGCCGAACCGGCGCTGGCCGCGGTGCTGGAGATCATCGACGACGCCCTCTCCTCGCCCAGCGCCTACGTGGAGCCGGCCCTGTTCCGAAACCGCCGCGGCGTGAAGGCGGGCTGAGATCGTGACGGACGACCCGCGCCGGCCATGGGATGATGACCCGAGTCGCGCAGGTCGGGAATTGACGAGGGCGGCAACGAGCCGGAGGAGCTGCTGATGACCTTCGCGATCAACCACATCCACATCAAGTCCCAGGACCCGCGGAAGAGCGCGGAGTGGTGGGTGGAGGCGTTCAACTTCGAGATCGTGGATGACTTCGTCCGTGGGGTCGGTGACCGCTTCGTGGCTACGCGCAGCGAGAACGGCGTCACGGTCAATATCTCCGGCCCGCGCACCGCCGAGACGCTCGGTCCCGGCGATGCCGGCGTGCACGAGGGGTTGGAGCACTTCGGGCTCGACTCGGCGCACCTCGAAACGGACATCGAGCGGCTCGAAGCGCTCGGGGCGGAGCTGCTGGAGGGGCCACTCGACTTCGGCGCCATTCGCGTCTGCTGGATGCGAGCCCCGGACGATGTGAGGATCGAGCTGATCCAGCCGGTCGAGGGCTAGCCGAGGCAGGCCCCAGCCTTCTCGTCCCCTCGCGCGGCGCGGCCCCGCCTACTGCGCCGCGGCGGCCTCGAAGGTCGCGGCGATCGAGCGCCGCAGCATCGCGTCCACGTCGTCCTCGGACGCCCCGTTGGCGAGCAGCCACGGCACCTCGTGCAGGGAGACGCGAGTCCAGCAGTCGCTGCGGCGCGCTTCCGCCCAGCCGCCCCAGACGCCGGCCGGTGAGCCGTCGTGGCCGAGGCACACCTGCTCGGCGTAACCCGCCTGGGCCAGCGCGAGCGCGATCGCGGACCGCTCGGCCACGTAGTCATCCTCCGTGGAGAAGAAGCGGTCGAGGCCGACCGTCGCCCCGCGCGCCGCGAGGCCGCGCAGGTAGTCGAGGTCCTGCGTGTCGTTGGAGTGGCCGATGGTCACGGCGCGCAGGTCGAGGCCCTCGTCCTCGAAGAGGTCGAGAAACGGCGTGCCGAGCTCATCGACCGCTCGCGTGTGGCAGGAGATGGGCACGCCCGTCGCCTTCGAGGCGCGGGCCGCGGCGCGCGCCGTGCGCTCGAGCATGACGCGCGGGGAGTTCGGTCCGTCCGCTTCATCGAGCCGGTACTCGATGTCCCAGGCGAGCTTGATCGCGCCGGCGCGGATCTGGCTGCCCTCGATGCCTTCTTCGATCTCGCGCACGAAGTGAGCTGCGATCTCGTCCTCGTCCCAGCCGTTGTAGATCACCGGCACCCAGCGGTAGACGCCCGTGGCGCAGACGATGTTGAGCGGCGAGCGGTCGGCGACGGCCTCGAACAGCCAGACCTGGCGGCCGAGGTCGAAGGGCGTCAGGTCGATGAGCGAGTCGATCCCGGCGTCGTGGGCGACCTGTAGCGCCTCGAGGCAGCGGTCGATCATCTCCGCCCGGTCGAGCAACCCGGGGACGCGCTCCATCCCGGCCGTGCCGTTGGTCAGGTGCTCGTGCGAGAGCGTGCGTCCGAGTTCGGAGCTGGGGATGGGGCCGCTGATCGTCTGCACCGTCGACATGCGTCACCTCCATCGGCTGAACGAAACGGCCGTGTGTGCGGCTCAGTCCATCAGCAGCACGCTGCGTGCGACATCGCCGCGATCGAGGGCCTCGTACGCCTCGTTGATCTCATCGAGCGGGTAGGTGCGGCTGACCAGCGGGTCGACCTGCAGGCGGCCGCCCATGTAGAGCTCGACCATCTTCGGGAGGTCGAGCCAGGGGCGGGCGGAGCCGTACCACGACCCGCGCAGCACCTTCTCCGTGCGCGGGAGCGAGAGCGCGGGGATGGTCATCATGTCGTCCTCGGGCGCCATCCCCACGACCACCGTCGTGCCGCCGAGCCGCGTCGACTCGTAGCAGTCGACGATCGTCTTCGAGAAGCCGATCGCCTCGAATGCGTAGTCCACGCCGCCACCGGTCAGCTCCAGCACCCGTGCCGCGGTGTCGCCCTCGCTCGCGTCGAGGACGTCGGTCGCGCCGAACTGCCTGGCGTACTCGAGCTTGTTGGCCTTCAGGTCGACGGCGATGATCCGCTCCGCCCCGGCCAGCACGGCGCCCTGGATGCAGTTGAGGCCGACGCCGCCGCAGCCGATCACCAGCACGGAGCTGCCGGCCTCGACCCGCGCGGTGTTGATCACCGCGCCGACCCCGGTCATCACCGAGCAGCCGATCAGCGCCGCCTTGTCGAGGGGCACGTCGTCGCGGACGGGCACCGCGCCCGACTCGGGGACGACGGCGTACTCGGCGAACGAGGCGGTTCGCGCGAAGTGGTTGAGGTCCCGCCCGGCCGTGGTGTGCAGCCGCGCGGTGCCGTCGAAGAGCAGCCAGCGCTCGCTGTCCGCTCCGTTGCAGAGCACGGGCTCGCCGCGGCTGCAGTGCGCGCACCAGCCGCAGTTCGGGCGGAAGTTGAGGATCACGCGGTCGCCCGGCCGCACCCGCCCGACTCCCGCGCCCACCTGCTCGACGGTCCCGGCGGCCTCGTGGCCGAGCACGATCGGCAGCGGCGGCGTCCACTCGCCCTTCATCACGTGGTAGTCGGAGTGGCAGACGCCCGCCGCGCCGATGCGCACCAGCACCTCGCCGTCCTTCGGGTCGTCGAGTTGCACGGGCTCGACGACCAGCGGGGTGTTCGCCTCGTAGAGCACTGCCGCCTTGATCTCCATCGTGACCCCCCGGCTGCGAATCGTGGCTCCGGCCGGATTCTAGCGCCTCGGCGGGCGCGGGCTTCGGCCACCAGTCCGT
Source organism: Chloroflexota bacterium (assembly GCA_009839925.1). Taxonomy (GTDB): domain Bacteria; phylum Chloroflexota; class Dehalococcoidia; order UBA2979; family UBA2979; genus VXMT01. The sequence goes on from VXOS01000191.1 coordinate 12,001, forward strand.
CCGCCGAGGGCGCAACAACCCATCGAGCTGGCGGTCAGGCCGGCGAGCCCCCTCACCCCAACCCTCTCCCCTTGAGCGAGAGGGCGGAGGGTGAGGGGGAGCGTGCCCCCGGCGCGCCGAGCCGCGCAGCGCCCCAGGTCATGCCGCGCTCAGTTTGCCCTCGACGTTGTGTTTGGCGATCAGGGTAGTGACGAGGCCGGATGCGCGGGCTTCGTCGACGAAGCCTTGCAGGAAGGCCGCGCCGGCGCGATTGGCCTTCGCCGTGCCGACGGCCTGCTGCACCGTGGCGAAGCGGCCAGCGAGGATGCGCGCGCCGGGCAGCTCCTCCGCGATCTCGGCGAGCCCGGAGCGAAGGCCGGCCAGCACGTCAAGCTGCTCGGCGACGAACTGCGCGAATGCGTCCGGCCCGCTCCCCGCGCGGACCAGGGTGGCGTGCTCGATGTTGCGATCCAGCCACAGGCCGTAGGCGCTCCGTCCGGGAGCGGCGATGCGCACGCCCGCACGGTCGACCTCCTCGATCGTATTGATCGACGAGCCGGCGGGAACCAGGTACGTGGCCTCGATCTCCGCGTAGGCCGTCGTGAACTCGATCTGCTCCGCGCGCTGCGGCTCCGCGCCGATCAGGCCGATGTCCCAGGCGTCGGCGCCGACGGCGTCGGCGAGCTCGCCCGGGGAGTCGAACGGGACGAGCTGCAGCGGCACGCCGAGGCGCTCGGCGATGGAGCGGGCGAGGTCAGGCGAGACGCCGTCCGGCTCGCCGTCCTCGGTGCGGCCCGTCACGAGGAGCGCGTTCGCCATGTTGATCCCCGCGCGCAGTACGCCGCCGGGCGCGAGCTCGGCTCTGGCCTGATCGGACATTGCGACAGACGTCCTTCCGGTGCTGCCGTGCGCCGTGGCTACGCGGCGAGGTGCACGCCGTACTTCTCGCCCAGCGCGAGCAGCCGGGCCCACGTGGCGTCCTCCACGTCGACGCCGTCACGCAGGCGCTCGACCCGGCGCAGGTGCTCCAGCTCGCCCGGATAGAACACCTCGCTGAACCCCTCCGCCAGGGGCGTCTCCTTGAGGTACTGCGCGAACTCGGACACCTCGCGCTTGAAGGTGACGAGATCGCGGAACGCGGCGACCTTGAAGACGGCGATGAAGCAGCCGTCGTTGTGCCTGCCCGTCGGCTCGACGCCGAAGCCGAGGCCGGTCAGCAGAGCCGACAGGATCTCGACCATGACCGAGAGCGCGGTGCCCTTGAAGCCGACATCGGCGCCGAGCGGCAGCAGCGCTCCGCCCTCGTCGAGGGCGGCCGGGTCCGTGGTCGCGCGCCCCTCGGCGTCGATCAGCCAGCCGGGCGGCACCTGTTGCTCGCGCGCACGGGCGAGCCTGATCTTCCCGCCGGCCGCCGCCGCGGTGGCCATGTCGAAGTAGAGCGGTCCCTCGAGGTCCGACGGCACCGCGATCGAGATCGGATTCGTGCCGAGGCGGGCGACCCGTCCCCCGAAGGGCGCGACCGCCTTCGGTCCGCGACCGGAATCCGCGGTCATCAGGCCGATCATCCCCTGCTCCGCGGCCATCAACGGATAGTCCGCCACCCGTCCGACGTGGCCCTGCCGGTAGACGGTGGCCGCGGCGACGTTGTGCGCGTCGGCCTTCGCGATCGTGCGCTTCATCGCCTCCTCGCTGACGACGTAGCCGAAGCCCCAGTTGCCGTCGACCACCGTCGTGGTCGCGGTCTCGGAGACGATCTCGATCGGGGCGCCCGGCACGATGTGGCCCTGCTCGATCCGGCCGATGTAGGTCGGGATCTGGATGATGCCGTGGCTGTCGTGACCGGCGAGGTTCGCCGCGACGCTGTGCCTCGCGACGATCGCGGCCTCCTCGGCTGGTGCGCCCGCCCCGTGCAGCAGGTCGGCGGCGATCTTCTCAATCCGGTTGGCTTGCAGGCGGGGCATCGTCCGCTCCTTCGTTCATCGGTCTGCGGCATGAGGGTAACGCGATCGGGCTCGGGATATGGAGCACCGGCGATCTGGATCTGCCATGAGGACGGCCCGCGGCCCCGGTGGCGAACCGTACCTGTGCGCGTCCGACGAGGCGATGGGCGACGAGCTTCGGGGGTGGCGCAACGCCGTTCCCAACCAACGCGAAACCGGATGACCTGCCGGACGAAGTGGGGGCGGCGGTTCGCCGTCATCGCGCCGGGCCAGGGCGCGGACGCGGCGCCAGGCCGCGTTCGCGCTACCAGGAGAGTGAGGTAGCGCCTCTACTTTTCGACACGACAACTGACAATGTCGATCCCGTAGTACTTGCGGTGGTGTATCGATGAGGCGTAGTGGCGCAGGATCCGGATGGACAAGAGCTCTTCATCTTCGAGCTCCTGTTCCTGGCCGAGATACGCCATGTGATTCTCGATATTCCCCTCGATAGCGTCGTCCGAGGCAACCACTATTTCAAGCTCGGCCGAGCCGCTCTCAGGCCGAATCGAGGCGACAAGCCTGCGCTTCTGCTCTCCTGGTCCGTCGCTCGCTTCTTCATTGATCAGGCTCAACATGACCTCTTCCCCGACCAGGCGCAGCCTGTTCGCCCCTTCCTCTGTCCAGCCATGCCTGTCGGCGAACCGGGAGAGGAAGTCATCGACGGCAGGCAGGGAATCGTGCGACAGGCCGATCCGGAGCTTCCTGGCCCGGAAGCTCGATGCCTCCGTACACATCGTCATGACGATGGCCGCTATCCCGCCCACGACAATGGTGTTATCCCGCCCACGACAATGGTGTTGCCCGTCAGGTGTCCGGCGACTCCTTCGAAGAACGCGCCGAAGGACACTGCGGACAATCCCAGGACGACCGAAACGCCCGTGATAGTCGCCTTCTTCTGATCCACCTGTGCCGTGAAGACCGTCTTCGCACCCTCGATGAACAACATTCCAAATATGATCATGTACGCCGCACTCACCACCGGGCTCGGGATCGCCACCAGTATCGCCAGGAACTTGGAACAGAAGGCGATCGCTATCGTCAGCAACCCGAGGTAAATCCCGACATTCCTGGCCGCGACGCCGGTGAAGCTCATATAGACCACGGTTGCCGACCATGGCGCAGCTACCGGCAAGGTGCCCACAAGACCGGAAACCAGTGTGCCCAACCCGTAGACGTTCAGCCCCCCCTGCACCGCGCGGAAGTCCACGGCGGCCTGGTTTCGGTAGGAGGCACGGTAGATCACTGACAAGTCTCCCACCGCCTTCATGAAGGCGGTGAGGTTCACGAACACGAAGACCGGAAGCAGTGCCCAGAAATCCGCGCTAAAGCCCAGGCCCGGCGCCGCCCATTGGAACTCGGGGAGGCTTACCCACGGAGCCTCTGCGACGAGGTCGGCATCGTACGAGCCCAGGGGCACGGCCACGATCAACCCGACCGCGACCGTGACCGTCAAAATCCACATGCGCCACAGCGGACGATCCTGGAGTGATATCAGGACTCCGGCGCCGAGAGCGGCCATCCCCGGCGCCAGGAAGAGCACCGTCGATTCGCCTTCCGGCGGAATTACCGCCCTGCTGATGATGAACGGCATAGCCGAGACCGCCACCAGCATGATCACTACCCCGCTCACCGTCTGGGTGAATATCCGGCGAAGCGAGGCGAGCCGCAGGGTCAACACGGACTGGACCAGAGTCGACGCCACCACCAGGGTGGCCAGCAGCTCTGGGCCGCCAACCGAGAGAGCCAGCGCGCACACCGCCAGGAACGGCACATTGAAGTTCGCCACAACGAGGCGGCCCGAACCGAACTGCCGCAGCCGCAGGGTCTGCAGGATCATGCTCGCGCCGGTGACTGCCAGTACGGTGAACGTCACCCACGACAGATATGCGTCCGGCTCTCCGGACGCCCGCACCACGAGCGCCGCCAGCATGACGAGGCTGATCGTGTTCGGTACGAGTATCTGTAGTGCCGAAGTTACCGCCAGTAGTGGCGGGCACGGTTCATCCGGTTCGTAGCGGATTCCGGTGCGGCTGTTGGATTTCGGAGGCATTTAGATACTACCCGCCACGGATGCCACTTCCGCAAGCCGTCACAGTCGACACCTAGCGGCGCGTGAGATAGGGTATCGGTTATGTGCTGCGCAGGATAGGGGACACTCTTGCGGACCAACAGAGCGAGTGAAACACGAGTGAACTGGGCACAGTTTATCTGGGGACGAATACCCGCCAGTGTCAACGCTTTAGTGTTGGTTCTAATTGTCGCTTCAGTTGCAACTATTGCAGTTGCCTGTGACGACGACGAGCCTGCGACTCCAACGACAACGGCAACTGCCACCCCGGCGGCCACCCCAATTGCAACTGCCACCCCCGAGGCCACTGCGACCGCCACCCCGGAGCCGCAGCCAACGACTCTGAGCGACGACGAGATCAGCAGGGCCTACGTCACCGGCGCCATCGACTACTACAACGAGCATGGACGGGACGCCACCGTTGCGTTCTACCGCTCGGAGGACAGCGCTGAAGCGGGTCGCCGACTGATCCTGTTGGACGAGGCCGACACCATCTTGCTGGTCTACGGCAGCATCCCCGCGCTGGAAGGTCAGTACGTCGGCGCAGGCTCGACCTTCTCCGGCTTCGCAAGGTTGATAGAAGACGCCACCGCGGACGGCACCTGGCTCGTCACTCGCGGCGTCAACCCGGCCACCAGGCAAGAGGAGCCGCGGCGCCTGTTCGTCGTCAGCCATGACGGACTCGTGTTCGGGACGAGTCACTCCGCGCTCGTCGAGGACGTGGCGTTCTCCGTCAAGGAGTACGTCGACCGCGCCATCGCAAAGTATGACCGGGACGGTCTCGACGCGGTCATTGCTCACTACAACAGTGAGGACAGCCTGGAGGGCCAGCTCTACCTGTTCCTCATCGGGGCCGACGACATCTACCTCGCGCACCCCATCTTTCCGCACCTGATCAACACCGACATCAAGGGCGTCGTCGGTTCCGACGGGCAGGAGCTGGGCAAGGAGATTGCCCAGGCCACCGACGAGGGTATCTGGGTAAGGTACCTGTGGCCGCACCCGGTATCCCGGGTGGAGCAGCAGAAGGTCACCTGGGCCATTCGTCACGACGGGCTGATCTTCGCCTCCGGCTACTACGTCGGAGGGGCCGAGGTCGAGATCCCAGCCTGGCGGGACGCCGACCCGAGGGAGTACACGATTGAGTACGTGACCAACGCCGTCGAGCGCTACGAGCGCGACGGCCTCGAGTCATTCCTCCGGTTCTACAACAGCGTCGCCAGCTTCGAGGGTGAGTGGTACCTCTTCGCCACCGACGCGGACGACATCTATCACGTCCACCCGCTGCTGCCCAACCTGATCGGGATCGATATCAAGGACGTGGTCGGCTCCGACGGCTACCGGCTGGGCGAAGCACTGGCTGAAGCCACCGAAGAGGGCGTCTGGGTGGAGTACCTGTGGCCCCACCCGGTCACGCTGAACGAGGTGCCCAAGGTCTCGTACGCCGTGCGCCGCGACGGCATGCTCTTCGCATCCGGGTACTACGTGCGCGTTGACGACCCAGCCGGCGATACCATCGCGTACGTGGACCAGGCCATCGAGTACTACAAGACCCACGGCCTCGAGGCCACCATCACTCACTACAGCAGCGAGGACAGCGTGGCCGGCCAGTGGGGCCTGACCCTGGCCGACGAGAACGACATCCTGGTGGTCGTGCATCTTGCCCCGCAACTCCTTGGCGCGGACTTGAAGGACATCACTCGGTCAGGTGGCCGGAACCTGGGCGAGGAGCTTGCAGCAGCCACCGAGGATGGGATCTGGGTCAGTAGCGTCTTCCCCAATACCAGGACCTCGGAGCTCCTGTACGCACATACGTGGGCCATCCGCTACGACGGGCTGCTCTTCATGTCCCGTTACTACGACGACCAGCCTGAAGTGGCCGCTACGCCCTAGGGGCGCTGAACCGGGGAGCGCTGGGAAGTGGTCGGTCTCATAGCGGCGGGCTACTGGCCGTTGCGCTGATCGTTCGAGCCCCTGGCCCTGGCCAGGGGACCGGTGGACCAGACACGCTGGGACACCCCGTCACGCCTCGGTGACCGGTACGTCGGGCATTCGCGGTCCAGCGCCTGTCGCGGCGGTGCATGGTGCTCGGCATCGGCCGGATCGTCTGGCGATAGTCGGCTTTCGCGCGGCGGGGACGTTCAGCGTAACTCGCGCGACTTCGCCACCAGCGTTTCGCTCGCTTCCCACAGCCTGGCGCCGTTGGCCGGATCCGAAGCGGCTCGCGAGACCGGCTTGCGTTGCATCATGTGCAGATAGATCCCCGTGGCCGTACCGGCATCCTCGGCGCAACAGAGGTAGATGACCGGTCCGATGGCCTCGTGCGGTGCCTGGAAGAAGCGCCTGAGCAGCGGGCCGACTAGCGGCTTCAGCAGGAGCGGCGTGTCTCGGGAGATGTCGGTAGCAACCCCTCCCGGGCACATCGCATGCACCGCGACCTCCACGCTCTCGCGCGGATTCAGGCGACGGGAGAGCTCGCTGGCGAGCGTGCACATGGCCAGCTTGCTCAGGCCATAGTGCCTCATGCTTTCCCGTGTCCCGAACTCGGCGAACTCACCGAAGCGATCGAAATCGATCTCGTGCGCGGACCGGTGCGACTCCGATGCGATGAAGACGATACGAGGGGTCTCGCCGGCCCGGCTTGCCGGACGAATCACACCGTCCTCCAGCCAACGGTCGATCATCACGCGGCTCGACAGGAAGCGGTGGCGGCCCCGCTGTGGTGCGACAATGGCGGCGTGAGGGATTTCGAGGAGCTCTCGACTGCCGCCAACGCCTCCCGGAGCGCACCGTGCGACTGACGGATGCGACACGCCGCCTGGCGCAACTCGCCCGCGCCCGGCCGGGCCCGGCCGGGGCGATTGCGCTCTTCGCCGTGCTGGCCGTCGTCTACAGCACGTCGATCGACATCCGCGCGAGCCGGGGCGCCTCGATCACCGGCGACGAGCCGTTCTACCTGATCACAACGCAGAGCCTGCTGCAGGACGGCAACCTCGACCTCCGCGAGCAGTACGCGACGCGCTCGTACGAGTCGTTCTTCGACCACCGCGACGGGCTCTGGACGCAGTCGGTACCGCTCGAGGACGGGCGGGTGCTCAGCCCGCACAACGTCGGGCTGTCCGTGCTGCTGCTGCCGGGCTTCGCCCTCGACGGACTGGTGGGCGCGCAGGTCCAGCTCGTGCTCCTCGCAGCGCTGGTCTGGGCGCTTGCCTACCTGCTCGCGCTGCGACTGACCGAGGCGCGGCCGTGGCTGGTGTGGCTCGCGACGGCAGCCGTCGCCCTCAGCGCGACGGCGTTCATCTACTCGTCCGAGGTCTATCCCGAGGCGCCGGCCGCCCTCGCGCTGGTCGGCGCGCTGCTCGTCGCGACGGACCGCGAGCGGCTCTCCGCCCCCCGCGTGGTGGTGCTGGTGCTGCTGCTCTCGGCGCTGCCGTGGTTGGGGGCGAAGTACGCGCCGCTCGCCGCGCTGGTGGCGCTCTACGTGCTCTGGCGCGCGGAACCCCGAGGGCGCGCGCTACTCGTCGTCGTCGGCGCCGTCTCCGCGCTCGCCTACGGCGCGTTCCACCTCGCGACCTACGAGTCGCTGACGCCCTACAACGTGAACCTCGTCTACGCGGGCGGCTCCACCGCCACGATCGTCGGGGAGCACGTCGAACTCGGCGACCGGGTCTACCGGCTGTGGGGGCTGCTGATCGACCGCCGGTTCGGCGTCGCGCGCTGGGCGCCGCTGCTGCTGGCGGTCGTCCCGGGAGTGCTCCTGCTGGCGCGCGGCGACGCGAGGCAGCGCCTCGTGCTGGGCCTCGTCGCGGTGCAGGTGCTGATCGCGACCTTCGTCGTGATCACGATGATGGGCTGGTGGTTCCCCGGCCGCACGCTGGTGACGGTCTTCCCGCTGCTGCCGATCCCGCTCGTCCTCGTCGCCTCGAGGGACGGCCGTGCCTGGCGCGCGGCGCTCGTGGCGCTCGGCGGCTACTCGCTCGCGGTGACGGCGGCGCTGGCCGAGGCCGGACGCTCGCGCGAGGTCGTGATCGCGGTCGACCCGTTCGAGCTGCAGGCCGTGTTCTTCCGAGGCGTGGCCGGGCTGTTCCCGCAGTACACCTCGTGGACTACCGAGACCTGGCTGCTCACGGTCGCCTGGCTCGGACTCGGAGGCGTCGCTCTGGCGGCCTGGGCGGCCCGGAGCTGGCGACCGCGCGCGGGGCGCCGGGGACCGCCCGCGCAGTCAGATCAGTCGACCCGGTCCGAGCAGTCCGGCGCCCCCTCCAGCAGCCCCAGCTCGGCCAGCGCCTCGCGGTAGACCTCGGGGATCGCGGTCGGCGCCGGCTCGACGGGGCGCGCCCGCGGATCGCCGACAGGCGCCGCCGATTCCAGCAGGATCGGCAGCCCGATCCGCTCGGCGGCGAGCAGGGCGACGCCCGGCTCGCATTCCACGTCCGTATCGCCGAGGCTCCCGGCGAGGCGCAGGCGCAGCCGGATGCGGCGCTTCTCGTCATAGCTCACGATCACCGCGCGCGGCTCCTGGCCGACACTCTGCAGCACGTCGCCGAGGCCCCGGACGAGGCGCGTGATGCCGCCGTGGTCGGGCGTGAACCAGCTCGCGAGGTCGGCGTGCACGCGCAGGCAGACGTGCGTCCCGCCCTCCTGTTCGTGGAGCACCATCCAGGTGTGGCGCCCGCAGTCGCAGCGGCTCATGCCGCCGATCTTCATCCGTCGTCCGTTCATCTGAGTGTTGCTTCCACTGGGGCGGCGCTTGCGGCCGCCGCCGTGCTTGCACCGCCGATTCGGTGCCTGACGTTTGCCGCCTGGACCGCCTCGAGGATCGTCATCGGCGCGCCCAGTTCGCGGGCGCTCTCGCAGACCGCGGCCACGTCCTTGGGCAGGCACTGCCCGCCGTAGCCGCGTTCCTCGGTGACGACGGTGTGGCTGGGGTTGATGCGATCGTCCTGCAGCCAGAGCAGGCGCGCCCACTCGTAGTCCACGCCCGCCGCCTTGCAGAGGTCGAAGAACTCGTTGCAGAACGCGACCTTCGCGGCGAGGAAGGCGTTCTCCATGTACTTCACGACCTCGGCGAGCGTCGGGGCGACGCGGAAGTGCCGCAGGCCGGGGCCGTACGCGCGCTCGTAGAGCGCCTGCACCGCCGACGTGGCCGGCTCGTGGCCGCCGTAGATGAGGAAGCGGCGGTTCGCCGGGTTGCGCAGCGGGTGGCCGTCCGCCTCGCCCGCATACTCGGGGACGAAAACGATCGGCTTCCCCGTCTCCGCGATCAGCCGCTCCGTCGTGCCGATGGCCACCGTGCTGTGACAGACGATTGCCACCCGCGGATCGGCGAGCCCCACGACTTCCTCGACGATCGAGGTGTCGCACGCGCCGGAGGGCAGGGGCGGCGTCGGCACGCAGACGATGACGACGTCCGTGTCGCGCAGATCGTCGACCGTGCCGAGGCCGAGCGGTGGGTCGTAGAGGGCAGGTTCGAGGTCGCGGAACAGATCGGCGACGTAGTGTCCGATGGAGCCGTAGCCCGCGATGGTGACTTTCATGGTCTGGTCCTCCGAGCCCGGGGCGCCGGCGGCGGAGCTTGGGGCAGGGGCCGCCCCGCCGCCGGCGTCGCCTCGGGACTGGTCGCTAGTAGCTGGCCACCAGGTCGCTCTGGTTCAGCAGGAGGGCCTCCGCCGCCCCGTTGAGCGCGGCCAGCGCCGCGTCCCGCGACGCAGCCGTGACCTGGTCCGGCTCAGCCGTGAGGTAGGCGATGATCGTCTCGTCGGCAGCCGGGTCGGCCTTGGCGACCTCAGGCTGGATCGACTGGTAGAACGCCAGCGCTTCGACCTGGTGCGTGCCCGGGTCCTCGCCGCTCGCTACGTCTTCCTGCGCGATGCCGATGTACCGCACGGTTGCCAGGTAGAAGATGGCGTTGAACCGCGAGTACACGTCCCGCTCCGCGGCTGCGTAGGCCGCTTCGTCTCCGGCGTCGGCTGCCTGCCGGGCTCGCTCCATCGCCTCGCGGAGAGGAATGTCCAGCGTCCCCTCCCTGCCGAAGTTGCCCTCCCGCGACCGGGCGAGGGCAGCCAGCGAGTTCGGGTACTCCCCGTCGACTTCCTCGCCGACGTAAACGGCCCATGCCTCGTCCACGAGGCCTGATCTCATGAACTCGCCGCCAATGATCATGTAGAACTTGGACCAGTGGTAGAGGACTCTGAGGATGCCCTTGTTGATGGCCTGGCGCCGTTGCGCGTCGGTGTACTCCGCCGCGTCGCCACGCTGGCGCACCGCGTTCTGGATCGGGCTGTCGAGGAACGTGCCGGAGCCGTAGAACTCCGCGGCATCCGGGAAATAGCGGCCCGGCGTGGTGCCGGCAGCGAAGCTGCGGAGTGTCCGGCTCTGGTTGCCGATGCGGGTGTGAGGACCGGCTTCATAGAGCAGCCAGATCTCCGCCGCGGGCAAGGGTTCGCCATCCTTGATTACGTTGGTGAGTGAGGCGATCTCCTGATAGTCGGAGGCGATCTTCTGGTAGATCTCCCGGTTCGTGGTCGGGTTGTAGTAGCCGTCCGACTTGGTAGGGCCTTCCGTCTCGGCAGGCTGACCCACCGGAATAAAGAGGCCCCGCTGGCCAGTCCCGGTCACCGTGCCGGTTCCGGTCGCGGTGCCTGTGCCGGTTCCCGTTCCCGTGCCGGTCGCCGAGCCGGTACCAGTGTGCGTGTGCGTACCGCTCGCCGAGCCGGTGCCGGTGTGCGTCCCGGAGACGGAGGCCGACACCGAAGCCGAGCCTTCGTTCACGACCTCCACCGTGCCCGGCCGGTCCTCGCCGTCGTCGCCGTCGCAGGCGGCGACAAGCGCCGCGAACGCCGCGAGGATCACGAGCGCCGCGAACGTGCGCAGGCCTCCCAATGACACTCTCATGACTCGATTCCTCCCTCCGCGCCGGGTGGCGCTATGGCTGACTACCCAACAACTCCCGCGCCATGCCGAGCGGCACGCGCCAGAGGTAGTGCCCGTTGATGAATGAGCGGCCGCGGCTGCGGCTGCGGTAGGAGATCGTTACCTCGGCGAGGCGCATCCCCTTGTGCAGCAGGTCCAGCGTGAGGACCTGCGCGTAGTTGTAGTCGTGGACGATCTCCGCCACGTTCAGCGCGCGCGCCGAGAAGGCGCGGAAGCCCGTCTGACCATCCGAGATGCGGCGACCGGCCGCGAAGCTCAGCGCCAGCGTGAAGACGCGATTCCCCGAGGAGCGCCAGAGCGCGTGCCCCTCGCGGCGTCCGAGGAAGCGCGAGCCGAGGACGTAGTCCGCCTCGCCGGCCTCGACCGGCGCGAGCAGCGCGGGGATCTCCGCCGGGTCGTACTCGAGATCGGCGTCCAGGTAGACGGCGGCCTGCGCGTTGAGCCCGCGCGCGGTCTCGAGGCCCGTGCGCAGCGCCGCGCCGAGCCCACGGTTCCGCTCGTGCCGCACCACGAGGTCCGCGCCCGTGCGCTCCGCGACGAGGGCGGTGCCGTCCTCGGAACCGTCGTCGACCACGATCGCGACGGCCTCGCCGAGCTGCGCGCGCGGGATGCGGGCGAGCACCTCCGGGAGCACCTCCGCCTCGTTGTAGGCGGGAATGATGATCGCGAGCGGGCCGTCGTTCCGTGGCGGCAGACCGTCCGGCGTGAACAGCACCTGGCCGACCGACCGTGCCGGCGGCGGCGTGCCGAGGTAGTACGCAAGCGTCGGCGCGACATCGAGCAGGCTGCGGTCGTCCTCGATGCGCACGCCGGACGGGACGCCCTCGCCCCAGGCGATGAAGGGCACGCGCCGCTCTGGCTCCGTGAGGTGGCCGTGCCCGCCGATGCCGCGCCCCTGGCCGTGATCCGAGGTCACGATCAGCGTCGCGCCCTCGAGGTAGCCCTCCTCGCGGCACCAGCCGACGAACTCCTCGAGCAGCCGGTCGGTCGCCTCGATACGCTCGAGGTACTCGGGGTAGTAGCTGCCCCGCGCGTGGCCGGTCTGGTCGACCGACAGCGTCTGCAGCACCAGCAATTGGGGGTCGTCGCGCCGCATGACCTCGCGCGCGCGGGCGACGAGCGCGTCGTCGATCTCCTCGTTCGGCGTCACGGCGGTGACCGTCTCCACGGTCTCCTCGCCAAACGAGTCGACGAGGTGCGCGATGCCGGCGAGGCGGCCGCGCATCCCGCGCTGCTTCAGCACGTCGAAGATCGACTCGCACTTCGCGCCGAGCGAGGGCACGAAGTTGCTGCGCATGCCGTGCACGCGCGGCGTCGCGCCCGTCAGCATCGAGGTGAAGGCGGTGACCGTGCGCGCCGGGTAGACGGTGCGCATGTCCTCGCAGGCAAGGCCCGCGGCGGCGAGACGGTCAAGGAACGGCGTACGCGCCTCGGCGAAGCGGTCGGCGCGACAGCCGTCGATCACGATCAGGATGACGCGGCGGCAGAGGCCGGGGCCGTCCTCGTTGCGCAGCCGCGTCGGGGCTAGCGGGTCCGGCGGCGCCCAGGTGAACCACCACTGGTGGGTGAGGACCGCGAGGACGGCGCCGCCGACCGTGAACGCCTCGACGGCCGCGATCGAGAGCGGGCCGGGGTGGTCCACGAGGAAGCCGGAGAGCAGCACGAGGATCAGGAGCTTGGGAACCTGCTCCAGGAAGTTGCCGCTGGTCGGGTCGGGGTTCTCCAGCACGAGCCGCCAGAAGCGCAGCCCGTTCGTCCAGGGCGTGCCGATGCGCAGGTGGTAGTAGACGGAACCCCAGAGCACGACGGTGAAGCCGAGGTAGAGCGCGAGCACGAGGGCGATCGCCTGCACGTCGATGAAGCGGAACAGCGCGAGGCAGGCCGCGAGCAGCACCCACAGCCCGCCGCGCAGATGCAGCGGGAAGGCGTAGCGGTAGAAGAGGACGAACAGCGGCAGCAGCGCGACAAGGGCGACGAGTTGCCGCAGCCAGTAGCCGCCATCGGCGAGGTGCGGGAGGCCGAGCAGCAACAGCACGCCGGCGACGAAGACCGGAGTGAACGGCTTGCCCTCGTTGAGCACGTTCCAGAGCCGCGCCGCAACGATCTCGAAACGGCCGGCGCGCTTCGAGTCCTCGCGGCTTCCGCGCAGACGGCTGAGCGAGGGCAGCCCGGCGACGGCGAGCAGTGTCAGCGGCGCGCCGAGGCCGAAGGCGTAGGCGAACTTGAGCCCGTGCGTGAGCACGGCAAGCGTGAGCGCCTCGCCGCCGGGCATGCCCTGTGCCTGCAGGGCGGCCGTCATGCTTGCCTCGTAGACGCCGATCCCGCCCGGCGTGAGGTGCACGACCTGGAAGAGAATCGTGAAGGCCGTCACCGCCGCCGCGGCAGGCAGCGAGAGTTCGAGGCCGAGCGCCTGCGCCGCCGCGTAGAGCACGACGGACTCCAACAGCCAGCTCGGCACCGTGATGGCGAACGCGATCAGGACGGCGCGAAGTGGGAGCGCGCGGAGCGAGTCACGCGCGCGCGTCCAGAGCCGGTCGAACACCTCGAAGCCGGTTCCGGCGAGGCTCGTGCGGCGGAACCAGAGCAACCCCACGCCGGCGGCGGCGAGCAGCAGCGCCGGAATGGCGAGCACCGTCGCGCCCTCCCCGCCCGCGGTCAGCGGCAGCAGGGCAGCGGCGATGGCCAGCAGGGCGGCGACGTCGAGCACCCGGGCGACGACCGTCGAGACGGTCGCGTCGGCGATCGGGATGCCGGCGCGGGCTGCGAGGGCGGGTCGCAGCAACTCGCCCGCCTTGACCGGCAGCGCGTGGTTGGCGAGCAGCGCGGCGTGCAGGATCGCGATCAGGCGTCCGCTGCTCGCGCCTCGGCGCTCGCGCCCGAGCAGCACGCGCCAGGCGAACGCCCGCAGCACGAACGCTGCCGCGTAGCCGCCGAGGAAGAGCGCGAGCAGGCCCGGGCGCCTCGCCAGCTCCGCGATGCCCTCCCGCAGCAGCGCGCCGTCGGCGGCCCGGAGGACCACGGCCGCGGCGACGGCCGTGAGCAGCGCCGCCACGAGCCAGCGCGAGCGGCGGCCGAGCAGTGCGGGTCCCCGGATTCGTCCTGCGCTGTCTGCCACGTTCGTCATGAGTCCGGGCATTGCTCCCTTGTTCGCTTGGAGCGGAGTCGTGGTACGATTCGCACTACGACCTCGTAAGGCTCTGGACTGATGCCGAAATGCAGTCTAACCTAATACGTAGTCATAGTGTCAACGTCTATCTCCGGTAGGCGTGGACGAATGCCGAGGGGTAGTGATGGCGTCACGGAAGATTGTCTGGCGGCTGCTGTCGATCGCGGTGCTGGCGGTGGGGGGGGGGGCGGGGCCCCCCCCGCCCCCCCCCCCCCCCCCCCCCCCCCCCCCCCCCCCCCCCCCC
>VXOS01000177.1 GCA_009839925.1 Chloroflexota bacterium
CCCCACCCGCCTTGACCTGTACGTCCCGGGGGCTCGGAGATCTGTAACAGCCGGGGGAGGGGGCGCCGTGCGCCAGCGCGGGCGGCGAGGGCGCCGCGGGCGCTGCGGCGAGGCGAGGCGTGGCCGCTGGTCGCCCTAACGGCGTGCTCGGTTACACTCCCCCGCGACGGCCGAAACGGAGGCAGGCATGCTCAAGCGGTTCGAGACGCTCTACACCGGCCACGTCGACCTCGACAACATCGGCTACGGCGGCACGCCGGTCATGCAGCGCCACTACCCGAACGAGGTCCTGGCGGGCGCCCACGACAAGGCGGAACAGGTCGCGAAGGCGGTCGACCGGCTCGGCTACTACTCGTTCTGGACGGCCGAGCACCACTTCCAGCCCGAGGGCTACGAGTGCCTGCCGAACCTGCTGATGCTCTACGTCCACCTCGCCCACGTCACCGAGAACGTCAAGCTCGGCTGCGGCTTCAACATCACGCCGATGTGGCACCCGCTGCGCCTCGCTGAGGACTTCGCCGTCGCGGACATCCTCACCGGCGGGCGCGTGATCATGGGCGTCGGGCGCGGCTACCACACGCGCGAGGTCGAGACCTTCGGCTCACCCCTGCTCGACCAGGACGCGAACCGCGACCTCTTCGAGGAGCAGGTCGAGATCCTCCTCAAGGCGCTGCGCGAGGACCGCTTCTCGCATCACGGCAAGTACTACGACCTCCCGCCGAGCCCGCCCGTCGACTACCGCGGCGACCCGCTTGAGGAGCTCTCGCTGGTGCCGCGGCCGACGCACCCGGTCGAGTGCTGGCAGCCGATCCAGGGCGCGACCGAGCGTGGGCTGGACTTCATGGTCAGGCACGGCCTCAAGGGCATGACAGGCGGCGGCGTGGCGGCGAGCGGCATCATGCTCCCCGTCGTCGAGGCCTGGCAGGCCGCCCACGCCCGGGCCGGCCGTGAGACCCAGCTGGGCGAGGACCTCAGCGTCGGCTTCCACTTCTACATCGCCGACAGCCAGGAGGAGGCGATCCGGCGGCTCACGCCCTACTTCCAGGAGAACATCAAGATGTTCGGGCCGCTGCGCCTGCTGCGCTCGTTGAGCGACGAGCAGATCGAGAACCTCAAGTCCACGGACACGGCGCTCGCCGACACAACGCTGCCACGGCTCGAAGACTCAGTCGCCAACGGCAGCGTGCTGTGCGGCACGGCCGAGCAGATCATCGAGCGGCTCCACGCCCTCGAGGAGGAGGTCCCCGGCCTCGAGAGCATCACGCTCGGTCACCCCTCGGGTGTCACGGCGGACGAGATCATCGAGCAGTACCAGCGCTTCGCCGAGGACGTGATGCCGGCCTTCGCCGGCCGCACGGAGGCCGTCGGCGTGGGCGTCTGAGCGTCAGGCGGACGCCGGACGAGCGCGCGCTGCGCGCGCCGCCCTCATCCGGTCAGCGCTGCACGCCGGGCAGCAGGAAGCCGTGCGTGGTCGAGTGGTGCGGGAGCGGGCCCTGGCCCACCGGCGTGACCTTCGTCTCCGCGTCCCAGCTCGGGTAGCCGGGCTGGCCGCGCGCCGGGATGCTCACCTCGCCGTGCTCGCGTGAGGGCAGCAGCACGATCGCCTGGCCGGGCGCCGTCACCTCGCCGCGCTGGTTCTCCGCCCAGACGTCGCAGATCACCTGCGCCTCGCCGTCCTCGATCTGCTTCGCGATGACCTCGCCGCGGTACCACTGCACGTCGGCCTCGACGTTGAAGCGGCGGACCTGCACCCAGAGGCGCTTGAGGAAGCCGGAGTCGCCCATCCAGTTGGTGACCAGCGTGCTTGCCCAGGCGATGCGCTGCGGGCCGTAGTCGTAGAGGCCCGGCACGCCCACCTCGCGGGCGAACTCGCTCTCCCAGTGCACACGCTCCGGGATGTCCGGGATGCCGTAGCGGTTCTTCGAGTAGGCGCGCGGGTGCCGCTGACGGTAGTCGTAGTCGACCTTGCCGCTGCGCGCGAAGACGCCTCCCCAGCCGATGTCCCAGGCGACCGCGTCCGTCGCGCGGTAGGGACCGCGCACGATGCCGTCGAGGGCGTCGCCCACCTGGACGTCCTCCCAGTAGCGGGGCTCGGCACCGCGCGGGCGCTCGTTCGCGTACGCCTCGTCGATGCGCTCGAGCTCCTCGTCGCTGTACTCGTGCTGCTCCCAGTCGTACTTCTGGCGCTCGCGCGCGCCGTCGCGCTCGGTGCGCATCGACCACTCGACCTCCTTGGCCAGCACCTCGCCGTGCTGGTTGCGGAAGAGGCTCTCGGTGAGCGAGAGCACCTGGCGCCCGGCGAAGACGCCGGACTTCTCCTGCGCGTCGGAGAGGTAGCTGACGCGGAAGATCTCGTCGCCCTCGCGCAGCGGCTGGTACCACTCCCAGTCGGCGCCGGAGAACATGCCGTGGACGCCGGGCAGACCGCCGCCGCGGCCCTCCTCGCGCTCCCGCGCCGTGATCGGCCGGCCTTCGACGATGCCGGCGTTGAAGAGGATCGTCGGCGGCGCGACGACCGAGCCCCAGTGCGAGGCGCGCGCGTAGGCGGCGTTCGTGTAGAGCGGATTGGCGTCGCCGCTGCCGATGGCGTAGATGTGCGCCGAGTCCTGGTTGATCAGCGTGAACAGCCCGCGGGTCGCGCCGTAGCGCCGCGTCTCGCTGGGGATGCCGATGCGGCTGCGCATCGCGGCCAGCCCCGCTTCCGTGATCGTCCCGTGCTGCGTCGCCGAGGTCATCGCGCACCCCCTCCGAGGTCTCCGAGCGCCGAGGGTATACCGGCAGCCGCAAGTTGGCATGAAACAGACGGGGGGGCCCCCGGGACAGAGGGGGCCCCCCGGGTGGGAGGCAGCGGGGGGCGGGGCCCCCCCCGGGCGCCGGGGGGTGAAGGAAAAAAAGCACACCCCCCCCC
>VXOS01000121.1 GCA_009839925.1 Chloroflexota bacterium
ACTGGGTGCCGGAGCCGGTCTGCCAGACGACGAGCGGGAAGTGGTCGTCGAGGTCCCCGTCGATCACCTCCTGGGCGGCGGAGCGGATCGCGCCGGCGAGCCCCGGGTCGAGCCGGCCGAGTCCCTCGTTCGCGCTCGCCGAGGCGTGCTTGACGATGCCGAGCGCGCGGATGATCGAGCGCGGCATGCGCTCGTCCCCGATCTTGAAGTTCTCGAGCGAGCGCTGCGTCTGCGCCCCCCAGTACCTGTCGTCGGCCACCTCGATGGCGCCCATGCTGTCGGTCTCGGTGCGTGTGCTGCTCATGGCCTCGTGCTCCCTCGTATCTCGTCCGACCGAAGTCGCCCGCCTACCCCGCAGGCGTAGCCGCAACCAGCTCCAGCACCGCCTCGCCGGCGGCCTGGATGGCGGCGACCTCGGAGGCGTCGAGGGGGGGCTCGTAGACCTCGAGGATGCCGCCGGCGCCGAGCAGGACCGGGGCGCCGACGTAGGCGTTCTCGATGCCCCACTGGCCGTCCAGCAGCGTGCAGCAGGGGAGGATGCGGCGCTCGTCGCGCAGGATCGCGTCGACCATCTCGATCGTCGCGGCGGCGGGGGCGGTGAAGGCGGATCCGGTCTTGAGCAGGCCGACGATCTCGGCGCCGCCCTTCATCGTGCGGTCCACGACGGCCTCGATGCGGTCCTGCGCCATCAACGCGGTCAGCGGGACGCCGCCGACGGTTGCGGTCGAGACGATCGGGACCATCGTCGCCTCGGTGTGGCCGCCGAGGACCCAGGCCGAGACGTCGCGCACCGAGACGCCGAGCTCCATCGCGATGAAGGTGCGGTAGCGCGTGCTGTCCAGCATCCCGCCCTGGCCGATGACGCGCGCGACGGGCAGCCCGCTCGTCTCGAGGGCGACGTGGCACATCGCGTCCATCGGGTTGGCGAAGATGATCAGCACGGCGTCCGGCGAGTGCTCGACAGCCTGGGCGACGACGCTGCGCACGATGCCGGCGTTGGTGCCGAGCAGGTCCTCGCGCGTCATGCCCGGCCTGCGCGCCACGCCCGAGGTGACGACGACGACGTCGGAGCCCGCGGTGTCGGCCCAGTCGTTGGTGCCGCTGACGGAGCTGCTGAAGCCGACCCAGGGGGCGCCCTCGGCGATGTCGAGCGCCTTGCCCTGCGGCAGGCCCTCGACGATGTCGATCAGCATGACGTCGGCGTAGCCGCGCGAGGCGAGGATCTGCGCCATGGTGGCGCCGGTGTTCCCCGCTCCGACAATCGTCACCTTGCTCCGCACGCTATCCCCCTCGGCGTTGCGGGCCGCGCGTCGCGCGCCGACGCCCGCCTGGTCTGCATTGCTCTCGGTCTGCGGCCTCGCTGCTGCTACGCGCCGTTTCGGGCGCGGTCACGGCGGCCGGTCAGGAGCCCATCTCCTGCTGCAGGCGCTCCTCGATGCTGTCGAAGAAGGCGCCGGTGTTCAGGAACGGCACATCGGGCCCGATGTGCATCGCCAGGTCCTTGGTCATGTTGCCCGCCTCGACGGTCTCGATGCAGGCGCGCTCGACGACCTCGGCGAACTGCTCGACCTCGGGCGTGTCGTCCATGCGGCCGCGGTACTGCAGCCCGCGCGTCCAGGCGAAGATCGAGGCGATCGGGTTGGTCGAGGTCTCGTTGCCCAGCAGGTGCTCGCGGTAGTGGCGCGTGACGGTGCCGTGCGCCGCCTCCGCCTCCACCGTGTTGCCGTCGGGCGTGAGCAGCACCGAGGTCATCAGGCCAAGCGAGCCGTAGCCCTGCGCCACCACGTCCGACTGCACATCGCCGTCGTAGTTCTTGCAGGCCCAGACGAAGCCGCCGTTCCACTTCATCGCCTGCGCGACCATGTCGTCGATCAGGCGGTGCTCGTAGGTCAGGCCCGCCTCGGCGAACTTGTCGGCGAACTCATCGTCGAAGACCTGCTGGAAGAGGTCGCGGAAGCGGCCGTCATAGCGCTTGAGGATGGTGTTCTTCGTCGCGAAGTAGAGCGGGAACTGGCGCTGCAGCGAGTAGTTCATGCAGGCGCGCGCGAAGCCGCGGATCGACTCGTCGAGGTTGTACATGCCCATGGCGGCGCCGCCGCCGGGGAAGTCCATCACCTCGTACTCGGTCGGCTCGCCGCCGTCGGCGGGGGTGAAGGTCATCGTCAGCTTGCCGGCGCCGGGGACGACGAAGTCGGTAGCGCGGTACTGGTCGCCGTGGGCGTGGCGGCCGATCACCATCGGCTGCGTCCAGCCGGGCACGAGCCTCGGGACGTTGGAGATCACGATCGGCTCGCGGAAGACGGTGCCGCCGAGGATGTTGCGGATGGTGCCGTTGGGCGAGGGCCACATCTCCTTGAGGTCGAACTCCTCGACGCGGTCCTCGTCGGCGGTGATCGTCGCGCACTTCACGCCGACGCCGTACTGCTGGATCGCCTTCGCGCAGTCGACGGTGATCTGGTCGTCGGTGGCGTCGCGCGACTGGATGCTGAGGTCGTAGTACTTCAGGTCGATGTCGAGGTAGGGGAGGATCAGGCGTTCGCGGATCCAGGCCCAGATGATGCGCGTCATCTCGTCGCCGTCGAGTTCGACGATCGGATTGGCTACGGGGATTTTCGCCATCGGGCGGGCTCCTTCGGTTGCGCGTTCGTACGCCTCGTTGTTTCCGCCGCCTGGCGTCGCCGTGGCCGCGCGTGCTCGCGCAGCCCTCGGGCGACACTACAGCGGGATGTTCCCGTGCTTCTTCGCCAGGGGCGATTCTGCCTTGCTCTGCAGCATCTGCAACGCCGTCGCGATGCGGCGGCGCGTCTCGCGCGGGTCGATCACGTCGTCGACGTAGCCCTTCGCGGCTGCGATGTAGGGA
>VXOS01000128.1 GCA_009839925.1 Chloroflexota bacterium
CTTTCCGTCATTCCGGCGAAAGCCGGAATCCAGGCACGCCAGCCCATCGCTCTGCACCCGAGCCCGGCATGGCACGAAACAGTCAACGCCGAAGCTGCCCTATCCTGCGCGCATGGACCACAGTACGCGCGGGTGACACACGGGGAGTGGCTGGCAGTGAGCAGGAAGCGCCAGCCCTTGAGGGCCCCCTGCGTCTACATCCTCGCGAGCAAGCGCAACGGCACGCTCTACACAGGAGTTACGTCCGACCTCGTTCGTCGCGTCTGGGAGCACAGGAACGACCTCGTGACCGGCTTCTCGCAGCGCTATCGGACGCATCTGCTTGTCTGGTTCGAGCGTCACGAGACGATGGAGAGCGCCATTGCCCGCGAGAAGCGGCTGAAGGAGTGGAAGCGCGACTGGAAGCTGGAGTTGATTGAGGCGGAGAACCCGGCCTGGCGGGATCTGTATCGGGAGATCCTCTAGGGCTGCGAGGCCGCTGCGCCGTCAGGGTTCGTCGCTGCCCTCGGCTGGATTCCGGCTTTCGCCGGAATGACGGAGGGGAGCTGGACCCCAGCTAATCGAAGCGCAGCGCCCGCGCCCGGATCTCGTCGATGGAGAGCGCCGGCGCGTCCGGCGCGTGGTCGCCCGGCGTGTAGGTGACCGAGGTCAGCCGCCCGCTGTAGGGGAACGGGCCGTGCCGCTCGTACAGCTCCCACGAGACCGGCGAGCGCCGGTCGATACCGATGTCGATGCCCTCAAAGGGCGCGAGCGGGTGGAGCTGCACGAGCTCCTCGAGGAGGCCGCGTGACTCGCCGTCGACCCGCAGCTCGATGGCGCCGCGGTTCCTGGGTTGCGCCGTGAACTCGAACACGACCTCGAGGTCGCCCTCGGGCAGAGCGCCGCCGGCAAGCTCCGACAGGTCGCTGTAGCCGTTGTAGACGAAGCAGACCTCGCCGCCCTCGACGTACAGCACGTAGCCGCCGCCCTGCGCGCCGTGCGCGACGATCACGCCCTCGTCGCCCGCCTCGTAGTGGAAGCGCGAGGTGACCGTGAACGAGCGCCGGCCCGTGAGCTGCAGCGAGCGGTCGCGCTCGAGGGTCGGCGTGCCGGGGTAGATGGTGAGCGGCTCCGCCAGCCGCGCATCCCCCGGAGGGCGCAGCAACTGCTTCAGGCCGCTGTGGTCGTCGAGCGGGTAGACCTGGTTGTCGAGGGCCGCCTGCTCCCACGCCTCGGCGAGTTCCTTCAGCCTCTCGGGGTGCTCGCCGGCGAGGTCGTGCAGCTCCGTCGGATCCTCGCGGAGGTCGTAGAGCTCCCACTCCTCGTCGCCGTAGGGCGCGCCGCGCTGGTGCAGCGTGACGGCGCTCCAGCCGTCGCGGTAGTAGCCGCGGTTGCCGACCATCTCGTAGAGCTGCTCCGGGTGCGCCGAGGCGGTCGACTCGTCCGCCAGGCTCGCCGCGAAGCTGGCGCCGGCCTCGGCGGGCGTGGATTCGTCGGCGGGCTCGGGCGGCGCCTCGGCGCCTGCGAGTTCGAGGATCGTCGGCAGGATGTCGGTGACGTGGGCGTACTGCCGCCGCCGCTCGCCGCCGCCGGCGATGCCCTTCGGCCAGGAGATGATGAACGGCACCTGATGGCCACCCGCATGCGTGGTGCTCTTGTAGAGCCGGAACGGCGTGTTCCCGGCCATCGCCCAGCCGCGCGGGTAGTGCGGCCACGACTGCGGCCCGCCAAGCAGGTCCAGCTTCGCGTAGTCGCGGTCGATGTCGGCCGCGCCCCGCGCGAAGGCTGCGAGGTACTCGGACGTGCCGCCGGTTTCGCCCTCGCGCGACGCGCCGTTGTCCGAGGTGAAGATCACGATGGTGTTGTCGCGTTCCCCCAGCTCCTCGAGGGCGGCCATCAGCCGGCCGAAGTTCTGGTCGATGTTGTCGACCATCGCCGCGTACAGCTCCTCGTAGCGCGCGAACAGCGCCTGCTCGCGAGGGTTGAGCTCGTCCCAGGGCTGCACGTCGTAGCCGCGCTCGTTGTTCCTCGGCGCCAGCGCGGTCCCTTCCGGGACCACGCCGAGCTCGAGCTGTCGCCGGTAGCGCGCCGCGCGGACGCTATCCCAGCCGTCGTCGAAGACCCCTCGGTACTTCTCGATATCCTCGGGCCTGGCGTGCAGCGGCGCGTGGGGCGCGCCGTGGGCGAAGTAGAGGAAGAACGGCTGGCGCGGGTCCGCGGCCTTCTGCTCGCGGATCATCCGGATCGCGCGGTCCGTCGCGTCGTCGGTGAAGTAGTAGCCGTCCGGGTAGCGGTCGATCTCGACGCGGGCGTTGTCCTCCATCAGCTCGTTGGGCATGTGCAGGTTCGTGAACGGACCGAGGAAGCCGAAGTAGCGGTCGAAGCCGCGCTGCACGGGCCACGAATGCATCCGCTGGAACGGCGAGAGCGCGGTGTCCTTGGAGAGGTGCCACTTGCCGACCATCATCGTCGCGTAGCCCGCGCCACGGAGGATCTCGGCCATCGTCGGTGTGTCCCCGGCGAGCTCCATCGCGTAGCCCGGGAAGCCGGGGTCGGCGTGCGCCACCCAGCCCACGCCGACGGCGTGTGAGTTGCGGCCGGTCAGCAACGCCGCTCGCGTCGGCGAGCACATCGGCGTGACGTGGAAGTTCGTGTAGCGCAGGCCCTCCGCGGCGAGCCGGTCGAGGTGCGGTGTCTCGATCTCGGAGCCGTAGCAGCCGAGGTCGGAGAACCCGAGGTCGTCGGCGAGCATGATCACGACGTTCGGCGCGCCCGCGGCCCGCCCGGGGCGCGGCGGGCCCGCCCCCCGGGCGCGGATACACAAATCCGAGCCCCCCCGACCGAAAGGAAGGAGGGCTGTGGGGGGTGGGGGGTGGTAAAA
>VXOS01000088.1:0-2596 GCA_009839925.1 Chloroflexota bacterium
GGTTGAGGTTTTCGCGGCATAGCGCCGGCTCCAATCCGGCGTGCGGGTTGGGGCGTTTTTTCAAATTCCGGCGCCGCGGGCGCCCGCGCCCGCAGGACAGGTTGCAAGGAGCAGCACCATGCGCATCGGCTTCATCGGCCTCGGGAACATGGGCGGGCACATGGCGATGAATGTGATCGCCGGAGGCCACGACGTGGTGGTGCACGACATCCGCCGCGAGGCCGCCGAGCGGCACCTCGCCGCCGGTGCGCGCTGGGCCGCGACGCCGCGCGGGGCGAGCGAGGACCGCGAGATCGTCTTCACCTCGCTGCCTGGCCCGGCCGAGGTCGAGCAGGTGGCGCTGGGCGAGGGCGGCGTGCTGGCCGGCGCCTCGCCGGGCACGATCTACGTCGACCTCTCGACCAACTCGCCGACGCTGATGCGGCGCATCCACGAGGAGTTCGCCGGGGAGGACGTCGCCGTCCTCGACGCGCCCGTGAGCGGCGGCTCGAAGGGGGCGGAGCTGGCGACGCTGGCCGTGATGGTCGGCGGTCCGGAGGATGCCTACGAGCGCGCCAAGCCGGTGCTCGACCTGATCGGCGACAAGGTCTCGTACATCGGGCCCTCGGGCGCGGGGGCGATCGCGAAGCTGGTGCACAACCTGATCACGATCAGCGCGCGGGTGATCGTCGGCGAGGCGCTGACGCTCGGCGTGAAGGCCGGGGTCGACCCGGAGGCGCTGCTGGAGGCGGTGCAGAACGGCTCGTTCGGGCAGGGCAACCTGATTCACCGCACCGTGCCGAACATCGTCTACCAGGGCGCTTACGACAACGTCGGTTTCGCCCTCGACCTCTCGCTCAAGGATCTGCGGCTCGCGCTCGAGCTGGCCGGGGAGTTCGACGTACCGATCGCGCTCGGCGCGGTCGCGGAGGCGGAGGTCGCCGAGGCGGTCGACGCCGGCCTCGGCCCGCTCGACTCGAGCGCCTCGATCATCCTGCAGGAGCGGCGCAGCGGCGTGGAGCTGCGTGCCGCGGACGCGATCCGCAGCTGGCAGGACGACGGCTAGCAACCGCTCACGCGTCGATCACTCCGACCGTCTACACTATGTGGCGGTGGATTCTGGCCGCGAGCGCCGCGGGCCTCCGGGCTCGTCCCGCGCGCTAGGCGGCCATGCGGCAAGGGGTGAGAGATGACGACGCTCGAGGCGCCCGTAACTTCTGACGTAGCGACGCTGACCATCGACGGGCAGACCTGGGAGCTGCCGATCATCGAGGGCAGCGAGGGTGAGCGCGCGATCGACGTGAGCACCCTCCGCGGCGACACCGGCCTGATCACGCTCGACCTCGGCTACGCGAACACCGGAAGCACGCTCAGCGACATCACCTTCATCGACGGCGAGGCGGGCATCCTGCGCTACCGCGGCTATCCGATCGAGGAGCTTGCGGAGCACAGCAGCTTCCTCGAAACCGCCTACCTGCTGCTTTACGGCGACCTGCCGACGAAGGACCAGCTCAACTACTTCGAGGAGCGCATCACCAATCACACGCTGCTGCACGAGGACATCCGGCACATGTACCGGGCGTTCCCGCTGGCGGCGCACCCGATGGCCGTCAGCGCGGCGGTGGTCGGCGCCCTCTCCACGTTCTACCCGGACTCGGTGGACCCGCTGGACCGGGAGCAGGTGGAGATCTCGACCTACCGGCTGATCGCGAAGCTGCCGACGATCTGCGCGGTCGCCTTCAAGTACGCGATGGGCCACCCCTTCAACTACCCGCGGAACGACCTCAGCTACGCCGAGAACATGCTCTACATGATGTTCGGCCTGCCGACCGAGGAGTACGAGGTCAACGACACCTTCACGCGCGCCGTGGAGACGCTGCTGATCCTGCACGCCGACCACGAGCAGAACTGCTCGACGAGCACGATGCGGATGGTGGGCAGCTCACGCGCGAACATCTACGCCTCGGCCTCGGCGGCGATCATGGCGCTCTGGGGGCCGCTCCACGGCGGCGCGAACCAGGCCGTGATCGAGATGCTGCACGACATCGCCGAGAACGAGGGCAGCGCCCGCGTCTTCATGGACAAGGCGAAGGACAGCAACGACACCACGCGCCTGATGGGCTTCGGCCACCGCGTCTACAAGAATTTCGACCCGCGCGCGAGGATCCTCAAGGACCACGCGCACAAGGTGATGGACCAACTCGGCGAGTCGGGCCGCCTGCTCGAGATCGCGATGGAGCTCGAGGAACTCGCGCTCAACGACGACTACTTCGTCGCGCGGCAGCTCTACCCGAACGTCGACTTCTACAGCGGCATCATCTACGAGTCGCTGGGGATTCCGACGAATGGCTTCACGCCGTTCTTCGCGCTCGGCCGGATGCCCGGCTGGCTCGCCCACTGGCGCGAGCACCACTTCGACCCGCGCAACAAGCTCAACCGCCCCCGCCAGATCTACACCGGCGAGACGCTGCGCAGCTACGTCCCGATCGGCGAGCGCGGCGGCTAGCTCCGCCCGCGGCGGTCAGCCCGCCCGCGCCTCTTGTCTGGTGGGGGCTGCGCCCCCCCCGCCCGCCCGCCCGGCGCGGGGTGGCGGCGCGGCGCCGGGGCGCGCGGCGGG
>VXOS01000088.1:2606-2848 GCA_009839925.1 Chloroflexota bacterium
CCCCCCCCCCCCCCCATTTTTTTTTTTTATCTCCCGCCCCCCCCCTATACCCCCCCCTAATTGTGGGGCGCCCGTTTATTTTGGTCGCGCCGGGTTGTTGGGGGGGGGGGGGCCCCCCCCCCCACGCCCGCACGCCCGGACGTCGTTGCGCGCTCGGAGCGGCGCCGCGCGCCGGGGGGGGGGGGGCCCCGCCCCCCCCCCCCCCCCCCCCGCCCCCACGGGGGGGGGGGGGAGGGGGTAGG
>VXOS01000181.1 GCA_009839925.1 Chloroflexota bacterium
CCCCCCCTGCGGCCCCGGGCCGGCGGCGACTTGCGGGTGCGAACCCCCGTGGTGACGCCTACTACGCTCCCCGTGGCGCAGCGCGAGCTGCGGGAGCAGCGCGCCGACTCGCTCGGGACGCCCTCGTTGCCGGCCGACGATCGCGGGTTGTTCGGCCGGATCCGGGAGGCCTTCTCCTAGCCCCATGGCGGCGGGCGCGAACGCATGCGCCGCGCCGGGCGGCTCCGCCGCCTGGATCGAGCTGACGGTTCGCCTGGCGCTCTCCGATGCCGAGTTGGTCGCCGATGCACTCGGCGCGCTGACCGCGGGCGCCGTTGCCCTCGAGCCGCGCATCCAGACCTCGGACGAGCGCGACTTTGCCTACACCGTCGAGCCGGGCGAGGCGACCGTCCGCGCGTTCCTGCCGGCGCCGCTGGCGCCTCGCGAGCGGCGCGCGTTGCGGCGGCGACTGACCACGCTGCCATTGCGCGGCTCGCTGCCCCGGCTGCGCTACCGTGCGGTCGAGAACCTCGACTGGTCCGAGCTCTGGCGCGAGCATTTCACGACGCTGCGGATCGGGCGGCTGGTGGTTCATCCGTCATGGGAGCCCGCAAACGAGGGCGACGCGCTGGCGATCAGCCTCGATCCGGGGCAGGCGTTCGGCACGGGCCAGCACCCGACGACCCGGCTCTGCCTCGCGGCGATCGAGCGCGAGTGCGCGCCCGGAGACACGGTGCTCGACCTCGGCACGGGCTCCGGCGTGCTCGCGCTCGCGGCGGCACGGCTGGGCGCCCCGCGCGTCGACGCGCTCGACACGGACCCGGACGCGGTGGAGTCGACGCGTGAGAACGTGCGGCGCAACGGCCTCGAGGACCGCGTGCACGTGGCGCGAGGCTCGCTCCATCCGGAGCGCGGCGTGGTGGAGGCGTACGACTTTGTGGTGGCGAACATCTCCTCGGGCGTGGTGTGCGAGTTACTGCCGGCGATGGGGCGGGCGCTGCGTCCGGGTGGGCGGCTGGCCGTCAGTGGCTTCATGGCCGATCGCGCGCAGGAGGTGGTCGCGGCCGCGCGAGGCGCCGGTCTCGCCGAGGTGGCTGTCGAGCAGGACGAGGAGTGGTGCGCCGTCGTGGCACGGAAGGCGAGCTCGTGAGGCGGCTCTTCGTGCCGGACGCGCGGCTCGAGCCGGACGCAGCGGTGCGCCTCGATGGCGCGCGGTCGCACCGGCTGCGCAACGTGCTGCGGCTGCGGCCGGGGGACGGCCTCGCCGTCTTCGACGGCAGCGGCGGAGAGTGGGAAGCAACCGTCGCCGCCAGTGCGGCGGAGGGTGTCACGCTGACGATCGGGGAGCCCCTCGAGGCGCTGCCCGATCCGCCGGTCGCCGTCACGCTGCTCTGCGCCTTCCCGCGCGGGCAGCGCGGAGACTGGATCGTGGAGAAGGCGACGGAGCTGGGCGTCGCGGCGATCACGCCGCTCGCCAGCGATCGCGCGGTGCTGCAGCCGGGCGAGGGCCGCATCGAGCGCTGGCGGCGCATCGCGATCGAGGCGGCGGAGCAGTGTGGTCGCGCCTCGCTGCCCGCGTTCGGCGAGGAGCCTCCCGCCGGGGCGCTGCGGCTGATCGCCGACCCCGGTGCGGGCGCGACGGTCGCCGAGGCGCTCGCCGGCGTCGCGCCCGGAGCGTCGGCCGTCGCGGTCTACGTGGGGCCGGAGGGCGGCTGGACGCCCGAGGAGAGCGAGCTGCTGATCGAGGAGGGCGCGCTGCCGGTGAGCCTCGGACCTCGCAGGCTGCGCGTGGAGACGGCGGCGATCGTCACTCTTGCTCAGACTCTGTCTGCGTTGGAGGCGCCATGCCCCCGCTTGCCAGGAACGAGTTGAAGAGCCAGGGGAGCGGGTCGACGTTCACGCCGTGAACGCTGATCTCCCAGTGTAGGTGCGGGCCGGTGGAGACGCCGGTCGAGCCGATCGCGCCGATCGTGTCGCCCGCCGCCACGACGTCGTCGACGGCGACATCGATGCGTGAGAGGTGGTGGTAGCCGCTCTTCACGCCGGCGCCGTGGTCCACGATCACGCTGGTGCCGCGCAGCGGCATCGCGCCGGTCCAGCTGACACGGCCGGGCGCGGAGGCGACCACGGGGGCGCCGGCTGGGGCGCCGTAGTCCACGCCGCTGTGGAAGCTGGTGACCGGGCCGCCGTCGTAGGAGCGGGCGCTGCCGAACCGGGCCGTGACTCCGCCCGACACCGGGATGCGGAACGCGTCGGTCCACGCCGGGTCGGGGTCGGATTGCGCGAACTGCTCGGCGCGCAGCTCATCCTCGCGCCGCGCGTCGTCCTCGTTCAGCAGCGCCGCTGCGTCGGGAGGCAGCATGATGTGCTCGACATCTCGCTCGATCTCGGACACGACGTAGGTCGCGGAGGCCTCGCTGATCTGTGCGCGGTTGGCGTCGTGGAAGGTGACGCGCAGGGACTCCTCGCCCGGTTCGGCGTCCACCGGGATCGCGAAGACGCCCCAGAACCCATCGCCGACCGGCACGAGGGGATACGAGGAGCCTCGGAACTCGATCCGCGCCAGGACGGAGCCGGCGGCGGAGGCCTGTACGACCACGGCGTTGCCCGTTTCGACGCGCTCCGGGCTCGCCGCGACTTCGCCCGGGACCGGAGTGGGGGTCGGCGTCGGTGTGGGAGTGGGCGATGGCGTGGGAGTGGGGGTTGGGGTTGGCGTGGCTGTTGGCGTGGCTGTCGGTGTCGGGGTTGGTGATGGAGTGGCGGTCGGGGTTGGAGACGGAGTAGGCGTCGGTGTCGGAGTGGCAGTCGCTGTCGGGGATGGAGAAGGCGTCGAGTTCCGATTAGGCATCGCAGAAGCCGAAGGAG